>CAZJZC010000052.1:0-15196 GCA_964550365.1 uncultured Gemmatimonadales bacterium | reverse complement strand
CGGCGGCGCGGCCGCCGGCCCCGAGCGGGTTCACGGCGATCCGGTAGCCGCCGGTCTCGCCGCGACGGTAGCTGGTGGCGAGGATCGTGTAGGTGCCGGTCTCGGACAGCACCGTCTCCAGACGGCTGTCGGTCGCGCCGGCGACGGCGTCGTCGTTCTCCTCCTGCCGGCCCGAGGGCGCGATCAGGAGGACGTAGGCATCGAACGCCGACGCGGTGAGGTCGATCGCCAGCCGCTGGCCGCTGGCGCCGCTGAACCGGTAGCGGTCCACGAACTCGCCGGAGGGCAGCGTGTCGTCGCCGACGGCGAGGGCGCCCGTGACGGGGCGGCCGAGGACCAGGTCGGCGGCATCGACGGCGGCGCCCGCGCCCGCCACCACCGCGCCGGTGCCGGCGACGGAGAGCTGGTAGGGGCCGGTCTCGCCGGGGGCATAGCTGGTCGCCACGATCTCGTAGGCCCCGTCGGCCGGAAGCGTGACGACCAGGCGGGAACCGGTCGTGCCGCCGTTCACGTCGTCATCGTTGAAGGCGGTGAAGCCGCCGGCGCCCCGGATGGCCACGTAGGGGTCGAACGCCGACGACGCCAGGCGGATCTCGAGCCGCTGGCCTCGGGTGCCCGCAAAGGCGTACCGGTCGGCCCACTCGCCGCCCGTCAGACGGCCGTCGCCCGGCTCGAGCCGCCCGGCCACGCTCTGGCCCAGCGACACCGTCCCTCCGGCCGCCGCCGCCGCCGCGGCCGGGGCCGGGGCCGCCGCGGCGGTACCGCCGCCACCCTCGACGCTCAGCTGGTACGCGCCGCGCTCACCGGGACTGTACGAGGTGGCGACGATCCGGTAGGCGCCGTCGTTCGGCAGCGACAGATCGAGCCGGGCGTCGCGCGAGCCGCGCTGGGACGCGTCATCGTCGTTGTCCTGGGTGAAGCCGGCGGGCCCCCGCACCAGGAGGTAGGCGTCGAAGGCGCTGGAGCGCAACCGCAGAGTGAGGCGCTGACCGGCACGCCCCTGAAGCACGAAGGCGTCCGCGAACTCGCCGCTGCGCAATGTCTCGTCGCCGGGACCGAGCGACCCGCTGACGCGCTCGCCGACGGCGATGGCCTGCTGCGCCAGGGCCGCCGGCGCACGACCCGCCGCGAGGGCGAGCGCACCCCCCACCAGAACGCCCCAGCGTCGACGCACGGTCGCCTCCACGTGACGGGATGGCCCAAGCTAGCCCGCGGGCGGGGCCACGGCAAAGTGCGCTACCTGCCGATGCTCGCCCCGGCCATCACCCGCCGCCCGGGCGTCCGGAAGCCCCGGATCTCCCTGATGTCCGCCCCGGCCGCGTTCTCGACGCGCAGGGTGAGGGCCACGGTGGTGCCCGCGCCGGCCTGCCCCAGCGCCAGCCGGCCCCAGGCATCGAGTCGCGCGTAGCCCGGGAGCGTCACCCGGACCGCCGGGAACGTGCCGAAGTCGAGGTCGTCGCGCGACCCGACGGCCATCACCCGCGACCCCAGGCGCACGCGCGGCCCGTGCCACTCGGCGGCGAGCGACGCCGCGTGCGCCGGGCGGCGCAGCAGCCGCCGACCCTCGGCGAAGACGGCGCCGTCGAACCCCGAATCGGCCGCCTCGGTGTCGAGCCAGTCGTACGTCAGGCGCAGTGCCAGCGACCTGCTCGGATCCACGGCGAGCTGGACTTCCAGCCCGCGGGCATCGGCGGCGGCCACGTTGTAGTAGTTGGGGTCGGCCGGGCCCGCCGTCACGAAGGTGTACTGGATCAGGTCGCGGAAACGCTGGTCGAACCAGGTCGCCGAGAGCCGCGCGCGGCCGGCGGCGAGGGACTGCTCCAGCCCGGCCTCCCAGCTGCGGGCGCGCTCGGGCCGCAGGGCCGGATTCCCGATCGAGTAGCCGGTGCTGTGGATCTCGCCGAACGTCGGCTCCTTGAAGGCCGTGCCGAGGGCGGCACGCAGACGGGTCGCCGGCGCCAGCCGGTACGACACCCCGACCCGCCAGGTGCCGTGGCCGCCGAAGGTGCGGCTGTCGTCCACCCGCAGGCCGGCCTGCAGCCCCACGGCGCCGCGCTCGGCCACGGCCTGCGCGTAGAGGGCGCGGTCGGTGCGCTCCACGTCGGTACTGCCGCCGCCGGCGCCGAAGGCGCTGCGGAAGCTGGTGTGGCCCACCTCGCGCTGCTGTTCGGCCGACGCGCCGACGGTCAGGACGGCACCCCGACCCGCGCGCACGTTCGCCCGCAGATCGGCCGACGCGCGGCTGGTCGTCGCGCCGCTCTCGTAGGCCCAGATGCCCAGCGTGTCGGCGGGCCCGTCCGTGGCATCGTCGACGCTGTCGCGCTGCACATGGAGGCCCAAGAGCACCCGGACCTCCACCCGGTCCGTCAGCCGTCGGCCGGCGTCCACGCTGAGGGCCGCGGCGCGGCGCCGCTGGGCCTGGTTGCTGTCGACCGCGGCGCCCGAGCCGTCGGTCGGATAGCGGTACGTCGACGCACTGCCCCGCACCGCCAGACCGACATCGGTGCGCCCATCGGGCGTCCAGACGGCGCGCGCGCTCACGGCCTGCCGCGCGTACCGGCTGTTGAACGCCTCCACGCCGTCGGCGACGGCGGCCGTGGCGCCGGCGCTGAGCGCCAGCCGGGAGGACCCGCCCGACACGCCCGCCGCCGCCTCACCGGCGCCGGCCGTGCCGGCGCCCAGGGACAGCGAGACCCGGGGGACGCCCCGGCCGCGCCGGGTGATCACCTGCACCACGCCGGTCACCGCCTCGGAGCCGTACAGCACGCTCGCGGGCCCGCGGACGATCTCGATCCGCTCGACGTTGTCGGTCGAGAGATCGGCCAGGTCGAGGAACCCGCCGGCCTGGTTGACCGGCACGCCGTCCAGCAGCAGGCGCACGTAGTCGCTCTCTCCACCGCGCAGGAACAGCGACGTCTGGGCGCCGGGCGACCCCGCCCGGGCGAGCGCGATGCCGGGCACCGACCGGAGGGCGTCGGCGACGGTCGTGACGCCGGCGCGACGCAGCGCCTCGCCGTCGAGGACCGTCACGCTGCTCGCCAGCGCGCTGGCCGGCGACGGCAGCCGGGTCGCCGTGACGACGATCGGCGCCAGGGTCACGGTGTCGCGCTCCTGGGCGCGGAGGCCGGCGGGAGCGGCGAAGGCGATCGCGGCGGCGAGGACGAGACGGGAGGTGCGCATGGGACCTGTCGTGTCGAAGGGGTTCATGGTCATGATCCGGCGACGGGACGGCGCCGGAGCGGATAGAGCTGCGGCGCGCCGTCCTGGGTGGCGTGCACCGCGACGGGCCAGCCGAAGACGGCGCTCAGCCGCTCGGCCGTGAGGACCCGTGCCGGCGTATCGTCGGCCGCCACGCGCCCGCCGTCGAACAGCACCAGGCGGTCGGCGAACCGCGCCGCCGCGTTGATGTGGTGGGAGACGACCAGGGCCGCGAGCCCGCGGTCACGGACCAGCGCCAGCACGGCCTCGAGCAGCTCCATCTCGTGGCGCAGGTCGAGCGAACTCGTCGGCTCGTCGAGCACCAGCGCTCTCGGCTCCTGCGCCAGGGCGCGGGCCAGGCGCACCCGCTGCCACTCGCCGCCCGACAGCGTCTGGACCCACCGGTCGGCGAGATCCTCCACGTCGGCCAGGCGCAGAGCCCGTGCGACCGCCGCGCGGTCGACGGCCCCGGGGCCGGCCCACGGACCGAGGTGCGGGTACCGGCCCATCGCCACCGCTTCGCCGACCCGCATGGGGAAGGCCGGTTCCTCGCGCTGGGCCACGACGCCGACCTCCCGCGCGAGTGCGCCGCGGTCCCACGCCGCCGTGTCGCGCCCGAACACCCGGGCCGCGCCGCCGGCCAGCGGCACCACGCCGAGCAGCGCCCGGAGCGCCGTGGTCTTCCCGGCGCCGTTCGGGCCGACCAGCGCGACGCATTCACCCGCGCCGACCGCGAACGTGGCGTCCGCGAGCTGCGGACCCGACGTGCCGGCATACCGCACCGTGGCGCCCTCGAGAAGGAACGCGGCGCTGGCCGTCACGGCGCGGGCCTCGCGACGCTGCGCCGGAGCAGCAGCGCGAACAGCGGGACGCCGATGACCGCCGTGAGCACGCCGACCGGCAGTTCCAGGGGCGCGAACGCGGTGCGCGCCACGGCGTCGGCGGCCACCAGCAGGACGCCGCCCAGGACGAACGCCGACGGCAGCAGGCCCCGGTTGCCGGGTCCCCGCACCAGCCGGATCGCATGCGGCACCACCAGGCCGACGAACCCGATGATGCCGGCCGCGGCCACCGTCGCCGCGGTGAGCAGCGAGGCGGCCAGGTAGACGCGCCGCTTGGTGCGCTTCACGTCGGCGCCCAGGTGCACCGCCGGTTCCTCGCCGAGGGCCAGGAGGTCGAGCGCCCGAGCCTCGCGCGCCAGCACCAGCAGGCCCGGCACCGAATACGCCGCGAGCGCCACGACGCCTGGCCAGCTCACGCCACCCAGGCCGCCCAGCAGCCAGACCAGGGCCGAGCGCACCCGCGCCGATTCCGCCACCGACAGGATGCCGCTGGTCACCGCGCCGGCGAAGGCGCCGACGACGACACCGGCCAGCAGCAGCACCCGGCCGTCGAGCAGGCCGCCGGCGACCAGCGCGAGCCGGTACACCGCCGCGATCGCCAGCAGCGCGCCCAGGAAGGCCGCCGCCGGCATGGCCCAGATCGAGCCCGCGCCCGCGGTGATCGCCAGCACCGCGCCCAGCGACGCCCCGCCGGACAGCCCGAGGAGGTACGGGTCCGCCAGCGGATTGCGGACCACGGCCTGCAGCGCGGCGCCGGAGACGGCGAGTGCGCCCCCGACCAGGAATCCCAGCGCGACCCGCGGCGCCCGCAGATCGCGGACGATGGCGCGCGCCGTCTCCTCGCCGCCGCCGGCCAGCGCGCGCAGCGCCGCGCCGGCGGACAGGTCGGATCCTCCGACCAGCAGACCGGCGACCGCCGCCGCCAGCGCGGCGAGCGCCAGTGCGAGGACGAAGACGCCGCGGCCCGGCCGCATCACCGGCGACCGGACGCGGCCACGAGCCGCTCCGCCAGCGCGGCCACGGCTTCAGGGAGCCGGGGCGAGGGCCGGTCGAAGCTGCTGCCGTCCACGCCCAGCACCCGGCCGCGCCGGACGGCGCCGATCGCCCGCCAGCCCGGCCGGCGCGCGAGGCCGGCGGCGACCGAGTCCGGCCCCGGGACCACCACCCACGCCGGGTCACGCGCCACCACGGCCTCCAGGCTCACCGGCCCGCTGGGACCGGGCAGGTCGGCGAAGACGTTCCGCCCGCCCGCCAGCTCGACGAGCTCGGACAGGAAGCTCCCCGACCCGATCGCCAGCGGCGGGTTGGCGCCGACCGCGATGAACACGCTGGGCCGGTGCGTCCCGCCCGCTCTCGCCTGCGCCGCCGCCAGCCGCCGGTCGAAGTCCGCCAGCAGGGAGTCCGCCCGCGCGCCGACGCGCGCGGCCCGACCCACCCAGCGGACCATGCCCCGCCAGTCGGCGATGGCGTCCTGGCGCAGGGCCGCCACGGCGATGCCGAGCGCGGCGAGCTGGTCGGCGGCGGCGCGGTTGGCATCCGACGGATAGAGCAGGACGAGGTCGGGATGGCGGGCGGCGATGGCCTCGACGTTCGGCCCGATACCGTTGCCCACGTCGGTCACGGCGGCGGCCGCCGCCGGCCAGTCACACCAGGACGTGCGCCCGACCAGCCTGTCCCCGAGGCCCAGGGCGAACACCAGTTCGGTCGCCGCCGGCGAGAGCGAGACGATCCGGACCGGCGGACCCGCCAGGCGGACCGCGCGGCCCCAGTCGTCCGTGAGTCCGGCCGGTTCGCGGGCGGCCTCGCGGCCACAGCCGGTGAGCAGGCCGGCGGCGACGACGAACGGAATGAGCGACACGGCGCAACGACGCGCCACCGACCCTCCCGCGAGGGGGTTGACGGCTGGAGCGAACAGGGAGGT
Organism: uncultured Gemmatimonadales bacterium; assembly: GCA_964550365.1. Taxonomy (GTDB): domain Bacteria; phylum Gemmatimonadota; class Gemmatimonadetes; order Gemmatimonadales; family JACORV01; genus DASXPG01. The sequence goes on along the minus strand of CAZJZC010000052.1, from coordinate 9,235 downwards.
CTCCTGACTCCGGGTCCGCCGCCCGCCTTCCCGGCCGAGGCCAGTGGCGATGATGGGCGGCGGTGGGACGCATGCGGCCGTCCCGATACCCGTTACAGTGGCGGGGCCGTGCCGGACTCACACCGGCTTCCGGGATCCCTGTTCGTCGAACGGTTGTGCAGGCAATGTGGCCGCGTGCGCGGGGCGGCGCAAGCGCGGCGACGTGACGGTGCCGCGGCCCGGCGCGCCCTCAGCGGTCGGGGAGCAGCGTCGCGAGCGTCCGTTTCAGCTCGGCCCGGCGGCGCTGGTACGCGGCCCAGTCGTCGGGCGCCGTGTCGGACTCCCGGCCGGCGAACCGCTCGTCGAGCGCCACCAGCTGGGCCAGCACGGTGTCCCGGTCGGCGGAGGACCGGCCGGCGCCGGCCGCGCGGGCCGCCGGCGCGCCGACGGCCTTCCTGCGGGTCGCGACCACCAGTCCGGCCATGAGGCCGAGCCCGGCGAGCGCCAGCGCCATGACCAGCAGGCCGGTCCCGCCGAGCCCGGCGCTGCCGCCGAACTCGACCGTCACCACCCGGCCATCGTCGAGACTGTCGGCGGCGAACCGCCGGAACGCCCGCCCGTCGAGCTCGATCGGTTCGGCCGCGGCGAGTCCGGGCACCGAGGACGTGCTGTCCTCGACCAGCAACTCGAGGCGGGCCGTCGGCTGGTCCACGGGGATGCGCAGGCGGCTGGCGCCGCGCGGGAGCACGTAGGACGCGGCGATCTGCTTGGAGCCCGGCGGGAACGGCGCCGCGACGCGCAGGCGCCCCTCGACGAAGGTGACCGCGCTGGCCGGCACGTCGCTCTCGCCGAGCCGCGGCTCGACCAGGTCGCTGGCGAACGCCTGGCTCCAGACCGCCGCCAGCGAGTCGGCGCCGACCCGGACCGTCGTCCCGCCGTTGCGGACCTCGGTGATGTCGAGGATCCGTCGGGTGCCGTCGGCGGCCGCCCGCGCGATGACCACGTGCCGCATCGCCACGGTGAGCGGGGGGCCGGTTGTGGCCGTGTCGTAGACGATGAGCGTGATGGGCGGCGCGCCGCGGCCGGCGCGCGCATCGACCGGCTGGCCGAAATACCCGATCCCCGCGTACGCGGACGAGACGGCGTACACCGCCGAACTCTCGGGGGCCGCGACGCGGAACCGGAACCGGCCGGCCGCGTCGGCGCGGACCGAGTCGACCGGGCCCTGGGCCCTGATGCTGATGCGGTGGAGCACCACCCAGACGCCGGCGGTCCCCACCGTGTCGGCGGCCCGGACGCGCTGGACGCGGCCGGCGATCGTCAGCGGCCCGGGGACCGGTCCCTGCGCGCCGAGCAGCGGTGGCGCGGTGAGCAGCAGCAGGAGCGCCGCGGCGCTACGGCGTGAACTTGCCAAAGTCCTCGGGATCGAGCTTCTGCAGATACTCCTGGAGGGACTCGGCGTCGAGCGGCGTCGGCTCGGCCGGCTCGGTGAGCGAGCCCGACGGCAGTTCGAGCAGGTCGCGGCTGGTGAAGATGGGGGACTTGCAGCGCAGGGCGATCGCGATGCTGTCCGAGGGCCGCGCGTCCACCTGGATCACATCCCCGTCACGGTGGATGTGGAGCTCGGCGAAGTAGGTGTTCTCCTTCACCGCCGTGATGAGCACGCGCCGCAGTTCGCCGCGCAGGCCGGTGATGACCTGCCGCAGGAGGTCGTGCGTCAGCGGCCGGGCGAACTTGACGCCCGCCAGCTCCATCGCGATGGCGCTGGCCTCGCCCGGTCCGATCCAGATGGGCAGGACCTTGGGGCCGTCCTTCTCCTGCAGGATCACCACGGGCGAATTGGTGGTCCGGTCCAGGCCCAGGTGCGCCACGCGCACCTCGACCATGCCGGAGCCCTTCGACTCGGCGCTCACCGTCCGTCCCGGACGGGCCCGCACGCCGCGGCCACGGCCGCCGGTCCGCCCACTCGCGGCCTCAGCGGCCGGCGCCGGCCTTCGACCCGGCGAGCCGGTTCGCGGTCTCGCGCAGCTCGGCCGACCGGTCGGTGCGCTCCCAGGTGAAGAACTCCACTTCCCGCTGCTCGCCCTCGACCCGACCCTCGACCTTCCGCCGCTCGGGCTTGCGGCCGAAGTGGCCGTAGGCCGCCGTCGCGCGATAGATCGGGTTGCGCAGCTCGAGCGCGTCGATGATGCCGCGAGGCGAGAGGTCGAACTGCTCCCGCACCGCGCGCTCGATGACCTCCTCGTCGATGGTGTTGGTCCCGAAGGTCTGCACCAGCACCGACACGGGCTGCACCACGCCGATGGCATAGGCCAGCTGGACCTCGCAGCGGCGGGCCAGCCCGGCGGCCACCACGTTCTTGGCCACCCAGCGCGCCGCATAGGCGGCCGAACGGTCCACCTTGGTGGGGTCCTTGCCGCTGAAGGCGCCGCCGCCGTGGCGGGCGAAGCCGCCGTAGGTGTCCACGATGATCTTGCGACCGGTGAGACCGGCGTCGCCCTGCGGCCCGCCCACGACGAAGTTCCCCGTGGGGTTGATGTGGTAGGCCGGCTCACCGCCCTTGATCCAGGCGCCCAGGACCGGCTTCACCACGTGGGCGATGATGGCCCGCTCGATCTCGGCATGCGGCATCGGCGCGTGCTGGGTCGAGACCACCACCGTGGTGACCCGCTGCGGCTTGTCGCCCAGGTACTCGATCGTCACCTGGGACTTGCCGTCGGGCCGCACCCACGCCAGCTCGCCCGTCTTGCGGACCTCGGCGAGCCGCCGCGTGAGATCGTGCGCCAGCTGGATCGGCAGCGGCATCATCTCGGGCGTCTCGTCGGTCGCGTAGCCGAACATCATGCCCTGGTCGCCGGCGCCGCCCGTGTCCACGCCCGCGGCGATGTCGGGCGACTGCTTGTCGATGGTGCTCAGCACCGCACAGGTGTCCGCGCCGATGCCCCAGGAGGCGTCGGTGTATCCGATCGCATGCAGCTGGCCGCGGACGATGTCGGGGATCGGCACGTAGGTGTCGGTGGTGATCTCGCCCCCGACCAGCGCCATGCCGGTGGTCACGAACGTCTCGCAGGCGACCCGGGCCTTCGGGTCACGCGCCACGATGGCGTCGAGCACGGCGTCGGAGATCTGGTCGGCGATCTTGTCGGGGTGGCCTTCCGTCACGGATTCCGACGTGAAGAGCCAGCGGCGCTGCTGGGACACGGAATAGCTCCTGAAGCGGGCGTGTGTGGCGGAAAGTAGCCGCCCCCCGGGGGGCGGGGCAACATCAGCGGCCGGGATCGATCAGCTTCAGATCGACGCGGGCGGCCAGCGCCTGGCGCGCCTCGCGCAGCGCCTCGGCGCCGCCGCTGGCCGCCAGCAGCCGCGGCACCGCCGCCGCCGCCTCGGCCGCGTCGATCTGGCGCGCCAGCCACCGCACCAGCGGCAGGCTCGGTGCCGCCACCGAGAGCGTCCGGTAGCCCAGGGCGATCAGCACGAACACCGCGACCGGATCGGAGGCCATGCCGCCGCAGACCGAGACCTCGACACCGGCCGCGGCGCCCGCGCGTCGGACCATGTCCAGCGAGCGGAGCACGGCCGGGTGGAGCGGCTCGAAGCGGTCGGCCAGCCGCGCGTTCCCCCGGTCGACGGCCAGCGTGTACTGCACCAGGTCATTGGTCCCCACCGACAGGAAGTCGGAGACCCGCGCGAGCTGGTCGGCGATGAGCACCGCCGCCGGGGTCTCCACCATGACGCCGACCGGGACCGCCGCCGCCGCGCCGATGCCGGCCCGGCGGAGCGCGTCGGCCTCCTCGGCGACCATCGCCCGCGTCGCCTCGACCTCCGCCACCGTGGTGACCAGCGGGATCATCAGGCGCAGGGGCGCGTCGGCGGCCGCCCGCAGGATGGCGCGCACCTGGGGCCGGAACACCTCCGGCTGATCGAGGCACACGCGGATGGCGCGCCAGCCCAGGAACGGGTTCGCCTCGCTCCGCGCCTTGAAGTCGGCGGGGAACTTGTCACCGCCGATGTCGAAGGTACGGATGACGACGTCACGGCCGCCGAAGGCGGCGCCCATGCGGGCGTAGAGCGCCGTCTGTTCGTCCTCGGTCGGCATGCGCCCCCGCCCGACCACCAGGAACTCCGTGCGCATCAGCCCGACGCCGTCCGCGCCGCCCCGGACGGCCGCGTCGACCTCCTCCGGCAGGTCGATGTTCGCCCGTAGCGTCATCGCCGCGCCGTCGGCGGTCACCGCCGGCAGGGCGACGCCCTGCTGGAGCTCGGCCCGCATGCGGCTGCGGCGCTCGTCGCGCGAGCGCGCCTCGGCCACGTCCGACGGGTCGGGCCGCACCTGCAGGGTGCCGGCCCAGCCGTCGAGCACCACCATCTCCCCGGTCTCGACCCGCGCCAGCACGTCCCGCAGACCGACCACCGCCGGGATGCCGATCGACGACGCCAGGATCGCCGCGTGCGACGTCCGTGTCCCCTGCTCGCAGGCGATCGCCAGCACGGCCGCGCGGTCGAGCTGGACGGTCAGCGACGGCGTCAGGTCGCGCGCGACGAGCACGACGGGGCCGTCGTGGCCCCGCACGACCTCCGGCTCGTCCACGCCGAGCAGACGCGTCAGCACCCGGATCTCGATGTCCGACAGGTCGATCAGCCGGTCGCGCAGCAGGGTGCTGCCCTGGGTGGACCACAGGCCGCGCCATTCCATCATCTTGAGCGCGAACGCGCGCTCGGCCGTGAAGTGGTTGTCCCGGATGAGCCGTTCGACGCTCTGCGCCAGGTCCGGGTCCTCGAGGATCAGCAGCTGCGCGTCGAAGATCCGCGCCTCCTCCGGGCCGGCGCGCTCGGCCGCCGCCGCCCGCACGCCGAGCAGGCCCTCCTTGGCGAAGGCCAGCGCCTCCTTGAGGCGCGCCACTTCGCCCTCGACCTCCCCGGGCGTGATCGCCCGGTCCTCGACGGCCGGGACCTCCCAGCGCACCACCAGCGCGGGCCCGACCGCCACGCCGGGGGAGACCGGGGTCCCCTGGAGCGTGCGATGCGGCATCAGGACTCCCCGAATCCGGCGGCGACCAGCGCCGTCAGCGCCGCGATCGCCGCCTCGGCGTCGTCGCCCTCGGCGCGGATCGCCAGCGAGCTGCCGCACTCGGCGGCCAGCATCATCATGCCCATGATGCTCTTGCCGTTCACCTCGAGCCCGTCCTTGGCGACCGTCACCTGCGACCGGAAGCGCGAGGCCGTCTTGACGAACTCGGCCGAGGGGCGTGCGTGCAGCCCCAGCGGGTTCACCACCGGGACCCGCGACTCGATCAGGCCCATAGCAGTCCCGCCAGCCAGGTCGCCCCCAGCACCAGCGCCGCCAGGGCGGCCCCCGAGATGCGCGCCGCGACCACGCGCGCCACGACGCCGAACCCGACGGCGCCCACGCCGGCGGCCGCGATGGTCCACGTGTCCGCGCCGCGCAGCTGCCAGCCGAAGGCGAACGGGAGCATGAGGCCGACCGCCAGGCCGGCCACCGGTCCGGCGAGGGCGCCGGCGATCCGCAGGCCGGGCGACTGGAAGGCGGACGCCACCGACATGCCCAGCATCCAGCCGGAGCGCAGCGACCACCAGCGCAGCGCCACGTGCACGACGTTGTAGAGCACCAGGAAGGCGAGCACCGCCCAGGCGCGCGCGCCGAGGGCGACCAGGACGATGCCCGCGGCGGCGCAGGCCGGCAGCCACGAGGCCCAGATGAGCCGGTCGCCCAGCGAACCGAGCGGCGCGCCGAGGGTGGCGCGCAGCCGCTCGATCCGCTCGGGGGTCTCGCCGTCGAACTCGGCGCGCACCGAGGCGCCCACGGCCAGGCCGGCCACGTACGGGTGCGAGTTGAAGAACCGCGCCTGGCGCGCCAGCGCCGCGCGGTACCGTTCGCCGCCGGGGCCGCCCTCCAGTTCCCGCAGTGCCGGCTCCGCCGCGTTGCCGAATCCGACGCCCTGCATCCGCTCGTAGTTCCACGAGGCCTGGATCGTGAACAGCCGCAGGAACACCTGCAGGAACCGCGGCATCGGCCGCCGGGGGGCTACCGGAACCACAGCACCGCCACCAGCGCCGTGCCGGTGCCCAGGCCGCCCGCGAACCACAGCGACCGGCGGCCCGGACCCGCCAGCCTGGACCCGGAGCTCAGCGCCACGCCGATGCTGGTCGCCGCGAGGGCGATCAGGGCCACGCGCTGGGAACCGCCCCACTGTCGCGCGAACAGCGTCGAGATCAGGTCGCCCGCGCCCAGGGTCAGGGCCGTCAGGCCCAGCGCGCGCATGCCGTCGGCCAGCAGCCCGGACCGCTGGATGGCGCGCACGGCCGCCGGATCGCCGGCCTCGAGGCGCGCGCGCAGCCGCACGGTCGCGGCGACGTTCCGCCGGCGCACCACGTGGATCAGCTGTCCGCCGGCCAGCGCCGCGACGACGGCGACCAGCGCCAGCCCGAGGAAGCCGGAGGCCAGCATGCCCTGCTGGTGCGCGCCCGCCAGGGCGCCCACGGCCAGCGTGCCCGGCCCCCAGTCGGGATAGCGTGCCGCGCCGACCGGCAGCGTCTCGAGCGCGAACAGCTCGCACAGGGCGCCCAGGGCCAGGCCCGGCAACGGGTTGCCGACGACCAGGCCGCCGATGAACCCCGACACCAGCGGCCGCGCGATCATGGCCTGCGGGACGCTGGCAAGGTCGAGGCCGACCAGCGTGCCCAGGGCGACGACCGCGACGATCTCGACCAGGCTCATGCCAGCAGCTCGGCGAGGGGGATGCGGGTCCCGGTGGGAACGTCCTGGGCGCTGACGTCGACGCCGGAGGCGCCGAGCCGCTGGAGGGCCTCGGCCTCCTCGTCGGTGAGGTAGACGTAGCGCAGGTGCTCGCGCCGGCCTTCCCGGTAGTGGATGCCGCCGACATTGACCGCCGTCAGCGCGCCGTCGGACGCCGCGACCAGGCGCACCATCGTCGCCACGTCACCCGTGAGCAGGATGCCCCGCCGCGGGTCGGCCTGCCACGCGCCGATGGCCTCCGCCGCCTCGTCCACGCCGGCGAACCGGACGTCGACCGCCGGCGGCACGCCCATGCGGTAGAGCTCCTGCTCCCACTCGCTGGCACGCACGTCGTCGTCCACCAGGACGATGAAGCCCGCGCCGATGGTCTGGCCCCAGCCGACCACCACCTGCCCGTGGATCAGGCGGTCGTCGATGCGGACCAGGTCGATGCTCACGCGCCGCGCCCCGGCGGCGCGGTCGCCACCGCGCCGCGGCCGGTGGCCACGGCGCGCTCGGCCGCCGCCGCGAGGGTCTGGTCGCGGTGGAAGGCGAAGTCGAGCAGCATCGCCAGGTTCACGCCCGTCACCACGCGGACCTCCGGGTGGGTCCGCGCGAAGGCCGCCGCGCCGAAGGCGCACGAGCCGCCCGCCATGTCGGTGAAGACCAGCGCCGGACGCCCGTCCAGCGCGGCCGACAGGCGCTCCACGATGGCCTGCCGGTCGCAGCCCTCGTTCGAGACCGGCGTGAGCCCGTGCTCGTCGCCCGCGATCGCCTGCACCGCGCTCACCAGCGCCTGCGCCACCTGGGCGTGCGCCAGCACGATGCCGGCCAGGCGCTCACTCATAGTCCTCCTCGAGGTACTCGCGCGTCGCCCGGCGGCCCTTGACCTGCATGCGCTGGATCAGCTGGTCGTTGAACTCCTTGGCGGAATCCACGCCGCTGTACTTGAGGAGGTGCCGCATCGCGACCACCTCCGAGATCACCGTGATGTTCTTGCCCGGGTTGAGCGGCACCCGCACGCGCTCGAGCGGGACGTCGAGGATCAGGGTCTCCTCGGCGTCCAGGCCGGTGCGGTCATACGGGGTCTCGCTGTCCCAGTCCTCGAGCTGGACCACGACCTCGATGCGCTTCTGCATCCGGACCGCGCGCACCCCGAACAGCGCCTTGACGTCGATCAGCCCGACGCCGCGGATCTCCATGTAGTGCGCCGCGTTGGGGTGCCCCCGGCCGATCAGGATGTCGTGGCCGAGCCGGCGCACCATCACCAGGTCGTCGGCCACCAGCCGGTGGCCGCGCTCGACCAGGTCGAGGACGCACTCGCTCTTGCCGATCCCGGAGCGGCCCATGAACAGCAGGCCGACGCCGTAGACGTCGGCCAGGCTGCCGTGCAGCTGCGCGGCCGGCGCGAAGGCGTCCTCCAGGAACGGCTTGATGCGATGGTAGAACTCGGCGGTCTTGAGCCGCGTGCGCACGACCGCGACGCCGCGCGCGCGCGCCAGCTCGAGCAGCGGCTCGGGGACCTCCTGGGCCTTGGTGATGAACAGCACCGGCAGCTCGAACGAGAACAGCGTCTCGAGCGACGTGCGCCGGGCGGCCGGGTCCAGCGCCGCCAGATAGGTCACCTCGGTCTCCCCCAGGACGAACACCCGTCCCGGCGCGAACCGGGCGGTGTAGCCGGCCAGCACCAGGCCCGGGCTCGAGGCTTCTCCCGACGGGATCTCGCGGTCGAGACCCGCCTCGCCCGTCAGTACCTCGAGCATGAGGCGCTCGCCCTTCCGGGCGATGAGGTCGCGGACGATCAGCGGGCCGCCGTCCGGCGCTTCGCGCGCGCCGGGCGCTCCGCCTTGTCGAGCTGGCGACGCAGCTTCTGCGCCACCCGGTCGAGCGCGGTCCGCTGATCGGCGGCCTCGGCACTGGCGACGTGCACCGCGCCGCGCGCCGCCTTGATGACCGCCTCGCAGCTGATGCGGGCTCCGTGCGCGTCGAACGTGAGCTGCGCGCTCGTCGGCCGGTGGGCACGCTCGCCCAGCCGGCGCAGCAGCGCGACGGCACGGTCCTTCAGCATGTCGGGAATGGCATCGCGTCGGGCGGTGATGGTCACCCGCATGGTCAAGCCTCCTGGCCGCGCGGCCAGCCGGCCGCCACGGCATCGAGATGGATCGCGGTCTCCTGCGCGGCGCGCTCCCAGCTGAACGTCCCGGCGAACGCCCGCGCGCCGCGCGAAAGGCGCTCCCGTTCGGCGGCGTCGGACGCCAGGCGCCCGAGGGCCTGCGCCCAGGCGCCGACGTCGCCCGTCGGCACCAGGTACCCGGTCTCGCCGTGGCGGACCGACTCGCGCAGCGCCGAGTTGTCGGCCGCGACGACCGGCGTGGCGCAGGCCGCCGCCTCGATGTTGGTGATGCCCCACCCTTCCTTCAGGGACGGCATCACCACGGCCCAGGCGCGCCGGTACAGCTCGCGCTTGCGCTCCTCGCTCACCCGGCCGAGGAACTCCACGGC
>CAZJZC010000051.1:0-15345 GCA_964550365.1 uncultured Gemmatimonadales bacterium | reverse complement strand
GCCCAGGCCCGGGAAGCGGTAGAAGACCTGCCCCTCGTCGTTGCTGTCCATCTCGATGTAGCCGTTCACCGCCATGCCGTCGAGCTGGTCCTTCACGTCCTTGAACGACCGTCCCGTCTCCGCGACGGCCTCGGCCATGGTCACCTTGCCGCCGTGCTTCTCGGCCGCCTGGACCAGCGCGACCTGGAACTCCTCGGTCGTGCGCGGGATGCGCCTGGCGCCCAGGAGGGCGCGCCCGCCGCCGGCCGCGAGGACCATGGCCGGGTCGACGCCGTCGAGCGCCAGGCGCGCGTTGGCGTCACGCACCATCCCCGGGATGAGGAACAGGTCGACGAACTGGCCGATGCCGAGCAGACCGAACGTGAAGAGGTACAGCAGGCCCGAGCCGAGCTTGCCGCTGTAGATGCGCTGAAGGCCGCAGGCGCCGACGAAGCACCCCGCCCAGAGCAGGTAGGCGATGTTCTTGTCCTTCACGCCGGATAACCTAACGCGGGCGGCGCGTGGTCAGAAGATGCCGGGCCGGAGCGGCCGCAACGCACGGCGCGCCGCCCGGCCCCGCGAGCGCTCAGCCTTCCGCCGGGCGCTCCGTGATCTTCTGGAACAGACGCATGGCCGCCCAGACCAGGCCGACGATGAGGAGCACCTTCAGCACGGTGAGCACCAGGCCGATGAACATGCCGAGCAGTGGGAGCATCAGCAGCCACAGCAGCTTGTAGAGCAGCACGCCGACGAAGCCGGCGGCGGCGAGCATCCCGATGGGTCGCAACATGGAACGACTCCTCCCGAAGTGACGGACGGCCTTCGGGGGACACTACGGAGCGGGACGGGGGGAGTTGCAGGCGGCTGCCGGCCGACGCGTGCCGGCGGGCAGGAGCCGCGCCGGGGAGCGGCGGCCCCGGGGTGCCGCGCCCCCGCCGGCCCGGCCAGCCCCTCGTCAGTCCGATGCCGGCCGGGTACCCGGGGCCGCCGCCGGTCCGGGCGGCAGGCGCTCCTCGAGGAAGCGGGTCAGCAGCTCCCGCAGGTGGCGGGTGGTGTTGCCGCCCGTGATGCCGTGATTGCGGTTGGGATAGGCCATGATCTGGAACGGTCGGTTGGCGGCCACCAGCGCGTTGATCATCGCCTCGGTGTTCTGGTAGTGCACGTTGTCGTCGCCGGTGCCGTGGACCATCAGCAGGTGCCCGCGGAGGTTGGCGGCGTAGGTCAGGGGCGAGCCGCGATCGTAGCCCTCGCGGTTCCGCTGGGGCAGGCCGTTGTAGCGCTCGGTGTAGATGGTGTCGTAGTACTTCCAGTGCGTCACCGGCGCCACCGCGATGGCGGCGGCGTACACGTCGGGGGCCTGGGTGATGCCGTTGAGCGACATGAAGCCGCCGTAGCTCCAGCCCCAGATGCCCAGCCGGGTGGAATCCACGAACGGCCACCGGCCGATGGCCCGCGCCGCGGCGGCCTGGTCCCGGGTCTCCACCACGCCCATCTGACCGTAGATGATCTTGCGGAACTCGCGGCCTCGCGCGCCGGTGCCGCGGTTGTCGACGCTGGCCACGATGTAGCCGCGCTGGGCCAGCATCTGGTGCCACAGCCAGGTCGCGCCGCCCCAGCTGTCGACCACGGTCTGCGAGCCCGGACCGCCGTACACGTAGAACAGCACCGGGTAGCGGCGCGCGGGGTCGAAGTCGGGCGGCCGGATCATCCAGCCGTTGAGCCGCACCCCCTCGCCGACGTCAACCTGGAAGAACTCCGAGGCGCCCAGGCGGAGATTGCCGACCCGGCGGCGCAGGACGGCGTTGTCGACCAGCGTGCGGATCACGCGGTGGTCGGGCAGGCTCACCAGTTCCTGCACCGGCGGCTGACCGAAGCGCGAGTAGGTGTGGAACGCGAAGCCGAAGCCGGGGGCCGGGTTGTAGCTGTGGGTGCCCGGCTGGTCCCGGGGCGTGAGCCGTTCGCTCTCGCCGGTACCGTCGAGCCGGGCGCGGTAGAGGTAGCGCTGGGTCGGGTTGTCGGGTGAGGCGATGAAGTAGGCCCAGCCGCCGGCGGTGTCGCTGCCGACGACGCTGATGACGTCCCAGGCGCCGCGCGTAACCGGGCGCGCCGCGCCGTCGGCGCCCACCAGCCACAGGTGGTCCCAGCCGCTGCGGTCGCTCTGCCACAGCACGTCGGCTCCGGCGTTGAGGAGCCGCAGGCCGTCGAACTGCTCCACCCAGGCGCCCGGATCGCTCTCGGTGAACAGCGTGGTCACCTGCCCGGTGCGCGGGTCGGCCAGCAGCACGCGCAGGGTGTCCTGCAGGCGGTTCAGGTGCTGGATGACGAGCCGGCCGGCGCGGGCGCCGGCCGAGGGCGGCGTCCATTCCATGCGCGCGATGTAGTGCTCGCGCGGGTCGCCCGGGATGGCGAACCAGCGCGTCGGCCCGCCGGCGGCGCTGACGACGCCGGCGCGGCCGGCGCTGTTGCGCTCGCCCGCCTTGGGGTACTGCACCGGGTTCAGGAACGCGTAGAGCGAGTCCGTGGTGTTCAGCAGGGCGAAGTCGCGCACGCCGTCGATGTCGAGCTGCCAGTAGGCGATGGACCGTCCGTCGGGGCTCCAGCGCCAGCCGTCGTGCAGGCCCAGTTCCTCCTCGTAGACCCAGTCGAACGAGCCGTTGGCGCGGATGGACGACCCGTCGCGCGTCAGCTGGGTGATGCGGCCGGTGGCCAGGTCCTCCACGTAGATGTTGCGCTCGCGCACGTAGCCGACCCGCCCGCCGTCGGGGGAGAACTTGGCGAACATCAGCGTGCTCGGCGCCGCGGTCGGGCCGCCCAGGCGGCGCAGGCGGCCGCCCGCCATGTCGTAGACCCAGTAGTCGCCGCGGTCGTTGGTGCGCCAGACCGGCTGGGAGTTGGTGTAGATCAGCAGGCGGCTCATGTCGGCCGACCAGGCGTAGTTCTCGATGGCCAGGGGGGCCGAGTCGCCCGGCGGGACCAGCCGCGCGGCGGCGACCAGCACCTCGCGCGCGCCGGTCGCGGCGTCGTAGCGCACGATGTCGCGGCCCCTGCCGGGGGCCGGCACCCGCTCCAGCGTGGTGTAGGCCGCGCCGCCGGCCAGCCAGCGTGCCGGGCCGAAACTGCCGGGGGCGAACTCGCCTCCGCCGCCGTAGATGCGGTCGATGGTGAGGCGGGCGGAGTCGAGCGCCGGCCGCGGCGCCTGCTGGGCGGTCGCGGTCGACAGCGGCGCCAGCGCCGCGGCGAGGATGAACAGGCGTCGGGTCATGGGGTCACTCGACGGTGCGGGCTTCGTTGATGAGGGCCGTCAGGCTCTTCTTGGCGTCGCCGAACAGCATGCTGGTGCGCTGGTTGTAGAACAGCTCGTTCTCGATGCCGGCGAAGCCCGGGTTCATGCCGCGCTTCATCACGATGACCTGCTTGGCCTTGTCGACATCGAGGATCGGCATGCCGTAGATCGGGCTCTGCGGGTTGTTGCGGGCCGCCGGGTTGACCACGTCGTTGGCGCCGATGACCAGCGCCACGTCGGCCCGGTCGAGCTCGGGGTTGGCGTTCTCCATGTCGAGCAGGGCCGGATAGGGCACGTTGGCCTCGGCCAGCAGGACGTTCATGTGCCCGGGCATGCGGCCCGCGACCGGGTGGATGGCGTACTGGACCTTCACGCCGCGCTTCTCGAGCATGGTGGCGAGTTCGTGGACCTGGTGCTGACCCTGGGCCACCGCCAGCCCGTAGCCCGGCACGATCATCACCGACTGCGAATAGCACAGCAGGGCCGCCGCGTCCTCGGCCGAGACCTGCCGCACGCCGCGGGCCGCCAGCGCCTTCTCCCGCTCGCCCACCGGGCCCGCCGTGGCCCCGAAGCCGCCGAACAGCACGTTCGCGAGCGAGCGGTTCATGGCCTTGCACATGATCTGCGTGAGGATGAGACCCGACGCGCCGACCAGGGCGCCGGTGATGATCAGCCCGTCGTTGCGGATCACGAACCCGGCCATGGCCGCCGCGATGCCCGAGTAGCTGTTGAGCAGGGTGATCACCACCGGCATGTCGGCGCCGCCGATGGGGATCACCAGCGTGATGCCGAGCACCAGCGCCACGCCGATGAGGGCCCAGAACAGCGTCGGCTGTTCGGGCTGGATCGTCAGCATCACGGCCAGCGTCAGGGCGCCCAGGGCCAGCAGGGCGTTCAGCAGGTGCTGACCGCGGAACAGGATCGGCCGGCCGGAGATGATCTCCTGGAGCTTGCCGGCCGCCACCACCGATCCGGCCAGGGTCACCCCGCCGATCAGCGTGGTGGCGTAGATCGTGACGGCCGTCTCGGCGTGGAAGGGCACCGACGGGTCCACCAGCCGCTCGAACTCGCCGGCGGCCACCAGCAGCGAGGCGCCGCCGCCGAACCCGTTGAGCAGGCCGACCATCTGGGGCATGCCCGTCATCGGCACGGTCCGCGCCATCCACAGGCCGATGCCGGCGCCCACCAGGGCGCCGATGACGATCGGCATCAGGTCGAACGACTGGCCGATGAAGGTCGCCACGACGGCGATGATCATGCCCAGGCTGGAGAGCATGTTGCCGCGCCGTGCCCGCGCGGGGGAGGCCAGCCACTTGAGGCCGACCACGAACATCACGGCCGCCACGAGGTACAGCAGGTCCACGATCGCGGCCATCAGCTGGCGTCCTTCTTCTTGAACATCTCGAGCATGCGGTCGGTCACCAGGTAGCCGCCGACGATGTTGATCATGGCCATCGCCACGGCGATGACGCCGAGGACGCGCGCCACGCCGGTGGCGCCGGTGCCGGCGACGTAGATGGCGCCGATCACCGTGATGCCGCTGATGGCGTTGGAGCCCGAGGTGAGCGGCGTGTGCAGCAGCGTCGGCACCTTCTTGATGAGCTCGACGCCGAGCAGCATGGCCAGCACGAACACCACGATGCCGGAGATGAGGGCGGCCATCAGCGGCCTCCCTCGGGCACGACCCGCATGGCCTTCACGATGACATCCTCCGCGTCCATCACGATCGCCCCGTCCTTGACGATGTACTGCAGCACCGTGCTCACGTTGCGGGCGTACATCTGGCTGGCGTGCAGCGGCATGCGGCTGGCCACGTTGGCCGGCCCGATGATGGTCACCCCGCCCTGCACCACCGTCTCGCCCGGCCGGGACCCGGCGCAGTTGCCGCCCGACTCGGCCGCGAGGTCCACGACCACCGCGCCCGGCTTCATCGAGGCCACCATGGCCTCGCTGATGATCCGGGGCGCCGGCCGGCCCGGGATCTGGGCCGTGGTGATCACCAGGTCGGCCTCGGCCACGTGCTTCGCCAGCGCCGCCTCCTGCCGCCGCTGCTGTTCCTCGCCCAGTTCCTTCGCGTAGCCCTGGTCGGCGCGCGCGTCGGCCGCCACCGCCTCGGCCGCCACGAACGTGGCGCCGAGCGACTCGACCTCCTCCTTCACCTCGGGCCGCACGTCGTAGGCGCGCACGTTGGCGCCCAGCCGCCGCGCCGTGGCGATGGCCTGGAGGCCCGCCACGCCGGCGCCAAGGACCAGCACCGTGGACGGCGCCAGTGTGCCCGCCGCCGTCACCAGCATGGGCAGGAACTTCGGCAGGGCGCCGGCCCCGATCAGCACCGCCTCGTAGCCGGCCACGCCGGCCTGGGAGCTGAGGGCGTCCATGCTCTGCGCCTTGGTGGTCCGCGGCACCCGGTCCATCGAGAGCACCGTGACCCGGCGCTGGTGCAGGATGGCGAGCACCTCGGCGTCCCGCACGGGCTGGAGGAAGGCGATGAGCACCGCGCCCTCGGCCACCAGGGCGGCCTCGGCCGGGCTCGGCGGCCGGACCCGGAGCACCACCTGGGCGCCCGCGCAGACGGTGGCCGCGTCGGCCAGCCGCGCGCCCGCGGCCTGGTAGGCCTCATCGGGGCAGAACGCCGCCGCGCCGGCGCCGCGTTCGACGGTGACGGTGAAGCCGGCCTTCACGAGGCGCCCGGCCGCATCGGGCACGAGCGCCACCCGCTGTTCGCCGGGCGCGGTCTCCCTGGGGACTGCGACGGAAATGGAGGTCATGGGTCCTGGAGTCGAAGCGGAACGGGGATCGGCATCGGCCCTAAAGGTACGCGCGAGACCGCGTCCCCCGCCATTGGAAACGGCCTCCCGCCGGCCTCCGGTCTCCTCACCCGGGCTTCACGCCGGTTTCACGCGACGGGCGGAGACCGCCGCCGGGACCCGCGTACCTTTGTGATACAAAGTACTTGACAACCCCACGCCGACCGCCTATCATCCCCGCCGATGGCCTCCGGCGCCCCGCTCCGCTCCGTCGTCCCCGACGCGCCCGATCTCTCGGCGCGCGCCATGGACAACCTCCGGTTCATCCGGGAGACCATGGAGAACGCCGGCTCGTTCACGGCCGTCCCCGGGTGGGGCGGCGTGCTGATGGGCGTGACCGCCCTGGGGGCGGCGGCGCTGGCGGCCATCCAGCCCACCGAGGGGCTGTGGCTCAAGGTCTGGCTCACCGAGGCGGCCCTGGGCGCGACCCTGGGCGCGCTGACCATGTGGCGCAAGGCCCGGCGGGCCAGCACGCCGCTGATGGCGGCGCCCGGCCGCCGCTTCGCCCTCGCCTACCTGCCGCCCGTGCTGGTGGGCGCGGTCCTGACCGCGGCGCTGTACCGACAGGGGCAGGCGGGACTGCTGCCGGCGGTCTGGCTGCTCTGCTACGGGGCCGGCGTGGTGACCGGCGGCGCGCACAGCGTGCGGATCGTGCCGGTCATGGGCAGCTGCTTCCTGCTCACCGGCGTGGCGGCCCTGCTCGCACCGGCGGCCTGGCAGGACCCCCTGCTGGCACTCGGCTTCGGCGGACTGCACATCGTCTTCGGGACCATCATCGCCAGGAGGCACGGTGGCTAAGAGCAATGCCATGCCGTCCGAGCGGGGCCGCGGCGCCGCCGCCGAGCCGCGTGGCGGCCTCCGGACCGAGAAGGGGAAGGGCGCCAGCGCCTCGCTGACCCTCGACCGGCTCATCCACGAGCGCGTGCGGCTGGGCATCCTCAGCGCCCTGGCCGTCAACGACACGCTCAGCTTCAACGACCTCAAGCGCCTGATGAAGGCCACCGACGGCAACCTCTCGGTGCACGCCCGCAAGCTCGAGGACGCCGAGTACGTGAGCTGCACCAAGTCCTTCGACGGCCGCCTGCCCCGCACCGAGTACCGCCTCACCGCGGCCGGCCGCCGGGCCCTCGAACGCTATCTCGACCACATGGAAGCGCTGATCCGGGCGACCCGCGAAGGCTGAGCGCCCGGGCCCCTTTTTATTTGGAGTGCAACTTTGTGATACAAAGCACACTGCACGTCGGCATCATCATGGACGGCAACGGCCGCTGGGCCACGGCCCTCGGCCGGCCGCGGGCCAGCGGGCACCGCGCCGGCGCCGAGGCGGTGCGGCGTGTCGTCGAGGGCGCGCCGGCCCTCGGCGTCGGCATGCTGACGCTCTATGCCTTCTCGGCCGACAACTGGCACCGGCCCATCACCGAGGTCACCGCCCTGCTGGCCCTGTTCGAGCGGTACCTGCGCCGCGAGACCACGCGGCTGGCCGAGCAGGGCGTGCGCCTCACCGTGGTGGGCCGGCGCGACCGCCTGCCCGGCGGCCTGGTGCACGCCATCGAAGGCGCCGAGCGCGCCACGGCCGGCGGCGGGACGCTGCACCTCCGGCTCGGCATCGACTACTCGGCGCGCGACGCCATCGTGCTGGCCGCCATGCGCACCCGCGCCGCCACGGGCGCGCCGCTCGACCGCGACCGCTTCGCCTGGCTGCTCGGCGAGGCGATGCACGCCGACGGGCCGGCGCGGGACGTGGACCTGCTCATCCGCACCGGCGACGAACAGCGACTGTCCGACTTCATGCTCTGGGAGTGCGCCTACGCCGAGCTGATGTTCAGCCGCAAGATGTGGCCGGAGTGGACCGCCGCCGACCTGGCGGCCGCCATCGACGACTACCAGACCCGCGAACGCCGGTTCGGCCGCCTCAAGGCCGCCGGCTGAGCCCGAGGAGGACCACGCATGTCCGTGCTGCTGCTCGCCGCCACGATCCTCGGCCTGGGCGGAGTCACCCTGGGCGCCCTGGTCGCCCTGCTCCGCGGCCGCCGGACCCTCGCCATCGGACTGCTCTCCGGCGCCGCCGGCTGGGGCGCGCTCTACGGCGCCGGCCTGGTGGCGGTCTCGCTCACCAGCCGCGAGCGCGTCCTCGCGCCCGGCGAGACCAAGCGCTTCTGCGGCTTCTACCTCGACTGCCATCTCGGGGCCGCGATCGCGGGCGTCCGCACCCTGGACACCATCGGCACCCTGCGGCCGGCCGGCCGGTTCGTCGTGGTCACCCTGCGCATCTCGAGCGACGCCGTCCGCGCCAGCCTGCGGCCCCACGGCCTCCACGTCGCGCTGTTCGCGGGTGCGCAGCCGGCCGAGCGCGTCCCTGAGGCGGAGGCGGCACTGGCGCGGCTGAGCGGCGGGACCGCCGCGCCCCTCGAGCGCGCGGTGCCCCCCGGCGGGTCCTACCTGGTGGACGTGGTGTTCGACGACTCCGTCGGAGCGGGGCCCTACGGCATCGGCGAGCCGCGGCGGTTGCTGGTGCAGCTGGACGGGTGGGGCGGACTGGACCGGCTGGTGGAGGGCGTGCTCATCGGCGACGAGGACAGCTTCCTGCACCGCAAGACCCTGCTGGCCCTGCCGTCCTAGCGCCGAACGGCGCCGGGGGGCCCGGCCCATGGCCGAGCCCCCCGGACCATCGGTCACGCATGCGTCAGCCGGGCCAGAGCCAGCCGAACGCGCCGGCCGTCAGCCCGGCGTAGATCAGCGCATCGACGGCCTGCATCCAGGTGTTGCGCCACGGACGGGCGAACCAGATGGACTCCGGCACGGCGCCGAGGGCGTGGGTCATGAAGGTGGTCGCGCCGACGACCTGGAAGACGCGCAGGTACGAGGCCCCGCTCGCCAGGGCGTGGTGGGCCACATAGGCCACGAAGAAGCTCGTCACCAGGAAGAAGATGGTCTGCTGGACCAGCTGCTTGCCCATGCTCATCGGTCCCCTGGGGTAGACCAGCATCACCCACGCGGGACCCTCGGCGAACTGCTTCATCGCGCTCTCGAACGCGGCCTTGTCCTTTCGGTCGGCCCAGGGGACCATGTAGGAGCCTGGGGCCGGGTCGCCTTTGCGCGCCGCGGCGATGACCTCGTCCTGGTTGGACAGGCCCTTCCACTCGGTCTTGTGATGCGGGGCGACCGTCCAGATCACCGAGGAGGCGATGAAGCAGAGGACGGTGGCCACCAGCATCGGCATCCACAGCTGGCCGACGAAATCCATGCGGACTCCCGGGTGAGGTGACGGGCGGGATTGTGCCCCCCAAACCCGGGGGCGTCAAGGAGGAGGATGGACGCACGATCGAGCGGTGGGTGGCCCGGGTGCCCCCATCACTCATCACCCATCACCTCTCCCCACCCCTGCCCCTCTCACCCACCCGCACCCCCATCACCTCAGCAGTACCCTCACGCTGTCGAGACTCCCGTCGTTCGGCGCCGGCCGAAGCCCGAGCACCCGGCACAGCAGTTCGTAGACGTGGATGTTCTGGAACGGCTCGACCACGAGACCCTGCCGGAAGGCCGGCCCGGACGCCACGAACAGGGCCCGCATGGTGCTGTCGGCGTTGTCGAACCCGTGCCCGCCGGCGAGCGGTCGGCGCGCGCTGGTCAGCGAGGCGCGGGTCGTGAGGATCCAGCCCTCGTCGGCGACGCCGACGAGAGGCGAGATGCGCGGTGAGCCGCGGTAACGCCAGCGGGCCGGCACCGAATCCCTGGCGTAGAGCCTCAGGTGCGGCGCGCCCGCCAGGGCACCCAGCACCCGGCCGGCATCGCCGTCCCGCGGGATGATCGAGATGAACTCACCCAGGCCGAGCGCGTTGACGCTGTTGCGGTCGAGGTAGTCGTCCAGGACCATGGCGCGTTCGCGGCTGATCGGCGCCATGCCGTGGTCGGAGACCACCACCAGGTTGACCCGGTCCGACAGTCCGCGGCGCTCGAGACCGGCGAGCAGGCGGCCGAGGGCCCCGTCGATCTCGGCCACGGCGGCCGCGAGCCCCGGCGAGTCCGGCCCGTCATCGTGGCCGGCGTGATCCACGGTGCTGAAGTAGAGGGTGACCAGCGACGGCCGCTCGGCCGCCGGGAGCGAGAGCCAGTCGAGCACCGAGTCGACCCGGGCCAGGTTGGGGAAGTCGTCCTGGTAGTGCTTCCAGCGCGAGGGCAGCACGCCGCCGATCGCCACGTCGGTCCCCGGCCAGAAGAACGCGGCCGCGCGGCGTCCCTGGCGTTCGGCCGTGACCCACACGGGTTCGCCCAGCCACCACCGCGGCTGCAGCGCCGACGCCGTGTCGCTGTAGCGGAACCGGGCGCCGTCGGCGGGGTCGATGAAGGTATTGCTCACGATGCCGTGGTTGGCAGGGAGCAGTCCCGTGGCGATGGTGTAGTGGTTCGGGAAGGTCTGGGTGGGGAACGCCGGGAGCATCCAGCGGGCGCGCACGCCCGCGGCCGCGATCCGGTGCAGGTTGGGCGTCGGCAGCCGGTCGAAGTACCCGGCGCCGAAGCCGTCGATCGAGATCAGCACCACGGCGGTCGGCACCGGCGCCCCGCCGGCCGGCGGGCGCCCGCGCGCCGAACCGGCGCAGGCCACGGTGACGGCCATCACGGCCGCCAGGATCGCCACGTGCTTCCGTTCCATGGGAGGTCGCATCGTTCGCCTGGTAGAAGGACCCGGAATGATACGCACGGCTCGCGCCGCTGTCACAGCGGCGCTGCTGACGACGCTGGCGCTCGCCGCCGCCTGCGGCGGGCGGCCCGCGCCCGCCGGGCCCGACGATCCCGGCGGCGGCGACACGACGGGCACGGCGGCGGTGCCCGCCCTCCAGCTCGTCGCCGCCGGGCTCGAGCTGCCGGTGTTCGTCACCGCGCCGCCCGGCGACGTCGCGCGCCTGTACGTCGTGGAACAGACCGGCCGCATCCGCATCGTGCGCAACGACACCCTGCTGGCCGCGCCCTTCCTGGACGTCTCGGCGCTCATCTCCTGCTGCGGCGAGCAGGGCCTGCTCGGCCTGGCGTTCGACCCGCAGTTCGCCACCACGCGCCGGTTCTACGTCAGCTACACCGACCGGGCCGCGGGCACCAGCCGCGTGGTGCGCTACCGGGCCACGGCCGACCCCGAGGTGCCGGACCTCACCAGCGCCGTCGAGGTCCTGTCGCAGACCCAGCCGTTCTCCAACCACAACGGCGGCCACCTCGCCTTCGGCGCCGACGGCTACCTGTACATCGGCCTGGGCGACGGCGGCTCGGGCGGCGACCCCCAGAACAACGCCCAGACGATGACCACCTGGCTGGGCAAGATGCTCCGGATCGACGTCAGCGGTTCCGGGCCCTACACCGTGCCGGCGACCAATCCGTTCGTCGGTCAGCCGGGCGTGCGGCCCGAGATCTGGTCCTCGGGACTGCGCAACCCATGGCGCTACAGCTTCGACCGCCTGACGGGCACGCTCTATCTCGGCGACGTCGGCCAGGGCCGGCTGGAGGAGATCGACGTCGAGCCGGCCGGCGCCGGCGGCCGCAATTACGGCTGGCGGCGGATGGAAGGAACGGCGTGCTACGAGCCGGCCTGCTCGACGGCCGGGCTGACCCTGCCGGCGCACGAGTACCCGCACGCCGACGGCTGCTCGGTGACCGGCGGCTACGTCTACCGGGGCGCCCGCCTGCGCGCGCTGGCCGGTCACTACTTCTACGCCGACTACTGTGCCGGCTGGGTCCGGAGCTTCCGGATGGTGAACGGCGTCGCCATCGACCACGCCGACTGGCCCGCCCTGCGGCCGGGCAGCTTCATCTCGTCGTTCGGCGAGGACGCCCGGGGCGAGCTGTACGTCATCGAATATGGCGCCAGCGGCAGGCTGTACCGCATCGCACCCCGCTGATCAGCCCTCCAGCGCTTCCTTCACGATGCGCGCCTGCTCGGCGGCATGCGCCGCCGGGTAGCCCTCGGCCGGACTGGCCCGCTCCGGCCGCGCCACCTCGCGGACCCGCACGCCGGCGCCGGCCAGCTCGACCAGGTCGGGCATGAGGAACTTGCGCGCCCCCATGTTGTAGGGCTCTTCCTGGGCCCAGACGATGTCCGTCAGCGCCGGGTAGCGGCCGATGAGCGCGGCGACCTCGGCGGACGGGAACGGATACAGCAGTTCGATGCGGCCGATCGCCACGGCGGCGCCGGCCTGGCGGGCGGCCGCCAGCTCGTAGTAGAGCTTCCCGCTGCACAGCACCAGTCGCGTCACGGCGGCGCGCCGGTCCAGGGCGGCATCGTCGTCGAGCACCGGCTCGAACCGGCCGCCGGTCAGCTCGTCGACGTGCGACGTGGCCGCCGGGAGGCGGAGCAGTGACTTGGGCGTCATCACCACCAGCGGGCGCATCGCCGGATGCAGGGCCTGGCGCCGCAGGAGATGGAAGTACTGCGCCGGCGTGGAGCAGTTGGCCACCCGGATGTTCCCCTCGGCGCCCAGCGCCACGAACCGCTCGATGCGGGCGCTGGAGTGCTCGGGCCCCTGGCCCTCGTAGCCGTGCGGCAGCAGCAGCGTCAGCCGCGAGGTGATGCCCCACTTCGCCAGGCCGGCGATCATGAACTGGTCCACGATCACCTCGGCGCCGTTGGCGAAGTCGCCGAACTGCGCTTCCCACAGCACCAGCGCGTCGGGCGCCGCCGCCGCGTAGCCGTACTCGAAGCCCAGGCAGGCATACTCCGACAGCGGGCTGTTGTGCAGCTCGAACGGCACGCGTGCGTCCGGAAGATGCTGGATCGGGGCCCAGCGCCGCCCGTCCGCCGCGTCGTGCAGGACCAGGTGGCGCTGGCTGAAGGTGCCCCGCTCGACGTCCTGCCCCGTCAGCCGGACCGGGACGCCCTCGGCGATGAGCGAGGCGTAGGCCAGCGACTCGGCGTGGGCCCACTCGATGCCGCCGCCGGGCCCGATGGTCTCGCGCCGCCGCTCGAGCTGCTTCCTCAGCTTGGGGTGGACCGTGAAGCCCGACGGCACCGCGAGCAGGGCGTCGTTCAGCGCGCCCAGCCGGGCCGCCGGCACCGCCGTCGTCGGTTCGTCGCCCTCGCGCTGGCCGACGCGGCGCGGCTCCTCGTGCGCCGCGCCCTGCAACCGCCGCTTGACCGACGCCTGCGCGTCGGCGAGCCGCTGGTACGCCGCATCGGCCAGCGCGTCGGCGGCCGACGCCTCGAGCACACCCTCGGCCGCGAGCCGGGCCGCGTACCGCTGCCTGGCCGTGGGCTGGGCCCGGATCTTCTCGTACGCCACCGGCTGGGTGTAGGCCGGCTCGTCGCCCTCGTTGTGGCCCCAGCGCCGGTAGCCGACCAGGTCGATCACCACGTCGCCGTGCCACCGCGCCCGGTAGGCCATCGCCAGGCGCACCGCCGCCATGCAGGCCTCGGGGTCGTCGGCGTTGACGTGCACGATGGGCGCGTCGAACCCCTTGGCCAGGTCGCTGGCGTAGTCGGTGGAGCGGCCTTCGCGCGGGTCGGTTGTGAAGCCGATCTGGTTGTTGGTGATGACGTGGATGGTGCCGCCCGTGGTGTAGCCCTTGAGCCGCGCCAGGTTGAACGTCTCGGCCACGACACCCTGGCCGCTGAACGCCGCGTCGCCGTGCAGCAGCACCGGGATGGCGGCGGTGGTGTCGTGGGTCGCCTCGGGACCGTCCCGCCGGGTCTGCTCCGCCCGGGCACGGCCCTCCACCACCGGGTTCACCGCCTCGAGATGGCTGGGGTTCGGCACCAGTGTCACGGTCACCCGGCGGCCCGACGGGGTCTCGAACGACCCTTCGGCGCCGTGATGGTACTTCACGTCGCCGGTGCCGCCCTCGGGCCGCATCTCGCCGCCCGCGCCGTGTCCCTCGAACTCGCCGAGGATGGTCTCGTAGGGGAGGTTGACCACGTGCGCCAGCACGTTGAGCCGGCCGCGGTGCGCCATGCCGATCACCACGTCGCGGGCGCCGGCCTCGCCGGCCAGCTCGACCACCAGGTCGAGCATGGGGACCGCCGAGTCGAGCCCCTCGATGGAGAACCGCTTCTGGCCGAGGTAGGCCTTGTGGAGGAACCGCTCCAGGGCGTCGACGGCGGTGAGCCGGCCGAGCAGCTTCTTCTTCTCGTCGGCGCTCAGCGGGTCGCGATGGCCGCCGGTCTCCACCAGCTGGCGCAGCCAGACGCGCTCGTCGTGGCTGGCGATGTGCTCGAACTCGTAGGCGATGGTGCCGCAGTACACGGCGCGGAGGGCCGGCAGCACGTCGGCCATGGTGGCGCCGGGCACGAACACCCGCAGCACCTCGGCCGGGATGCGCGCCATGATCTCGGGCGTCATGCCGAGCCGGTCCGCGTCGCAGGCCGGGTCGCCGGGCGGCGGCGTGCCGAGCGGGTCGAGCTGGGCGAGTGCGTGGCCGTGGAGCCGGTGGGCGCGGACCAGGGCCATCGCCGCCGCCACGGATCGGTACTCGTCCACGGTACCCGCCGCGCCCGTCCCCGGCGCCGTGCCCGGCGCCGCGACGGGCGCCGTGGCGACCGGGCGGACCGTCGCCGGCGCAGCGCCCGGGGCCAGACCCATCGCCGCGAACACCGCCTCGTAGAATCCCTCGTCGCCCGCGAGCAGAGACTCCACGCGGGCGAGGAACAGGCCCGACTCGGCGCCCTGGATGATGCGGTGGTCGTAGGTGCTGGTCAGCGTCATGACGCGGGTACCGCCCACGTCGCGGATCGCGCCGGTGGCGATGATGCACCCCTGACCGGCCATCAGCCGCGGGACCGAGCCGACCGTGCCCAGGGTGCCGGGATTGGTCAGGGTCATCGTCGCGCCGCGGTAGTCGTCGGGGCCCAGCGCGTTCGCCCGGGCCCGCTCCACCAGCGACTCGTAGGCGGCGTGGAACGCCGCGAAGTCCATGGCGTCGGCGCCCTTGATGACCGGCACGGTGAGCGTACGCGAGCCGTCCTTCTTCTCCACGTCGACCGCGAGACCCAGCGCGATGCCGTCGGGGACGAACCGCGTGGGCACGTCGTCCACCCGGGCGAAGGCGTGCGTCATGACCGGGTATTGCCGGGCCGCCTGGACCAGGGCCCAGGCGATGAGATGGGTGTAGGAGATCTTGCGGGGCGCCAGGGCGGCGTTGAGCGCCTTGCGGCGCGCGTCGAGTTGGGCCGTCGGCACGTCCCGGAAGCTGGTCGCCGTCGGGACGCCGAGGCTCTCCTCCATGTTCGTCACCAGCCGCGCGGCGCCGCCGCGCAGGGGGTGCGCCGTGCCCGGCGGCAGCGGCCGCCCCGAGGCGGCC
>CAZJZC010000050.1:0-15381 GCA_964550365.1 uncultured Gemmatimonadales bacterium | reverse complement strand
AGGTCGTGTCGCTGTTCCCGGCGCGCTACGTGCACATCGGCGGCGACGAGGTGCCCAGGGACCGCTGGCGCGCCTGCGCCGAGTGCCAGGCGCTGATGCGGCGCGAAGGCCTGGCGAACGAGGACGAGCTCCAGAGCTGGTTCACCCGGCGCATCGCCGGCCACCTGGCATCGAGGGGGCGGCGGCTCATCGGCTGGGACGAGATCACCGAGGGCGGCCTGCCGCCGGGGGTCCTGGTCCAGGTCTGGCGCGACATGGCGCACGCCGACAGCACCGCGCGGCGCGGCCAGGACGTCATCGCCTCGCCCACCAGCCACGTCTACCTCGACTATCCGCAGTCCGGCCAGTCGCTGGCCCGCGTGTACGGCTTCGATCCCATGCCGCCCGGCCTGCCCGCGTCCGCCGCGCGCCACGTCCTGGGCGGCGAGGCGCCGCTCTGGTCCGAACGGATCAACAGCGCCAACCTCGACCTCATGGCCTTCCCGCGCCTGCTGGCGCTCGCCGAGGCGCTGTGGACCAGCGGGCCGCGCGACTTCGCCGGCTTCCAGCGGCGGCTCGACGCCGACCACTATCCGCGCCTGCGGGCCGCCGGCGTGGTGCCGGGCCCGGAGGACCGCGACGTGCTGCGCTGGCGCGTCGTGGTCGACTCGGCGACCGGCCGCGCCTCGTTCGCCGTGCGCGCCGGCGTGCCGGAGGTGGTGGTCCGCTACACGAGGGACGGCACCGACCCGGGCCCCGGCGCGCCGGTCTACAGCGACACGGTCTCGTTCGACAGCGGCACCGTCGTCGCGCGGGCGTTCGTCGGCGACCGACCCATGCTCGAGGTCCGCCGCCTCGCGTTCACGGCGCACCTGGCCCGCGGCCGGCCGGTCGCGCTCGCCACCCCGCCCGCCGCCCGGTACCCGGGCACCGGCGCGCGCACGCTGACCGACGGCCTGGCCGG
The DNA here is from genome assembly GCA_964550365.1 of uncultured Gemmatimonadales bacterium. Lineage (GTDB taxonomy): Bacteria > Gemmatimonadota > Gemmatimonadetes > Gemmatimonadales > JACORV01 > DASXPG01. The sequence goes on along the minus strand of CAZJZC010000050.1, from coordinate 14,438 downwards.
CTCGATCGAGTTCGGCGATGGGCTGTGGCAGGGCTGGCAGGGGCCGGACGTCGAGGCCGTCGTGGACCTGGGCAGCGTCATGCCGGTGACGACCGTCGAAGCCTCGTTCCTGCAGAACACCCGCTCGTGGATCCTCCTGCCCCGCGGCATGACCGTGGCACTGTCGGACGACGGCACCACGTGGCGGCCGGCCGGCGAAGCGACCCACGAGATCCCCGCCGAGCGGCTCGAGCCGCTGACCCTGCGCCTGGCCGTCGCGCTGGCGCGCGGCTCCCAGGCCCGGTTCGTGAGGGTGGCCGCGGCCAACCCGGGCCCCCTGCCCGCCTGGCACTCGGGTGCCGGCCGGCCCAGCTGGGTATTCGCGGACGAGGTGGTGGTGAGGTAGTGGGGTGGCGGCACCCATCACCTCTCACATCTCACCCATCACCCACCCCCATCACCCACCCCCACCCTCATCACCCCATTGGACATCGCCCGGCCCGGTCCCTAGATTCTCGCCCGTATGCCAGACATCTCCCTGTCCGCGTCCGGACTCGTCGCCGTCTCGCCCAAGGTCTTCCACGCTCTCCGTGATCGCGCCGGCGCCCAGGCCCTTCAGGAGGCCGGCTACGCCGCCGGCGAGGGCACGTACCGCGCGTTCTGCGCCTGGCTGCCCGGGCACGCCAACGTCGAACAGCCGGGCGAGCTTGCCGTGCCCCGCCTGGCCGAGGTGCTGTCGCAGTTCTTCTCGTCCCTGGGGTGGGGGACGGTCGCGGTCGGCCCCGTGGGCGACGCGGCCGTCGCGTTCGATTCCACCGACTGGGCCGAGGCCCAGACCGACGGCGCGCTCCAGTACCCGGGCTGCTATTTCACCGCGGGCCTGCTGGCCGACTTCATGAGCCGCATGGGCGACGCGGCGCTGGCCGTCATGGAGGTCGAGTGCCGTTCGCGCGGCGATGCGCGGTGCCGCTGGCTCGTGGGCGCGCCGGACACGCTGACCGGGCTGTACCAGCACATGGCGCAGGGCGCCGACTACCTGAGCGTGCTCGGAGGGCGGTAGCGCCGCCACGCCCGGCCCGCGAACGAGACGAAGGCCCCGGCGGTTGCCGGGGCCTTCGCCGTCGTGGACGTCGGCGCCCGGGCGCGCTAGCGCACCACCACCGCGCCGCTCGCGCTCCGGCCCTCGCTCGTCGCGGTCACGGTCACCGAACCCGGGGCCAGCGCCCTCAGGACCAGCCAGTTGCCGTAGGTCGCGTGGACCCGGGCGCGGGTGGTATCGCTCACGCTCCAGGTCACCGTGCGGTCCCACAGGACCTCGTCCTGGGCGTTCTTGGTGATCGCCAGGATCGGCACGCTGTCCCCCACGGCGACGGACTGCGTCGGCGGGGAGATGGTGATCGAGGCCACCGGTCCGGTCGGCGTGCCCCCGCCGCCCCCGCCCCCGCCTCCGGTGGTATCGACGCCGCCTCCGGTGCCGGTGTCCGGACGCATCACCAGGTCCACGACCCGGCGTGCGCCGGCCGTCACGCTCACCCGATCCGAGCCGGCACGCAGCGTCCGGTAGGCCGGATCCTCGGCGACGACCCGGTACTGGCCGGCCGTCAGGTAGGCCACGGTGAAGCGTCCCTGGGCGTCGGTGCGGCCGGTGCCGATGATCACCGTGGGGGCGCCGAGCTGGGGCACCGTCGAGTCGTCGCGCAGCACCATGATGTGCGCGCCGGGGAACGGCTCCAGCACCCCTTCGATCGAATGGGCCCGTACCGTGCCGGCCACGCTGCCCGTCGCCGACTCGTTCACCGCGCGGATCCACGGGATGAAGACGAATCCGCCGGCGCCGTCCTCGAGGAAGGTGCGACCCACGTCGAAATCGATGACGATGCTGGCGCCGGCGGCCGGGACATCGAGCGCGTGCTCGACGTAGGCGTGCAGGGCCAGCTCGCCCGCGACGGGCCACTGGACCGGTGCCAGGCTGCCGTCGTTGCGCACCACGCGGGAGAGCGCGGTGTTGATGACGACCCGCACGGCCCGGTACCGGCCGGCCGGCAGGTCGCCTTCGCCGAGCAGTGCGGTGGTGCCCTGCTGGAGATCGAGCAGGTTGAAGACCCGGGCGGGGCTCGCCACCGTGGTCCAGTCGACGGCGCCGCCGCTGGCGGTGTCCAGGCTGGGGGAGGCGTCGATCCGCCGGACGAACACGTCGACCCGGGCGATGTCACCCCAGGGGAACGGGCCGTCGGTGAGATAGACGCGGGTGCGCGCGGGTCCGCCGCCGCCGGTGGTGCCGTCGCCGCAGGCGCCGGCGGCGGCGGCGCAGAGGGCGGCCAGGAGAATCGATCGCTTCATCGTGGGCTCCGTCGTGAACCGGTCACCGCTGCAACGCGCCGGCGCCGCGTGTTCTGCCAAGGTCCAGCGCGATGCGCGTGCCCGACCCGGGGTGGAAGACGCGGGCGTCCTCGCGCCCGACGAGCACGGTGACGCGCGAGAGGCCGGCCGGCAGGCGCAGCAGGTAGCCGGCGCTGTCGGCCGGGTCGTTGACGATGCGCAGGCCGTCGGGCATGACGACGAACTCGGCGCCGGCGCGCGATGCCGCGACCGAGGCGTCGGGGGACTCGACCGTCTCGACCGTGAGGATGCCGGACGCCTGGCGCACCGCGATCCGCAGGACGAACGATTCCTCGGGCGAGGGGAACGTCAGCGCGCTGGTCCGCCCATCCGGCACGGGGGGCGGCGCCGGCGCCGGCGGCACGGCCGTGGCCGGCCGCTCCGCGACCAGGGCCCAGACGCGCTGAGCCGCCTCGGCGATCGCCAGCCGGACCGGCGGGAGGGCGAGGGAGCCGGCGGCGAGCACCGCCGCGGCGGCCACGCGCCAGCGCACCACGGACGCGCGCGCCGCGGCCGCCCGGGCCGCGGTGATGCGCGCCGCGGGGAACGGCACATCGCGCGGCGCGGCGTCCGCCACGGCCAGCAGGCCGGAGAGCCGCGCGGCCCGGCGGCGGGTCACGGGATCGTCGAACGTCGCGGTCATGTCACATCCTCCGCGTCGAGGTCGAGTCGCAGCGCGAGCTTCGCCAGCGCGCGCGCGATCATCGTCCCGACCGACTTCGTCGTCGTGCCCACCGCGTCGGCGATCTCGCGATGGGTGAACCCCTCCTCGCTCATCAGCAGCACCGCGCGGTCGCGGTCCTTCAGCTCGGCCAGCGCGGCACGGACCTTCCGGCGCAGATCGGCCTGCTCGGCGGCGGCCATCGGGTCGGGCGCCGCCGCCGCCATGGGCACATCGGCCGGCCGCGCGCTCACCAGCGTGCGGCGGCGGCGCGCGCCACGCAGGTGGTCCAGCGCGACGGTGGTCGCCGCGCGGAACAGCCAGCCGCGCAGGGATGCGTCGTGCCGGGGCGGGCGCTCGGCCAGCCGCACGAACACGTCCTGGACCACGTCCTCGGCCAGGTCGGCATCGCCCGTGAAGCGCGCCGCGAACCGGAACAGCTCGTCGCGATGGCGCGCATACAGCGCCTCCAGGTCCGCGGCGGTCAGAAGGTCAGCCGCAGGCCCGCCAGCGGCAGGCGGGGCAGGCCGCGGTCGAACCGGTCGCACACGCCGGGCCGGACCTCGACCAGCAGCGGCGGGTCGGGCCGGCCGCACTGGTCCAGCGTGCCGGTGTAGGTGACCGGGTTCACCAGGTCGAGCACGTTGCGCACCTGGAGATAGGCGCCCCAGCGCACCCGGCCCGTCGGCCGGGTCCATTCCACCAGAAGGTCCAGCGAGGCGTAGCCGCGCGAGCGGGCGCCGTTGGGCAGTTCGATCGACAGCGCCGCCGAGTCGGCCGGGCCGCACAGCAGCAGGGAGTCGCAGGAGGCGACGCCCAGCAGGAACCGCGAGAACGGCGCCCCGCTCGCCGCGGTGAACGCCCCGCCCACGCGCCAGGCGTCGCCCAGCCGCGCGAGCAGCGTGAGGTCGACCGCGTGGCGACGGTCCGCCGGAGACGGGTACGTCCACACGGCCGGATTGGCGACGAACGCCGACCGCGCGCGCAGGTCGGACCGCGCCAGGGTGTAGGCGGCCGAGGCGGTCCATCGTCCCACCAGGCGCCGCACCGACAGCTCCAGGCCGCGCGCCCGGTTCTCGGCCACGGCCAGGATGGGCCGCTGGTTGTTCAGCGGACCCGGCGCGGGCTCGGGCACCGCGACGCCGGTGGCGCGGCGCAGGTAGCCGTTCAGCGCGACCGTCCATCCGCCGCCCAGCCACGCTTCCGCGCCCAGGGTGGCGATGTCGGCCCGCACGGCAGGGATCGTGTCGTTCGCCAGCAGCCATACATCCGTCACGTAGAGGTCCGGTCCCACGCTGGGCCCGGCGGGCGCCAGCGCCTGTGTGTACTGGAACGAACGAGCGGCCGCGGCGCTGACGGTCACGCGCGAGCCCGGTGGCGTGGCGCGCGCGGCGAGGCGCGGCGCCAGGGTCAGCGCCGGCGCGTTGCGCACCGCCGCGTGGGTCTCCGCCCTGAGGCCAGCCTCGAGGGCGGCGGAGGGGCCGAGCCCGACGCGCCGTTCGGCCCAGAGCGCGAACAGGCCCAGCCGCTCGTTCAGCGCCAGCTGGTCGGGCAGGACCACGACCGGGTACGGGCGGGGGTACTGGCCCAGGTAGTCCTGCCGCTGGAGCACGTACTGGAGCCCGGCCGCCCAGGTGGGCCGGCCGCCGGCCTCGGCCGGCGCGAGTTCCTGCGCCACCGTGACCACGCGCAGGCCGTTCCGCGTCGGGCCGTGGATCGGCGCATCGCGGATCGGCGTCGCCGCCAGCTGGTCGGCGTTCAGCCGGCCCGTGAACTCGCTGAGACCCGCCGTCTGACGCAGACGCAGGCCGCCGAGCGGCACGGCCAGCGAGACGCGCCCCGCCCGGTTGCCCCAGCGCCCCGTGGTCTGCCGCAGCAGTCCGCGCACGTCGCCGCGCACGTCGTCCTGGGCCCAGACGCCGCTCGCCTCGAGCGACGCGCCGCGCCCGAGGTCGGCGTCGAACCGCCCGGTGAGGTCGAAGAACGCGTACGGGATGTGGGTGCCGCTGTCGGCGCCGAGGGACTCGGCGAAGCGCGTGAGCAGGTCCAGGTAGGAACGGCGCGCCGCCACCATCGCGGCGACCCGCCCCGAGGGCGATGCCCAGTCGGCCGCGGCGCGGGCGCTCACCACCGACACCTCGCTCATGCCGTGCAGGCCGGGCCGCGTGGGCCGCCGCGATCCGACGTCCAGCACCCCGGCCGCGCCTTCGCCGATCGCCGAGGACCGCGCGCCCGGGTGGAAGCTCGCGGTGCCGACCGCGTCGGGGTTGACCCCGCTGAACACGCCGATGACGTGGACCGGATTGAAGAGCGGCAGGCCGTCGAAGTACACCCGGGTCTGACCCCACGGCGCGCCGCGGGTCCACAGGCCGGCGGTGAAGTCATCGCGCGCCGAGACGCCCGGCAGCCGCTGGATGGCCCGGAACAGATCGGTCTCGCCGAGCGTGACCGCCTCGACCACGTCGGCGTGCGTCAGCACCGACGCGTCGCCCTCGAGGAACCGCACATCGCGGAACTGCTCGGCATCCAGGCGGCCGACACGCGCCTCGTCGGCCGCGCCCCGGGCCCGGGCATAGGGCTCGGCGGTGATGGCGCGCGCGTCCATCGGTTCGAGGCGGATGGGATTCACCAGCAGGGCCACCGAGACCCGGAAGGGCTCCGACCGCGCCAGGTCCACGTGCACCAGCGCCGGGTGGAAGCCGAGATGCCGGACCAGCAGGCGGTAGGCGCCCGGAGGCAGGTCCGTGAACCGGTAGCGTCCGGCGGCGTCGGTGACGGCGGTGAGGGCGCGGCCCAGGAAGGCGCCGCCGGACGCGGCCGGCGTGACCAGCGCGGCGTCGGCGGACGCCTCGAGCACGACGACGGCTCCGGGCAGGGGCGCGCCGGTCGCCGCGGCCAGGACGGTGCCCGCCACGGACCCGCCGCGCGCCGGGGCGAGGTCCTGGGCCTCGAGGCTGGCGGCGCCGGCCGCCAGGGCCAGCGCCAGCGGGGTCCATCGGCGAGCGGGCACGAAGATGGTGGTTCCTCTCCTTCCCTATCGTACGGAGAACGGGCGGGAAGGTTCATCTCTGACGCCGGGGGGCGGCGCCTGCGGGGCTACCCGGCGTTCACCGCCGGGCCACGTTCACGCCGTCGAGCACGATCGGCGGGACCTGCCGCGAACCGCCGAGCCACCGGACCTCGCTGCCCACGGCCCGGATGCGGCGCAGCAGCTCGTACGCGTTGCCGGCCACCGCCGCATCCTTCACCCGGCCGGCGTACTCCCCGCGCTCGACACGCCAGGCCAGCGCCACCGGATGACTGAAGGCGCCGCTGACGGTGTTGCCCTGCCCCACGCCGATCAGCTCGTCCACCACCAGGCCGGTGCCCACCTCGCGCAGCAGCGCCGCCTCGTCGAGCGGGCCGCCCTCGATCACCACGTTCGAGAACGAGATGCCGGGTTTGCCGAACGTGCTCCGCGCCCCGTGGCCCGTCGACCGGGCGCCGGCGCGGGCGGCCGTCTCGAGATCGTAGACGAAGGCGCGCACCACGCCGCGCTCGACCAGCGGCAGGCGCGCCGACGGCACGCCCTCGTCGTCACCCGGGCGGCTCGAGAGCCGGCCCGCCAGGAGCGGGTCGTCCGCCAGCGAGAAGGCGTCGTGGAACACCGCCTCGCCGATCCGGCCGCCCAGCGGGGACACGCCCTGGAGCACCGTCTTGCCCGACAACGCCTGGCGGACCGGCAGGAAGATGCAGGCGCTGCCGTGCGGCGTGAACAGCACGGGCAGGCGTCCGTCGGGGGACGTCACGATGCGTTCGCTGCGCTCGATCCTGGCCACGATGCCCCGCGTCAGCGCGACCAGCTCGTCCTCCGGCGGGACGCCGGTGGCCGCGGCGGTGTCGTACGCCATCAGGACGTCGTCGCCCGCGACCCTGGTGACGTCGGCGCTGACGCTGACGGCGGAGCTGCGGTACTCGTAGGCCTGGCCGGCGCTGTTGGCGAACCGGAACGACTCGACGGTCCGCTCGACCGCGACGCCGATCTGCCATCCCGGGCGGGTCAGGCGGTCGACGACCGCGCGGCCGATGCCGGCGAGCGTCGCCACGTCGAGGCCGGCCGCCCGTTCGTCCCACGTCGCCGCCTCGGGCAGCGACGCCGCGCGCGGGAGCGCGACGTCGAGGACCTCGCCCTCCGCGGCCGACGCGAAGGCGCGCGCCACGACGTCGTCCGCGCCGGCCAGGTCCGTGGTCCCGGCCGCGCCGACCCGGCCGCCCTCGAACACCCGGAGATTGAGCCCGGCCTCCTGCGCCAGGGCGCTCTCCTTCAGCCGTCCGGCCTCGAACTTCAGGGTGAGGGTGGCGGTGTCGCGCAGCACGGCGTCCGCCGCGGCGCCGCGCCGCTTCGCCAGCTCCAGGACCTGCTCGATCACGCGGGGGTTCCTCCCATGCCCGAAACCTACCCACGGCCGCAACACGCCGCTAACTTACGCCGTCCCTTCAGGATAGGACCGCGTCACCTGATCACGCTCCTGCAGAACGCAGTGGTGTTCGACCCCGCGCCGCTCGGCCGCCGGCACCTGCTCGTGGCGGGCGGCCGCATCGCGTGGGTCGGCGCCGAAGCGCCCGACCTGCCGCGCCGCCTGGGCGCGGACGTGATCGACCTGGGCGGCCGGCGGGTCGTTCCCGGGCTGGTGGACGGCCACGTCCACGTGACCGGCGGCGGCGGCGAGGCCGGCGCGCACACGCGGGTGCCGCCGGTGCCGCTGAGCCGGTTCACCGGCGGCGGCATCACCACCGTCGTCGGCCTGCTGGGCACCGACGACGTCACGCGCACCACGGCCGAGCTGGTGGCGACCGTGAACGGGCTCGTGAACCAGGGACTCAGTGCCTGGTGCCACACCGGCGGGTACCACCTGCCGCCCGTGACGCTCACCGGCACGGTCCGCGGCGACATCGCCCTGGTGGACCGCGTCATCGGCGTGGGCGAGGTGGCGCTGAGCGACCACCGCTCGAGCCAGCCCACGCTGGCCGAGCTGGTGCGGCTCGCCGGCGAGGCCCACGTGGGCGGGCTGATGAGCGGCAAGGCCGGCATCGTGCACCTGCACCTGGGCGACGGGCGCCGGGGCCTCGAGCTGGTGCGCCAGGCGCTCGAGACCACCGAGGTGCCGGCGCGGGTCTTCAACCCGACGCACGTCAACCGCCGGCGGGCGCTGTTCGACGAGGCCTGCGCCCTCGCCGAACGCGGCTGCACCATCGACGTGACGGCGTTCCCGGTCGCGGACGGCGAGGACGCGTGGGACGCCGCCGAGGCCCTGCGCCGCTACCTGGATGCCGGCCTGCCGCCCGGGCGCATCACCGTCAGCTCCGATGCCGGCGGCTGCCTGCCCGCGTTCGACGACGACGGCCGGGTGAGCCGGTTCGACGTCGGCAGTGCCGGCGCGCTGGCGCGCACCTTGCAGTCGTTGCTGCACTCCGGCTGGGCGCTCGAGCGCGTGCTGCCGGCCTTCACCGTGAACGTGGCGCGGCTGCTGCGGCTCGACCGCAAGGGGGTCATCGCCGTGGACGCCGACGCCGACCTGGTGGTCCTGGACTCCGACGGAGGGATCAGCGACGTGATGGCGATGGGACGATGGCACGTGCGGGACGGCCGGCCGGTCATGCTGGGTGCCTTCGAGGCGGCCCGATGAGCAGCCGGCCCTTCCATGAGATGCACGACAGCGCCAGCCGCGGTCATGTCGTCGCCATCGGCGGCGCCGAGGACAAGAACGGCGGCATGGAGATCCTGCGCCGGTTCGCGAAGCTGTGCGGCGGCCGGCGGGCCCGCATCGCCATCATCCCGACGGCCAGCCAGCTGCCCGGCACCGGACACCGCTACGCCGAGCTGTTCCGCGACCTCGACGTGCGGGAGGCCTTCGCCGTCGAGTTCGCCTCGCGCGCCGACTGCGAGCGCTCGGACCTGCTCGAGGAGCTCGAGCGGGCCGACGGCATCTTCCTGACCGGCGGCAACCAGCTGCGCCTCTCCACCATGCTCGGCGGCACGCCGGTGGACGCCGCCATCCGCCACATGTGCGCCGCCGGGCGGCACGTGGCCGGCACGTCGGCGGGCGCCGCGTACCTCTGCCAGCACATGATCGCGTTCGGCGAGGAGGGGCACACCCCGCGCGCCGGGTCGGTCCAGGTGGTCGCCGGTCTCGGGCTGACGCGGCGCGTCATCATCGACCAGCACTTCCGCCAGCGCGACCGCATCGGCCGGCTGCTGACGGCGCTGGCCTACAATCCCTATCCCATCGGGCTCGGGCTCGACGAGGACACCGCGGCGTTCATCGACCCCGAGAACGTCATCGAGATCGAGGGCAGCGGCACGGTGAGCGTGGTGGACGCCCACGACGTCGAGTTCGACTCGATCGCCGAGGCCGCCAAGGGCGACCCGGTGAGCCTGATCGGCGTCCGCTTGCATCTGCTCACGCGCGGGGCTAGGTACAACCTCCTCACCCGCGAAGCGACGGCGGCGGAGCGGAGCCTGAAGAGCTAGGCGGCCGGGCGGCACCCAGGGGGCACCGATGCGGGTTCTGGAGAAGGCGGTCTACGTCGGACCGAGCAGCTACGCCCTGTTCCCCGTCATCCGCCTTGACGTGGACCTCGGCCCGCTCGAGGACTGGCCCACGCGGCGGCTCGGCCCGTCCTTCATCGGCGCGCTGCTCGAGGTCCTGCCCGGCCTGGCCGAGCATGGCTGTTCGTACGGCGAGCCCGGCGGCTTCCTCCGCCGGCTCGAGGAGGAGGAGGGCACCTGGCTCGGCCACGTGCTCGAGCACGTCGCCATCGAGCTCCAGAACGCCGCCGGCGAACAGGTGACCTTCGGCAAGACCCGGGGCACCGGCACGCCCGGCCACTATCACGTGGTCTACGAGTACGAACAGGCCGAGGTCGGCCTCGAGGCCGGCCGGCTCGCCCAGCACCTCATCGAACATTTCCTCCCGGCCGGACTGCGGCCCGACAGCCTGCCGGCCGCCTTCGACCCGGGCGCCGAGCGCGACAGCTTCATCAAGTACGCCCAGCGGCGCGCGCTGGGCCCCAGCACCATCTCGCTGGTCCACGCCGCCGAGAAGCGCGGCATCCCCTGGCTGCGCCTCAACCAGTATTCGCTGGTCCAGTTCGGCCACGGCCGCTACCAGCAGCGCATCCAGGCGACCATCACCAGCCGCACGCCGCACATCGCGGTCGAGCTGGCCTCCGACAAGGAGGAGACCAACAAGATCCTCTCCGGCCTCGGCCTGCCGGTGCCGCGCCAGGCGCTGGTGCACCGCGAGGACGAGGCGGCCAAGGAGGCGGCACGGATCGGCTTCCCGGTCGTGGTGAAGCCCTACAACGCCAATCACGGCCGCGGCGTCTCCCTGCATCTGCAGACCGCCGAGAGCGTCCGCGAGGCGTTCCACGTGGCCCAGCAGCACAGCCGCTCGGTCATCGTCGAGCAGTACGTCACCGGCTTCGACCACCGCATGCTGGTGGTGGACGGCCGGCTGGTGGCCGTGTCCCTGCGGGAGCCGGGCCACGTGGTGGGCGACGGCGTGCACACCATCGAGGAGCTGGTCGCCGTGGTCAACAGCGACCCGCGGCGCGGCATCGGCCACGAGAAGGTGCTCACGCGCATCGAGTTCGACCACCAGGCCGACACGCTCCTGGCCCGGCGCGGCATCACCCGCCAGACGGTGCCCGCCCGGGGCGAGAAGATCTACCTGCGCGCCACCGGCAACCTCTCGACCGGCGGCACGGCGAAGGACGTGACCGACGTCGTGCATCCCGACAACGTCGAGATGGCGGTGCGCGCGGTGAAGGCCATCGGCCTCGACATCGGCGGCGTGGACTTCCTCTGCGAGGACATCACCCGCAGCTACAAGGAGCACGGCGGCGCGATCTGCGAGATCAACGCGGCGCCCGGCTTCCGCATGCACCTGGCGCCGTCCGAGGGCACGCCGCGCGACGCCGCCGGCGCGGTGATGGACATGCTGTTCCCGCCGGGCGCGCCGGCGCGGATCCCCATCGCGGCGGTGACCGGCACCAACGGCAAGACCACCACGGCCCGGATGCTGGCCCACATCCACAAGCTGGCCGGGCGCCACGTGGGCCTGACCAGCACCGACGGCGTGTACATCGACGGCCAGAGGACCGTGGCGGGCGACATGACCGGGCCGGTGGCCGCCCGCATGGTGCTGGCCGACCCGCACGTCGACTGCGCCGTGCTCGAGGTGGCGCGCGGCGGCCTGCTGCGCGCGGGCCTCGGCGTGCGCGCCGTGGACGTGGGGGCGGTGCTCAACGTGCAGTCGGACCACCTGGGCCTGCGGGGCGTCAACACGCTCGACGACCTGGCGGCGGTGAAGCGGGTCATCATCGAGGTCGCGCGCGACACGGCGGTGCTCAACGCCGACGACCCGCGCGTGCTCCGCATGGCCGACTACACCGACGCCACCCACGTCTGCTACGTCACGATGAACGCCCAGCACTCGCTGGTGCGCGAGCACATCCGGGCCGGCGGGCGCGCCGTGGTGCTCGAGGTGGGCATGGGCGGCCAGATGATCACCATCTACGACAAGGGCGCCCACATCCCCCTGCTGTGGACCCACCTGATCCCGGCCACGGTCGAGGGCAAGGCGACCCACAACGTCCAGAACGCCATGTTCGCGGCGGCGATGGCCTTCGCCATGGGCGTGCGGCTCGAGGACATCCGCCACGGGCTCCAGAGCTTCGAGAGCAGCTTCTTCCAGGCGCCCGGGCGCGGCAACATCTACAACGAGCACCCCTTCAAGGTCATCCTCGACTACGGCCACAACGCGCCGGCGGTCGAGGCCATGTGCCAGCTCGCCGACCGGCTCGAGGTCGAAGGCCGGCGCCTGTGCCTGCTGGCCGCCCCCGGCGACCGGCGCGACGAGGACATCCGGGCCATCGCGACCATCGCCGCGGGGTTCGAGTTCGACCACTACGTCTGCAAGCGCGACGACAACCGGCGGGGCCGGGGCGACGACGAGGTCCCGACCCTCCTGCGCGACGCCCTGCTGGCGGCCGGCATCCCGGCCGCCCACATCGACGTGGTGCCCGACGAGGTCGACGCGCTCGACCGGGTGCTCCGCCTCGCCCGGCCCGGCGACCTGCTGCTGTGCTTCATCGACCAGATCAGCCGCTCGTGGAGCCAGGTGGCGCAGTTCCGGCCCGACCTGCCCGCCAGCCCGCGGACGCCGCGCGGGTCGGGCGCCACGCCCCTGCCCGACGTGCCCGAACCGCAGGTGGGCCTGCTCGAAGCCATCATCCGCGACGAGCGCGGCGTCCGGCTCGCCCGGGAGCACGACGACTGACCCTCCCCGCCCTCAGGGATTCGCGCCGCCTGCCGGGCGTGAACCTGCTGTACAACGGCGGCGGCGCGGTGATCGACGTCGCCCTGGGCGAGCGCGATGACGGGCTGGTCGCGCTCTGGGAGCGCCAGCTCCGCCGGATGCTCGCCGCCCTTGCCTGGGACGACGCCGGGATCCGCGCGCGCCGGTTCCCCGGCGGCGCCTCGCTGTTCCTCGCCGCGCCGCCGGACGCGCTCTACGCCGCCACCGAGATCAACGAGTGGGCCTGGCAGGCGGCCCTGGCCGTCGCCGGCGGCGGCGCCGATCCGCCGCTCGAGGACGACGCGCGGCGGCTCGCCGGCGAGCAGGCGCGCGAGCGCAGTCCGTCACTGACCGTGCTGCGCGACGCGGCCCGCCGGCGCGGCGTCACCTTCACCGTCGACCATACCGGCGTCTCGGTGGGCAGCGGCGCCGGCGCCCAGACCTGGCTGGCCCTCAAGGGCCGCCGGCCCGAGGCGCCCAGCCCCCGCTCCGTCAACTGGCGGCGGGTCCACGACGTCCCCATCGCGCTGGTGACCGGCTCCAACGGCAAGACCACCACCGTGCGCCTCATGGCCTCCGTGGTCCGGGCCTGGGGCCGGACCCCCGGCACCTGCTCCACCGACAACATCGTCATCGGCGACGAGGTGGTGGACGCGGGCGACTGGTCGGGGCCGATGGGCGCCCGCGCGGTCCTGCGGGACCCGCGGGTGGAGACGGCGGTCCTCGAGACCGCGCGCGGCGGCATCCTGCGCCGCGGGCTCGCCCTCGAGCGGGCCGCGGCGGCCATCGTCACCAACGTGGCCGAGGACCATTTCGGGGAGTGGGGCATCAGCGACCTGGCCGGCATCGCGCAGACCAAGCTGGTGGTGGGGCGGGTGGCGCCGCGGCTGGTGCTGAACGCCGACGACGACGTGCTGGTGGCGCAGTACGAGCTGGAGCGGGCCGCCGGGCGCATCACCGCCGCCGTCGGCTACTTCTCGCTCGATGCCGGCAGTCACCTGCTGAAGGAGCACCTGGCGGCCGGGGGCACCGCGGCCTTCCTCGAGGGCGGCGACCTGGTGTTCGCCCGGGGCGAGCGCCGCACGCGCGTCGCGGCCGCCGCCGACGTGCCCATCACCCTGGGCGGCGCCGCCCGCTACAACGTGGCCAACGCGCTGGGCGTCATCCTGCTCGCCTCGGCCCTCGGCATCCACCGCGAGGCCATCGCGGCCGGGCTCACCAGCTTCCGGGGCACGCCGAAGGACAACCCGGGCCGCAGTCACCTGTGGGACTTCGGCGGCGCGCGGTTCATCGTGGACTTCGCCCACAACCCGCACGGCATGCGGGCGCTCATCGAGACGGCCATGGCCATGAGCGCCGAGCGGCGCTGCGTGGTGCTGGGCCAGGCCGGCGACCGCGACGACGAGTCCATCCGGGGCCTGGCGCGCGAGACCTGGCCGTGGCGGCCCGACTGCGTGATCCTGAAGGAGATGGAGCGCTACCGGCGCGGGCGGCGGAGCGGCGAGGCCACCGGCATCATCCGGGACGAACTGCTCGCCCTCGGCGTCCGGGCCGACCAGTTCCTGCACGCCGAGTCGGAGATGGGCGCCGTGCGCGCCGCGCTGGCCTGGGCGCGCCCCGGCGACCTGGTCCTCCTGCCGACCCACGCGGAGCGCGAGGCCGTGCTGGCGCTCATGGAGCGGCTCGAGCAGACCGGCTGGCGGCCGGGACGGCCCCTGCCCTGACCCCCCCGCGCCGCCCACCGGTCACGGGGAGACGTGCGCCGGTGGACGGGCCGGCGTGCCTGTCGTATGCTCTTCGCCCATGGCCGAGCCCGCGTCCACGCCGCCCACCGATCTCGACCTCGATCCGCGCCTGACGGCGGCGCTGGCGCCGCACCTGGTCCCGGTGCGGCTGCTGGGACAGGGCGGCATGGGCGCCGTGTACGTCGCGCGCGATCCGGCGCTGCGGCGGACCGTCGCCGTCAAGGTGCTCTCCCCGGAGCTCGCGGCCGATGCCGCGGCCCGGGCCCGGTTCGAGCGCGAATCGCAGGCCGTCGCCGGGCTGTCGCATCCCAACGTGGTGCCGGTCTACAGCGT
>CAZJZC010000049.1:0-15523 GCA_964550365.1 uncultured Gemmatimonadales bacterium | reverse complement strand
ACCAGAGCTCGCGGTCGAGGACGACGTGGCCGTCGCCGGCCGGAGCGGTGCGGCCGGCCGGAGCGTCCGGTGTCGCCGGCGCGGGGACGGCGGGGCCCGCGGCGGCCGCGCGCGCCACCTCGTCCTTGAGGTCGGCGAGCGGCACGATGCGGCTGGTGCCGTCCTCGGCGCGCACGGTGACCTGGTCCCGGAAGATGTCGATGGACCAGACCTTCTCGAGCCCCCTGGACGTCTGGAGGACCTTGCCCTCCTTGGGGAATCGCTTGCGGCTCTGGAGGTAGAACTCGTGCTCGTAGCGCAGGCAGCACAGCAGACGGCCGCAGGCCCCGGAGATCTGCGACGGGTTGAGCGAGAGGCGCTGGTCCTTGGCGACGTGCAGGCCGATGGGCCGCAGTTCGGGCAGCCAGCTGGCGGAGCAGAGTTCGCGGCCGCAGCGGCCGATGCCGCCGATGCGGGCGGCCTCGTCGCGGACGCCGATCTGGCGCAGTTCGATGCGGGTGCGGAAGGCGGCGGCCAGGTCGCGGACCAGCTGGCGGAAGTCCACGCGCCGCTCGGCCGTGAAGTAGATGGTCAGCTTGTTCCGGTCCCATTGCCACTCGGCATCGGAGACCTTCATGGCGAGGCCGAGCTGGGCGCTCTTCTCGCGGGCCCGGCGGCGCACGTCGTCCTCCTGGCCCCGCAGGTCGTCGTGGGTCCGGCGGTCGGCGGCGGTGGCCCGGCGCATCACGCGGCGCGTGGGCTCGGGCGGCCGGCGGGACGACTCGCGCTCCCGGTCCCGTTCGCGGGCCTTGGGCGCGTCGCCACCGAGCGCGCACCCCTGGCAGCGCTCGCACTTGGTCCGGGCCACCGCGCCGACCGCCGAGACCAGGCCGAAGTCGGCGCCACGGTCCGATTCGACGATGACCGGCTCGGCCAGGCGGAGCGGCTCGCTTTCGGACCACTCGAAGTAGGCCTTGCGGTTGCCCTTGAAGCGCACTTCCACCAGCTGGGGCACGTCAGGCCTCCTCGAACTTCCCCATGGCGAGGAACTTCTCGGCGCGCCGGGCGATGAGCTGGTCCACCGGGAGCGCGGTGAGCGTCGCGAGGTGGCGGGTCAGCGCCTCGGCCAGGCTGGCGGCGGCCGCGTCGGGGTCGGTGTGGGCGCCGCCCACGGGTTCGGCCAGGATCTCGTCGATCAGTCCGAGCTCGATCAGGTCCGGCGCCGTGAGCTTGAGCGCCTCGGCGGCCCGCTCACGCTGGCTGGCGTCCTTCCACAGGATCGCGGCGCACCCCTCGGGGGAGATGACGGAGTAGACGGAGTTCTCGAACATGAGCACGCGGTCGGCGACGCCGAGGGCGAGCGCGCCGCCGGAGCCCCCTTCGCCGATCACGACGGCGATGAGCGGCGTGCGCAGGACGGCCATCTCCTCCAGGTTGCGCGCGATGGCCTCGGCCTGGCCGCGCTCCTCGGCACCCAGGCCCGGGTAGGCGCCCGGCGTGTCGATCAGGGTCACGACCGGCAGGTGGAAGCGCTCGGCCAGCCGCATGAGGCGCAGGGCCTTGCGGTAGCCCTCCGGGTGCGGCATCCCGAAGTTGCGGCGGAGGTTCTCCTTGGTGTCGCGGCCCTTCTGCTGGCCGATGACGACCACCGGCCGGCCGCCCAGCCGTGCGGTGCCGCCCACGATGGCCGGGTCGTCCCGGAACGCGCGGTCGCCGTGCAGTTCGATGAAGTCGGTGAACACCGTGGCGACGTAGTCCAGGGCGTAGGGCCGGCGCGGATGGCGGGCCACCTGGACGCGCTGGAGGGGCGTCAGCTTGGCGTAGATCTCGGCGCGGAGGGCGGCGAGGCGCTCCTCCAGCGGCGCGATCTCCCGGCCGACGTCCAGCCCGCGCTGGGTGGACAGCCGGCGGAGCTCCTCGATCTGGCGCTCCAGCTCGGCGATGGGTTTCTCGAACTCGAGGGCGAACGCGCCCATATCACCCCGCTCTGACGAGTTCGACGCCCCGCTCGCCCAGCACGTCGCGCAGGGTCGAGAGCAGGTCGTCGTCGAGCGAGACGCCGAGGCCGCGGGCGCGGAAGCGCGCCGTGCCGCCGCCGTTGTCGTCGCTCCACTCCACCAGCACCGGCGCCGGGCCCGGATGCGCCGCGCAGAGCTTGGCCGCCACCGTGAGGGCGTCGGGGTCGAGCCGGTCGGCGGCCCGCCAGCGCAACGCCAGCCCCACGCGCCCGGCCGTCCGCAGATCGGTCAGGGGGATGGCGTCCTCCACGATGAACGGCGCATCCTCCTCGCCCCGGTCGCGCAGGGAGTAGCCGCCGGTGACCAGGTAGGCGCCGTCGGGCTGGATCACCCGCGCCAGCTTCTTCCAGGCTTCGGGGAAGCACAGCACCTCGGCCGAGCCGTGGAAGTCCTCCAGCGTCAGCCGGGCCCACTCGGCCCCGGTGCGCCGGGCCGTCTGCCGCTTGACGGCCGTGACCACCGCGGCCACCTGGAGCGGCCCTTCCATCCAGACGCCGAGGTCCGCCGTGGTGTGGCTGGCGAACAGCCGTGCCTCGGTGTCGAAGCGTCCCAGCGGGTGCCCGGTGACGAAGAATCCCACCAGTTCCTTCTCGCGCGCAAGCCGCTCGGCCTCGGACCATTCGGGGACCATCGGCAGGGGGGCGCGGGTCGCCGGCTCGGCGGCCTTCGCGCCGCCGAACAGGCTGGTCTGGCCCGCTTCGGCCTCGGCCTGGCGCAGCGAGGCTTCCGCCACCACGGTGTCGAGCGCGGCGAACAGCTGGGCCCGGTGGCCGCCGAGGCCGTCGGCGGCGCCGGAGGCCACCAGGGCCTCGAGCACGCGCTTGTTGCAGACCCGCAGGTCGATCCGGGCGGCCAGGTCGTGCAGGTCGCGCAGCGGTCCTCCCCGCTCGCGCGCGCCGAGGATCGAGTCGGCGGCGCCGCGGCCCACGTTCCGCACCGCGCCCAGGCCGAAGCGGATCCGGCCCTCGCCGACCACGGTGAAATGCCAGCCCGACTCGTTCACGTCGGGCGGCAGCACCTCGATGCCCATCTCGCGGCAGGCGCCGATGTACTTGACCACGGTCCTGGTGTCGCCGATGGCGCACGAGAGCAGGGCCGCCATGTACTCGGCCGGATAGTGGGCCTTGAGCCAGGCGGTCTGGTAGGCGACGAGCGAGTAGGCGACGGAGTGCGACTTGTTGAAGCCGTAGCGGCCGAAGGTCTCGATCTGGCCGGCCAGGTCCTCGATGACCTTGCGCTTGTGCCCGCGCTCGACGGCCCGGGTGACGAACTTGCCGAGTTCCTCGCGGATCAGCTCGGCCTTCTTCTTGCCGACCGCCTTGCGCAGGACGTCGGCCTCGGACAGCGAGTAGCCGGCGAGCACGTTGGCGATGCGCATGACCTGTTCCTGGTACACGATCACGCCGAAGGTCGGCTCGAGCACCTCCTGCAGTTCCGGCAGGGCGTAGCTGACCCGCTCGTCGCCGCGCTTGCGGCGGATGTAGACCAGGTGCATGCCGGAGTCGAGCGGGCCCGGCCGCACCAGGGCGTTGGTGGCGACCAGGTCGTCGAAGCGGTCGCAGCGCATCCGCACCAGGGCGTCGGTGGCGAGCGACGACTCGAACTGGAAGATCCCGGCCGTCCGGCCCGCCTGGAGCATGGACCAGACGGCCGGGTCGTCGAGCGGCAGGGTGTCGAGGTCGATGGCGATGCCGTGGCGCTCCCGGATGCTGTCGGTCGCGCGGCGCAGGACCGTGAGCGTCGTCAGGCCGAGGAAGTCCATCTTCAGCATGCCGAGCTTCTCGAGGCCCACCATGTCGTACTGGGTGATGATGGCGTCGTCGGCGGCGCCGGCGCCGGTGCCCTTGCCCGGCGTGGTGCAGACCGGGACGTAGTCGGTCAGCGGGCCCGGCGCGATCACCACGCCGGCGGCGTGCACCGACAGGTGGCGGGCCATGCCCTCGATGCTCGAGGCGTACTGCACCAGCTGCTGGTAGGCCGGATTGCCGGCGACGGCCTCGCGCAGCTCGGCCACCATGCCGATGGCCTCCTTGAGCGGCACGTAGGGCTGGCCCGGGTTGCTGGGGATGAGCTTGGTGAGCCGGTCGGCGTCGCCCGGCGTGATCCCGAGGACGCGCGCCACGTCCTTCACGGCCGCCCGGGCCTTGAGGGTGCCGAAGGTGACGATCTGACCGACCGAGGCGCGGCCGTAGCGCTCGCGCACGTAGTCGATCACCTCGCCGCGACGTTCCTCGCAGAAGTCCACGTCGATGTCGGGCAGGGAGATGCGTTCGGGGTTGAGGAACCGCTCGAACAGCAGGTCGAAGGCCAGCGGGTCGACGTTGGTGATGCCGGTGACGTAGGCGACGATCGAGCCGGCCGCCGACCCGCGGCCGGGCCCCACGGGGATATCGCGGTCCCGCGCCCAGCGGATGAAGTCGGCCACGATGAGGAAGTACCCGGCGTACCCGACGCTGGTGATGACCCCGAGCTCGTAGTCGAGCCGCTCGCGCACCGCCGGCGGGAGCGGCGTGCCGTAGCGCGCCGCGGCGCCCGCCTCGGCCTGCCGGACCAGCAGGTCGGCCTCCGAGGCGACGCCCTCGGGCATCGGGAAGGCCGGCAGGAAGAAGCGCTTCTCGAAGTCGAACTCGCAGCGGTCGGCGATGGCCTGGGTGTTGGCGAGCAGGTCGTCGCGGCCCGGGAACAGGCGCCGCATCTCGGCCTCGGTCTTGACGTAGCTCTCGGTGCCCTCGAATCGGAACCGCTTGGGGTCGCTGAGGTCCTTGCCGGTGCCGATGGCCAGCAGGACGTCGTGCGCCGGGGCGTCCTCGCGGCGCAGGTAGTGGGCGTCGTTGGTCGCCACGACGCCCAGGCCGAGTTCCTGCGCCAGGGCGAAGACGCCGTCCTTCACCACGCGCTCGTCGGCGATACCGTGGTCCTGCACCTCGAGGAAGTAGTTGCCGTCGCCGAAGATGCCGGCGTGCCACCGGGCCGCGTTCCGGGCCCGCTCCATGCTGCCCTGGCGCAGCCACAGCGCCACCTCGCCCGACAGGCAGGCCGAGAGGCACACCAGGCCCTCGGCGTGGCGTTCCAGGGTCTCGTGGTCCACCCGGGGGCGGCGGTAGTACCCTTCCGTGAAGCCGATGGACGTCAGCTTGACCAGGTTCCGGTACCCCTGGCGGTCGCGGGCCAGCAGGACCAGGTGGGCGTAGTTGGCCGGGGCGTCGGGGGCCTTCTCCCGCAGGTGGCGGGAGCCGAAGGCCACGTAGACCTCGCAGCCGATGATCGGCCGGATGCCGGCGGCCCGGGCCTGCTCGTGGAAGGTCCAGGCGCCGAAGATGTTGCCGTGGTCGGTGATGGCGAGACTGTCCATCCCGAGGTCCTTGATGCGGCCGATCAGATCCGGGATCCGATTGGCGCCGTCGAGGAGCGAGTACTCGGAGTGGGTGTGGAGATGAACGAACGGCATGGGTGTATGGTCAAGCTATCGGGTGACGAGCGTCCTTGACAACCCCGGCCATCGGGCACGAGCCTTCGGCCGACACCCACGGAGGCCTGGTGCGGGAACGCGTTGGCGGTCTTGCGGTTAGGATGGCGCGGGCGGTGCTCCTCGGGGGCGTCGTGTCGGCCTGCGGCGGGGGCGGCAGGGAACCTGCCGGCCCGGTCCGGGTCAGCGACACGGTGCTCCTGGCGCCGGGCGCCTACGCCGTGCTTGCCGGTGCCGACGTGGCGGGCGCGCTGGCCTTCCCGGCGGCCGACGCGGCGGGGGCCGAGTACCTGGTGGTGGGGCAGCTGGCCACCGCCACGCCGGACCTCAGTTCCCCGTTCGTCCTGCGCGGCCAGACGCCCCAGGGCGCCGCGGGCTCCTCGGCGCAGCTGGCCCGGGCCGAGGCGCCGGTGGCGCTCCGGTTCCACCACGGCCTGCGCCGCCGCGAGGCCGAGATGGCGCGCTCGGGCGCGGCGCGCGCCGGGCCGGCACCGGCCCCCGGGACGCCCCCGATCCCGCCGGTGGTCGGCGCCAGGCGCACGTTCAAGGTCTGCGCCGACCTGGATTGCAGCAGCACGCGGAACGTGCCGGCCACGGCCCGCTTCGTGGGCACGCACGCGGCGATCTTCCTGGACGACAGCGTGCCCTCCGGCGGGTTCGCCACGTCCGATCTCGCCGACCTCGGCACGCAGTTCGACCGGGACTTGTACCAGGTGGCGGTGGACCACTTCGGCGCCGAGTCGGACATCGACAACAACGGCGTGGTGATCGTGCTGCTGTCGAAGCAGATCAACGCCCTGGTGGCGCGGCCGCAGTGCAACACCAGCTTCATCACCGGTTTCTTCTTCGGCGCCGACCTCGCGCCGCAGTTCGCCGCGCAGTACAACAACGGCGAGATCTTCTACGGCATGGTGCCCGATCCCGGCGGCACGGCGAGCTGCGCCTACTCGGTGTCGTTCGTCAAGCGCATCATCCCGGTGACGTTCATCCACGAGTTCCAGCACATGATCAACTTCAACCAGAAGGTGCTGGTGCGCGGCGGCGCCGGCGAGATCCTCTGGCTGAACGAGGCGCTGAGCCACCTGGCCGAGGAGCTGGGCGGCCTGTACTACGACAGCCTCGGCATGGACACGACGGCGTCGCGGTTCCTCATCGGCAACTTCTTCAACGCCTTCGACTACCTCCGCGCGCCGGGCGGCGCGCCGCTGGTGACCGACGCCTCGCCGGGCAGCCTGGAGTCGCGGGGCGCCGGCTGGCTGTTCGTGCGCTGGCTCGTGGATCAGTACGGCCCGGCCACCAGCCGGAGCCTGGTGCAGACGCCCCAGTCCGGCGCCCTGGCGGCCCAGGCGGCGGCCGGGGGGACGCCGTTCGCGACGCTGGTGGCGCGCTGGTCGCTGGCCGTCTACCTGTCGGACCTGCCCGGTTTCACCGCTCCGCCCGAACTGCGCTACACCACCTGGCGCTTCCGCAGCACGTTCGCGGCGCTGAACCAGCAGGACCCGAACAACTTCACCCGGCCCTTCCCGCTGGTGCCCGATA
This sequence comes from uncultured Gemmatimonadales bacterium, assembly GCA_964550365.1. Lineage (GTDB taxonomy): Bacteria > Gemmatimonadota > Gemmatimonadetes > Gemmatimonadales > JACORV01 > DASXPG01. The sequence continues at coordinate 8,521 of CAZJZC010000049.1, read as the reverse complement.
CCGGGCGCGGCGCGTCCACGTCGGTGTCGGGGACGGTCAGCTCGGGCTCGGGCGGGTACGCGCTGGTGCTCCAGGCGTCGGGCGGCGGCGCCTTCGACCTGTTCTTCCGCCGCTCCAGCACCGTGCTGCTTCCGGCCCAGGGAGCGCCGCAGGTCGCGGTGGTGCGGATCCGCTGAGCGTCCGGTCGCTGGTCCTGGCGTGGGCGGCCGGGGCGCTGGTCCCGGCCGGGGCGGCGGCGCAGGCGAACGGCGCCACGGCCGGGGTCCTGCTCGAGCTGCCGCCGACGCCGCGGGTCGCCGCGTTCGGCGGCGCCTACGCGGCGGTGGTGGGCGACGTCGGCAGTGTCTTCGTCAATCCCGCCGGGATGGCGCCGATCCGGCACGTCGCGCTGGGCGCCAGCGTCGATCAGGGCCTGCTGGGCGCCCGGCTGGGCTCGGCGGCCGCGGCCCTGCGGGTCGGCCGCTTCACCCTCGGCGTCGGCCTGCTGTATCTCGATTTCGGCGGTGACAGCGTCATCGTGCCGGATCCGGCGTTCGGGGGCGACCGCGGCATCGCCACCGGGGGCCTGATCACGGCCTACAACGCGCTCGCGGTGGGCGCGGCGGCGTACCGGCGCGGCATCTTCTCCTTCGGCGCGAACGTCAAGGCGCTGAGGGAGTACGTGGGTGACGGCAGTCCGTCGGCCTACACGGCCGAAGGCATCACCGGGAACATCGGCGTCGCGGTGGCCATCTTCGACATCGCGGCGCTGGGCGTGGTGGCCGAGAACGTCGGCGGCACCATGCGCAGCAGCGGCCGGCGCCTCGACCTGCCGCGCACGGTGCGGGCCGGCTTCACGCTCAACTTCGTCGATCCCCAGGGTACCGGGCGGCTGCTGACCACCTTCGACCACGTGGCGCCGCCCGGCGGCGACAGCTACTGGGCCATCGGCGCCGAAGGGGGCTTCGTGAGCGCCGGCGTCGGCATCCTCGGCCGGGTGGGCGTGGCGAGCGGGCGCGCCGCGACCGATCGCGGCGCCGTCAGCTACGGCGGCGGCCTCGTCATCCGGTCGGTCGCCCTCGACTACACCTTCCAGGAGTACCGGACGGCCGGCGCGGGCACCCATCGGTTCGGAGTGCGATGGGTGTTGTGACACCGGGCGGCGCCCGGCGGCCGGCCGCGGCCACCGCGCCGCCGGTCTCCCGTACGCGCCGCGCGCTGCGCTGGCTCGGGTGGCTGTCGCTGCTGCTGGCGGCGGCGATGGCGGCGGGCTGGGCGGCCAGCGCCGACGTGCGGTACCTGCTGCGGGCCGCCTGGGCGGAGGCCGGCATCCTGTGGCGGCGCACGCCGATCGAGCGGGTGGTGGCCGACCCGCGCACCGACGCGGCGACGCGCGGCAAGCTGCTGCTGGTCCTGGCGGCACGGGGCTTCGCGGCGTCGGAACTCGGCCTGAAGGCCGGCGGGACGTTCACGACCTACTCGACCCTCGACCGGGACACGCTGGTCCTGGTGCTGTCGGCGGCCCGGAGCGACCGGCTCGAGGCCTATACCTGGCGCTACCCGATCGTCGGCCGGGTGCCCTACAAGGGGTTCTTCTCCTTCGCCGAAGCGACACGCGAGGCGCGCAAGCTCGAGCGCGCCGGCCTCGACACCTACGTGCGGGTCGCCAACGCCTTCTCCACGCTCGGCTGGTTCGACGACCCCCTGCTGTCCACCGTGGTGGCCTACGATTCGGCGACGCTGGCCGAGACGGTGATCCACGAGCTGACCCACTCGACCGTCTTCGCCCGGGGCCACGTGGACTTCAACGAGTCGTTCGCGTCGTTCGTCGGCGCGCGCGGAGCGGAAGCGTTCTTCCGGAGCCGGGGCGACAGCGTCCGGGCGCGGCGGGTGGCGGCGGGCTGGCGCGACGAGGTGCGGCTGTCGCGGTTCTATGCGACGCTGGCCGGCCGGCTCGAGCGGCTCTACGCCACGCCGGGCGTGAACGGGCCGCAGATGCGCGAAGCCCGCGCCGGCGTGTTCCGCCTCGCCGCCGCGGAGCTGGCCGGTTCCCTGGGCGGGCAGCTCGAGACGATCGACGGCCGCCGCCTCGCCGCGCGGCCGCTGAACAACGCCGTCCTGCTGGCCCGCCGCGTCTACGCGACGGATCTCGAGCGGTTCGACGCGGCCCTGGCGATGCGGGGCGGGGACCTGCGGGTGCTGGTGGGGGACGTGGTGCGCGCGGCGGCCGAGGGCGCCGACCCGTGGACGGCCCTGGCGCCGGTGCCGGCGCCGGTCAGCCGGCGGTGAGCCGCCGGCGCCAGGGCGCCTGCGGCGACGCGGCGAGGCGGATGACCTCGGCGACGTCGGGCGGCTCGGCCGGGCCGCCGGCCAGCGCGGCGGCCGCGGCCGAACGCACCAGCTCGGGATCGAGCGCCCCGACGCGTCCGGCGATGTCGGCCGGGTCGGGCGCCGACGGCGACTGGGCCAGCGCGAACAGCGTCCCCGAACGCCAGCGCGTCAGCCGCGCGGCCTGCTTGGCCCAGTCGGCGTTGCCGTCGTTGTGGACGGTCACCACCAGCGGACGGTCGGCCGGATCGAGCGCCGCGGCGGGCGCCGCGTCGATGTCGAGCGCCCGGGCGACGGCGTCGGCGAGCGCCGCGTCGGAGGGCAGGGCGCCGGCGACGGCGGCCGGATGCCAGCCGAGGCCGCGCACCACCGGTCCGACGGCGGCGACGCAGGCGGCGAGCGCCGCGGTGAACTCCGCCACCGCGATGCTCGCGGGGTCGATGACCACCGTGCCGAGATGGACGAAGGCCCGTTCGCGGAGCGTGAACTCGCGGGGCCGCTTCCCGCCGAGCGCCGCCGCGCGGCGGGTGGCCAGCCCCTCGCGCTCGGCCTCGCGCCGCGGGATGTCGTAGTCGGCCGCCTGGATGGCGCCCTCGAAGGCGACCTCGGCGGCCTCGTACTGCCCGGCCTCGCGCAGGATGCGCCCGCGCAGCATCAGGGTGTCGGTGTGGGGCTCGAGGGCGAAGGCGCGGTCGAGCGCCAGCAGGGCGCGGGAGAACTCGCCGACCTTGTAGGCCGCATAGGCCAGTTCGTGCCAGGCCAGCGCGAGGTTGCCGTCGCGCTCGAGCGCCGATTCGAGGGCCCGCACGGCCTCGCGGGTGCGGCCGAGCTCGGCCAGCGCCGCGCCCTGGAGGGCCAGCGGCATCGCGGCGCCGCCGCCGAGCGCGTCGCCGGCCGCGGCGGCCGCGGCGAGGGCGTCCTCGTGGCGGCCCTCGCGCCGGAGCAATTCGAACAGCTCCATCCAGCCGGCCACCAGGTCGGGCTGCCGCTCGAGGGCGTCGCGGTACTCCCGTTCGGCGGCATCCACCCGGCCCTCGCGGGCGAACCAGCGCGCCTTGGCGAGATCCTCTTCTCCGGGATCGGCCCGGAACACCGCGAACGACGACGTGAGCCGCATGGGCGGGATAAGATACCGGCGGCGGCGCAAACGGCTAGTCGCGGGCGGGGGCGCCGCGCGCGCGTCCGCACTAGCGGCGCGCGCGCCCCAACGAGTAACATCAGTGACTATGCCGACGAAACATCTCACCGCCTGGGTCGAGCGCGAGAAGGCCCGCCTGCTCGACGATCTGAGCGCCTGGCTGCGCATCCCCAGCGTCAGCACCCTGCCCGAGCATGCCGCCGACTGCCGCGCCGCCGCCGAATGGCTGGAGCGCCGCCTCAAGGCCCTGGGCTTCCGGGTGGACGTGATCGAGACCGACCGGCACCCGATCCTGTGGGCCGAAGGGCCCGAGGTGCGGGGCGCGCCGACGGTGCTGTGCTACGGCCATTACGACGTCCAGCCGCCGGATCCGCTGAACGAATGGATCACGCCGCCGTTCGAGCCGACCGTGCGCGACGGCAACCTGTACGCCCGCGGCACCGCCGACGACAAGGGCCAGGTGTTCTGCGTGGTCTCGGCGCTCGAAGCGCTGCGGGCGGCCCGCGGCGCCCTGCCGTGCAACGTGCGCCTGCTCATCGAGGGCGAGGAGGAGGTCGGCTCGAAGGGACTCACCCGCTTCCTCACGTCCGAGCCGGGACGCACGGCCGCCGACGCGGTGCTGGTGACCGACGTCCACATGGTGGCGCCGGGCTACCCGAGCATCGACACCGCCCTGCGCGGCATCGTGCACGCCGAGATCCACGTGCGCACGCTCCGCAAGGACCTGCACAGCGGGCTCTACGGCGGCGCGGCGCCCAACGCGATCGAGACGCTCTGGCACCTGCTGGAGCGGATCAAGGGGCCGAGCGGCACCATCAAGGTGCCGGGCATCTACGACCGCGTCGCCAAGCCGGCCAAGAAGGAACTCGACGCCTGGAAGAAGCTGCCCATCAAGGAGCGGGGTTTCCGGGACGAGGCGGGAGCCAGGGGGCTGAGCGGCGAGGCGCGCTACAGCTTCCTCGAGCGCATCTGGGCCCGGCCGACCTTCGAGGTGCACGGCATCGTCGGCGGCTTCACCGGGGCGGGGGCCAAGACCGTGATCCCGGCCGAGGCCACGGCCAAGTGCTCGCTCCGGCTGGTGCCGCGCCAGCGCGCGGCCGAGGTCGCGGCCCAGCTGAAGAAGGCCGTCCGGCGGGCCGCCCCGCCGTATGCCGACGTGACGGTCGAGATCCTCTCGGCCAGCGACCCGGTGGAGACGCCGATCGACGCGCGGCCGGTGGAGGTGCTCGACGCCGCCTATCGCGAGGTCTGGGGCCGCGGCCTGTCGTACATCCGCAGCGGCGGGTCGATCCCCATCGTCCCGCTGCTGCAGCAGCGCAAGGCGCCGGTCCTGCTCACCGGCATCGGCCTGCCGGATGACGGCCTCCACGCGCCGAACGAGAAGCTGACGCTCGAGCAGCTGTGGAAGGGGATCGTGCTGTTCGGCCGCTTCTTCGAGAGGATGGCGGAGTAGGCGGCACGCGCGGGCCGCCGTCCCGCGCGCCGACCCGTCAGCGCCGCAGACCCCGCCGCATCCGGGCCGGGTCGGGCCGGCCGTAGCGTTCCTCGGCCCACGGGTCGCCGCGCATGTGGTAGCCGTTGTCCTCCCAGAACCCCGGCCAGTCCCCGTCCATCAGCTCGATGCCGGTCACCCACTTCGCCGATTTCCACAGGTACAGGTGCGGCACCAGCAGGCGCACCGGCCCGCCGTGCTCGGGCGAGAGCGGCGCGCCGTCGTGGTGCGTGGCGAACAGGTTCGCCGGCCGCGCCAGGTCCGCCAGCGGCAGGTTGGTCGTGTAGTCGGGCGCGGCGTGCACCAGGGCGTGCGAGGCGGCCGCCGTCGGGCGGGCGCGCTCGAGCACCGCCGCGACCGGCACGCCGGTGAAGCGGTTGTCGTAGCGCGACCACTTCGTCACGCAGTGCATGTCGCAGAGCACCTCGACCACGGGGAGGGCCTGGAACTCGGCCCACGTCAGGACCAGGGGCCGCTCCACCTCGCCGAACACCCGCAGGGTCCAGTCGGCGGTGTCCACGGCCGGCACGTGGCTGTAGTGCAGGACGGGCCATTTCACGGTACGGACCTGGCCGGGAGGCAGGCGATCGCGGCCGGCGGGCCGGGCGTCGAGCGGCGTGGCGTCCATGCGCCGAACCTAACGCGCCCGGCGGCGCGCCGGTTCCGCCCGCCCGACCCGCCGGCGCGTCGGCGCCCTATATTCCCCGCGTGCCGCCCCGACCACCGCCGCCGCCCCGCATCCTCATGGTCCTGTGCGCCGTGGCGGCGCTCATGGCCGCGTGGCTGGCGCTGGCGGCCGACCAGGCACTCAGGATGGCGGTGGGGCGGCTGGCCGGGGCGCCGCCGTCGAGCCTGGCGCTCGCGCCGGAGCGCGGCTGGACCCTGGTGCTGGTGCCGGGCGCGGGGGACAGCGGGCCCTGGGTGGGCGCCGGGATGGTGGCCGCCGGCACGGCCGGCATGGTCGCCGCCGCCCTCCTTCTCGCCGGCCTGGTCGCCCGGTTCCGGGCGCCGGGCTGGCTCCGGGCGTTCGCCCTGGAACTGTACGTGGTGGCCCTGCTGTGGACGCCGACGGCCCTGGCGGGGGCCGTGGCGCCCGGGGGGCGGGGACCGGCTGCCGAGCTCTATGCCGGCCTCGGCGAGCCTCCAGCGGGCCGCTGGGCGGCCCTGGGGCTGGCCCTGGTCCTCCTGGTCCTGGCCGCCGGTCCCATCGGCCGCAGGACCCTGTCCGTGGCGCGGGCCTGGATCCGGGTGGACGGGCCGGCCTTCCGCCGCCGGGCGGTCCGGGTGACCGCGGGCTGGCCGGCCGTGGCGGCCCTGGCCGGGCTGGGCCTCGTTGCAGGTTGGGCACCGAGCCCGCTGCTGGCGCTCTGGCTGGCGGCGGTCCTGGCGGCGCTCACCTGGCGGATCGAATGACATTGCAACTTTTTCGACGCCGGCCGCGTCTATAGGGGTGCAGTACCTCCGGCCGGTCCGCGAATCGCAGCCGTGGCACCCGGCCACTTCCGCAGTACCGCGGCGAGCGGGCACCGGTCTCAACCACCGTGCTTCGCTCGCCGCCTTCGTTGGGGCCCCGGGGGCCGCTCAGCCCTGCGGCGCCGCCTCCGCCGACCGGCGTTCGACGGTCCCGTAGCCGAACGCGTCGCCGAAGGCCGCGATCACCGCGTCGCCGACGGCGGGCATCAGCGGTCCGGCGCCGGTCCGGCCGGCCACCTCGTTCGCCACGCTGGTCATGACCACGTCGGGTATGCCGCACGGCACGATCAGCTCGAACGGCGACAGGTCGGTCGTCACGTTGAGCGCGAAGCCGTGCCAGGTGACCCACTGGCGCACGTGGATGCCGATGCTGGCGATCTTGCGGCCGCCGGTCCAGACGCCGGTGTATCCCGGGCGCCGATCGGCGGCGATGCCGAAGCGCGCCAGCGCGCCGATGAGGGCGTCCTCCAGGGTCCGCAGGTACCAGTGCAGGTCCGGCCGGTGTCCGTTGAGGTCGATGATCGGGTAGCCCACCAGCTGGCCGGGCCCGTGGTAGGTGACGTCGCCGCCGCGCTCGATGTCGAAGACCTCGATGCCGCGCCGGCGCAGGGCGTCGGCGTCCATCGGCATGCTGGAGGGCTTCAGGCCGCGCCCGAGGGTGATGACGGGCGGGTGCTCGAGCAGGAGCAGGGTGTCGGCGATGCGGCCCGCGATGCGCTCCTCGGCCAGCCGGCGCTGGAGGTCGAGCGCCTCGCCGTAGGGCACGGTCCCGAGCTCGCGGACGGCGAGGATCATGCGGCCGCGGGGCCGAGGAACAGGCGCCGGGCGCCCAGGATGATCGCGACGCACAGGCCGGCCAGCACCAGCAGGCCCAGGCGCCCCGCGGCCTGGTCGGCGACGGCGGTGAGCACGGTGAGGAGCGCGGCGAGCGAGACGCCCGCCATGGCGGCCACCACGGCGCGCCACGGCCCGGCGGGACGGGCGATGGCGAGCGCCACCAGCGCGGCGGTCAGCAGGCCGGCCGCGCCGGCGCCAATGGCGAGGTCGGCGAAGGCCGGGTCGGCCGCGAGGCGCCGGGGGTAGAACGCCACCAGGCCCAGGCAGACCACGGCGCCGCCCGCGGCGCCGCCGATGACGACGGCGGCGAGGACGGCGCCGAGCGGGTCGGGCCGGCCGGTCATGCCGGTCCCGGGGCGGGCATCAGATGTGGACCACGCGCCCCATCGCGTCGAGCGCGGCCTCGCCGACGGCCTCGGCCAGCGTGGGGTGGGCGTGGATGGCGAGCTCGACCTCCTCGACCGTGTACTCGTTGGCCCGGGCCACGGCCAGCTCGTGGATGAGCTCGGTGGCGTGCGCGCCGACGATGTGCGCGCCGAGGATCTCGCCGTACTTCTTCCCGCGGATGATCTTCACGAAGCCGTCGGTCTCGCCGGCGGTGCGGGCGCGGCCGTTGGCGCTGAACGGGAACCGGCCGACGGCGTAGTCGAGCTTCAGCTCCTTGCACTTCTCCTCGGTCAGGCCCACGCTGGCCACCTCGGGGTGGCAGTACGTGGCGCCGGGCACGCCGGTGTAGTCGATGGGATGCGGGTGGCCGCCGGCGATCACCTCGGCGGCGACCATGCCCTCCCGGCTGCCCTTGTGAGCCAGGAGCGGCGGGCCGGCCACGTCGCCGATGGCGTAGTAGCCGGCGGCGCTGGTCTGGAGCTTCTCGTTCACCTTGATGAAGCCCTTCTCGACGGCGATGCCGACGGCCTCGAGGCCGATGTCCTCCACGTTGGCGGCCCGCCCGGCGGCCACCAGCACGCAGTCCACCTCGAGCGTCTGCGCGGCGCCGCCCGCGTCGACCGCGAGGCTGACGCCCTTCTTCGTCGCCTGCGCCCTGGTGATCCGCGCGCCGGTGAGCATGGCGATGCGGCGCTTCTTGTAGGCCTTGGCGAGGGCGTCGGAGCACTCGGCGTCCTCCACCGGCAGCAGCCGCGGCAGGGCTTCGATCAGCGTGACGCTGGTGCCGAAGGCGTTGAACACGTCGGCGAACTCGCAGCCGACGGCGCCGGCACCGACGATGGCCATGGTGGCGGGCGCCTTCTCGAGGTGCAGGGCCTCGGTGCTCG
>CAZJZC010000048.1:0-15689 GCA_964550365.1 uncultured Gemmatimonadales bacterium | reverse complement strand
GAAGGTGGCGGTGATGGGCTGCGTGGTGAACGGGCCGGGCGAGTCCAAGCACGCCAACCTCGGCATCTCGCTGCCGGGCACCTTCGAGGAGCCGAAGGCGCCGGTCTACGTGGACGGCCGGCTGGCCGTCACGCTCAAGGGCGACGACATCGCCGGCCAGTTCGGCCGGATCCTCAACGAATACGTGGAGAGTCATTATGCGGCACACTGAACGACTGATCCCCGCCGCGGCCGCGCTGCTGCTGACGCTGGCCGCCTGCTCGCGGGCCACCCAGCATGCCGGCGCCGGCACGGCCGGTGACCACGCCGGTCACGTGGGCGCCCCGGCGGCCGGCGCGCCGGCCTCGATGGCGGGCATGGACCACGGCGACCACGGCGACCACGCGGCCGCCGGCGCGCCGGCACGGGCCGGCATGGACCACGGCGATCACGCGGCCGGGGGCGCGATGACGATGCGGGTCCGGCACAACCGGCACCTGCTCATCGGCACCGATTCCCTGGCGGCCGCGCTGGCCCGCGGCGGCGTCGTGGTGGTGCACGTCGGCCGGTCCGACTCGCTCTACCTGGCCGGGCACATCCCCGGCGCGCGCTTCCTGCCGCTCGCGGCCGTGGCCGTGACGGTGAACGGCATCCCCAACGAGTTCCCGCCGCTGGCCGAGATGCAGCGCGCCTTCCAGGCGCTCCAGGTGGCCGACAGCGGCCGCATCGTCCTGGTGGGCGACGACCCGGGCCTGTTCGCCGCGCGCGCCTTCGCGGCGCTCGACCTCATGGGCCACGGCGACCGCGCCGCCCTGCTCGACGGCGGCCTGGCGCGCTGGCGCGCCGAACGCCGCAGCCTGGAACGCGGCCGCGCGGCCCTGCCGACCGCGGTCGTGCCGTTCACGCCCAGGCCCGACCCCTCGCGCGTGGTGGACGCCGCCTGGGTCCGCGCCCGCCTCGATGACCCGTCGGTGGTCTTCGTGGACGCCCGGCCGGCCGACCAGTACGCCGGCATCGAGCCGGATTGCCCGGCCGGCCAGCCCGGCTGCATCGCCGAGGCGCGGCGCGGGCACATCCCGGGCGCCACCAACGTGTTCTGGATGAACGCGCTCGCCTCCACGGGCGACCCGGTCCTGCGCCCCATGCACGAGCTGCATCACACGCTCTGGGGCCCGGTCGGCGCCGACAGCGCGGCGGTCCGGACCGTGGTGACCTACTGCCGCAGCGGCCTGCAGGGGAGTCATGCCTACTTCGTGGCCCGCTACATCGGCTACCCCGACGTGCGCCTCTACGACGGCGGCTTCGCCGAATGGTCGGCGCTCCCGGCCGCCACCCACCCGGTCGCGCGGGCAGCGGCGGCGGCGCCGGGCCGCTGAACGGACCAGGCTGAACGCCGAAGGGCGGAGACCACCGGTCTCCGCCCTTCGCGCATCGCCGTTCCCGGCCGCCGCCCCGGCGGCCTCAGAAGTTCCACAGCGAGAACGGCAGGGTCACCCGTTTCCGGCAGCCGGCGCACTCGTACCACTCGTTCTGCTGGCGCCGGTTCCAGTACCGGATGCCCGGCAGCAGCAGCATCGCGAACAGCAGCAGGTTGACGAGGTCGTTCCCGGGCAGGCGGCGGGCCGGCTCGTCCCGCGAGCCGCACGCGGGGCACTTCCAGCCGCTCTCGCGCAGGGCGCGGACGCGCGCGTCGTGCTCGGCGCGCCGGCGCTGGGCGATGCCGCGGGCACTGGGAACGGGGACGATGATCATGGCGACCTCGCAGCTGCCTCGGTCCGGGGCGGCGAATCTACGGCGCGCGGCCGGGATCCGCGACGGCCGGCGGCGCGACCCGCTACCGTGCCGGTGACGGCGCCGCCACCGGCGCCTCGGCGGAGGTGTCCGTCGGGACCCGGAACGTGAGGACCGCGACCACCAGCATGATCGCCGCCGCCATCAGGAACGGGTCCTGGGGTCCGAAGGCCTCGTAGACGAAGGTCGAGACGATCGGGGCCACCACCCGCGTGGCGCCGCCGAAGGCCTGCTGGACGCCCATCATCTGCCCCAGCTCGCGCGGGTCGGACCGGTGCGAGCTGAGGGCCGTGACCGTCGGGAACAGCAGGGCCGTGCCGATGGGCACCAGCGGCAGGACCAGCGCCATGGTCCACAGCGAGCTGGGCACGGCGTAGAGCGCCAGGCCGATGCCCAGGAGCACGGCGCCCAGCCGCATCACCCGCGTCTCGCCGAAGCGGTCCACCAGCATGCCCAGGATCACGGCCCGCATGACCACGGACAGCGCGCCGAGATACACGAAGACCAGGCCGATGGTCCGCTCGGTCAGGCCGAAGCGCCAGCCGAAGTAGAGCGCCACCACGGCCGACATGGACGTGAAGGCCGCCATGCCGACGGCGTAGATCCAGATGAGCCGCGGCTGCGGCGCGTAGGGATGCCGCAGGACCTGCCACAGCGCCGTGCGGATGGACCGCGAGGGCCGGTCCGTCTTCGGCTTGGACTCCGGCAGCATCTTCCAGGCGAACCCGACGTTCAGGAAGCACAGCGCGGCGGCGACGAAGCCCGGCGCCGCCTGGCCGAAGTGGACCGCGCCCGAACCGATGACCGGGCCGATCATGACGCCGGCGCTGGTGGCCGCCGAGAGCCAGCCCAGGCCCCGGGCGCGCTGCTTGGCGTCGGTCGAATCGCCGATGTAGGCCTGCACCACGCCGGTGGTGCCGCCGCCGGCGCCCTGGACGACGCGCGAGAGCAGCAGCAGCCAGATGCTGTCGGCCAGGCCGAACACGATGAACGCGATCCCCGAGGCGAACAGGCCGATCATGAGCACCGGGCGCCGGCCGTAGCGGTCCGACACCCGGCCCCACAGCGGGGCCGAGGCCAGCTGGGCGATCGAGAACGACGAGATCAGCCAGCCGATGACCTTGGGGCTGGCGCCCAGGTTGGTGGCGTAGAACGGCAGCAGCGGGAACACCATGGCGAAACCGAGCATGTCCACGAACGCCGTGGCCATGAGCACCCAGAGGCTCCTCACCGGCCCGCCCGGGCGCCCACGCCCAGCGCCGCGCCGCTGACCACCATCAGCACCACGCCGAAGGCCGCGGCGACGCCGAGGTCGTTGAGCCGGAGGCTGGACAGGATGTCGATGGAGATGGGCCGGGTGGCGAAGGTGTACAGCAGGATGCTGACGACGAAGTCGCCGAGCGCCGTGACGAAGGCCAGCGCCCCGCCGGCCGCGAGGGCGGGCCGCAGCAGCGGCAGGGTCACGCGGCGCAGGCGCTCGAGCCGCGAGGCCCCGAGCGACTGCGCCGCCTCGTCGAGCGCCGGGTCGAGCTGGCGGAAGCCGGCCAGCACCGCGCGGCCCGTGAGCGGCAGGTTGCGCACCAGGTACGCCAGCGGGAGGATGGCCGCGGTGCCCACCAGCACGAACCGGCCGGCCGCCGGCTGGGACACGCTGAACAGCGTGGCGAGCGCGATGGCCAGCACCGTGCCCGGCACCGCCCAGGGGAGCGCCAGCAGGGTCTCGATGATCCGCCCCAGCGGCGTGCGGCGCCGGACCACCGCCTGGGCCGCCCAGACGGCCAGGGCCAGCGCCGCCGCCGTGCTCACCACCGCCATCCACAGCGAGTTCAGCATCGGCCGCAGCCGCTCGGCCTCGGCGAACAGGCGGCGGTAGTTCACGGTGCTGAGCACCGGCGGCAGGGCCTCGGTGGTCCAGGAGTAGATGGGCACGAAGGAGATGAGCAGCAGCGTGGCGTGCGGCAGCAGCAGCAGCGCGGCGAACAGCCAGCCGGCGGTGGCCGCCGCCACCCGCGCCGCCGGGCGGCGGATGACGCGCAGGGCCGGCGGCGTGCCCTTGCCCACGGCCGCGACCGAGCGGTCGCCTTCGGTCCACTGGCCGATGGCGAAACCGGCCAGCGCCAGGAGCGTGAGCAGCGCCGTCTCGAGCATGGCGGTCGGCACGTCGCCGTTGAGCCGCGTGGCGACGATCTGCGTGGTCATGACGCGGAAGCCGCCGCCGAACAGGTACGGCGCGCTGAAGGTGGCCAATGCCGTCATGAAGGTGAGGAGCGCCGCGCCCACCAGCGCCGGCCGCAGCAGCGGCAGGGTGACGCGCCGGAAGGTCTCGGCGGGCCCCGCCCCGAGCGACGCCGCGGCTTCGAGCGCCGACGCGTCGAGCCGGGCCAGGCCGGCGCGGACGAACAGGTAGAAGTACACGTACATCGAGTAGGCGTGGACCAGCAGGATCGCGCCGGCGCCCTGGAGCCGCCACGGCGTCTCCCGCGAGCCCGTCAGCGCCTGGAGCGCGCGGGCCACGAAGCCGCTCTCGCCGTACAGGAAGAGGAAGGCGATCACGCCGACCAGCGGCGGCATGACGGCGGGCAGGGCCACCAGCGCGCCCAGCAGCCGGCGTCCGGGGAAGTCGTAGCGCTCGAACAGGAAGGCGAGCGGGACCCCGACGGCCGCCGACAGCGCCACGCTGGCCGCCGACGTCCACAGCGAGTTCCACAGCGCCAGCCACTCGGTGCGCTCGCGGGCGAAGGCACCGAGGTCGGCGCGCGCCGCCTCGCCGAACACGAACAGCAGGGGATACACGACCACCCACGCCAGCAGCAGCGTGAGCACCACGGCGTGCGGCGGGAATCGCCGGCTCACCCGCCGGCCGCCGCCTCGCCGGCGCCCCGATCCACGCGGAACAGCACCCGATCGACGGCCACGCGCACCGCCGCGCCCACGGCGGCCGCGGTCCTCGGCGCGAAGACCTCGAAGACGGTCCCGGACCCGGTGCTGACCGTGAAGTACGCCGAGCCGCTGAGGAAGCGCCGGGCGGTGACGGTGCCGGCGATCGGCCCGGCCGGGTCGAAGCGCATGGACTCGGGCCGGACGATGGCGTCGACGCCCGCGTCGAGGCCGGCCAGGGGTCCCGGCAGGGTGTTGGCGCGGCCCACGAACCGGGCCACGAACGCGCTCGCCGGCCGGTCGTAGAGTTCGTCGGGGGTGCCGACCTGTTCGAGGCGCCCGTGGTTCATGACCGCGATGCGTTCGCCGAGGTCGAACGCCTCCTCCTGTTCGTGCGTCACGAACACGGTGGTGATGCCCACCCGCTGGATGGCTTCGCGCAGTTCGCGCCGGGTGCGCTCCCGGAGCGACGGGTCGAGGTTCGACAGCGGTTCGTCGAGCAGCAGGACCCGCGGACGCGGCGCCAGCGACCGGGCCAGCGCCACGCGCTGCTGCTGGCCGCCCGAGAGCGCCGTGACCGCCCGCCGCTCGAAGCCGGCGAGGTCGACCATGGCCAGCGCGTCGGCGACCAGCCGCGGCCGATCGGCGGCGTCGCGCACGCCGAAGCCGACGTTCTCGCCCACGTCGAGGTGCGGGAACAAGGCATAGTTCTGGAACACCATGCCGAACCGGCGGTCGGCGGGCGCCAGGCGGGTGACGTCCTCGCCGTCCACCACCACGCGGCCGGCGTCCGGCGTCTCGAATCCGGCCAGCAGGCGCAGGGTGGTGGTCTTCCCGGACCCCGAGGGCCCGAGCAGGGCCAGGATCTCGCCTTGCGCGACCTCGAGGGACAGGTCGCGCACGGCCTGGTGGCCGGGGTACGACTTGGACAGGGCGTCGAGCGTCAGGAAACTCACCGGCGGGGACCCGGATCGCTCACCGGCGGCCCCGCCCGCGCACGTGCCGGTCCCACCAGCTCATCCACTCGGCGCCGTACCGGTCGAGCTGCGCCCAGTCCACGTCGGCGACCACCAGGTCGCGCCGCACGTCGCGGACCCACTGCGGCAGGGAGTCGAGCGGCAGGTCGGTCCGGGCCGGCAGCCGGGCCAGCTGGCGCGCGGCCAGCAGCTGGGCCTCGGCACTGCCGACGAATTCCACGAAGGCGCGCGCCACCTCGCGATGCCGCGTGCCGCGGACGATGCCGATGGCGTCGGGGATGACCGGCGAGCCGCTGGCGGGGAACACGTAGGCCAGCTGCAGCCCGTCGCGGATGTTGAGCAGGACGTCGGGAAGGTCCCAGGCCGAGACCAGGCCCTCCTGCCGCACCAGCTTCTGGTTGAGGATGGGCCCGTTCAGCACGTATTCGCGGGTCTGGGCGTCGAGGCGGCGGAGCCAGGCGAAGCCGGCCGCCGTGTCGCCGGTGCGCCGCAGTTCGCGTTCGATGATCATGCCCCACACGGCCCGCATGGTGCCCGACGCGAGCGGGTCGCGGATGAGCACCTTGCCGGTCCACTCGGGCTTGAGCAGGTCGTCCCAGTCGCGCGGCGCGCGCCCGGGGGGCACGCCGTCGCGGGCGTAGATGATGACGGCGGGCGTCTGGTACAGCGCGAAGTAGAAGTCGGCCGGTCCGTGCCCGGCGCTGTCGATGGCCCCGGCCCACGACGGGCGATACGGCTCGAGCAGGGAGTCCCGCGCGCCGCGCGCGAAGATGGTGGCCGGGCCGCCGAACCAGACGTCGGCCTGGGGATTGGCCCGCTCGGCCCGCAGGCGGTCGAGCACCTCCTGCGAGCCCATGTCGAGCCAGCGCACGTCGACGCCGGGATGGGCGGCCTCGAAGCGCTGTTCGAACAGCGTCAGCAGGTAGTTCCCGTGAGGCGAATACACGACCAGCGGCGTCCGGCCGCCGCCGCAGCCCGCGGCGAGCAGCAGGCCGAGGGCGAGCGCCGCGGCGCGAGCGGGCTCACGGGACATCGGCCGGCTCCATGCCGAGCAGGTTCATGAACAGGCGGTAGGCGCCCGGCACGCCGGCCGGCAGTTCGCGGAAGAAACTGAGGCCGGTATAGGTGTAGAGGCCGCGCCCGAGCCGGGCCACCAGCAGGCCGCCGCGCAGCCGCTCGGCGCCGTCGCCCATCTCGAGGAGCGGACGGTACGCCGCGTCCCAGTCGCTGGCGAAGTAGAGGCCGCGCTCCTGCACCCACCCGTCCCAGTCGGCCGGACCGATCGCGTTCGGCGTCCGCAGGGCCGGGCTGTCGGGATCGAGCACCCGGACCGGCGACGCTTCGTCGGTCACCCGGTCGTGGGGCCTGGCCATGGTGAGCCGGAAGGGCGCGAAGCCGCCGGCCTCGAACTGGTACTGCTGGTACTGCACGAGGACGCGGCCGCCGGCCCGGGCATAGTCGAGCAGTCGGCCGTTGGCGGCCACCAGGGCCGGCTCGGTCTCGTAGGCGCGGCTGCCGATGACGATGACGTCGTGGACCGACAGGTCGCCCCGCTCCAGGTCCGCGGCGCTCAGCACCGTGAGCGGCACGCCGATCGACCGCAGGGCTTCGGGCACCAGGTCGCTGGCGCCGCGCACGTAGCCCACGCTGCGCACGGGCGGCAGCGCCAGCGGCATGGCCTCGACCCGGAGCGACGCGGTCGACGTGTAGGCGATCGGGCGGATGTGCGGATAGTCGATCGGCACCGAGGCCCGCTCGTAGCGCCGGGACCCGTCCGTGGCCACGGCGTTGATCGCGTACGTGCCGGGCCGCAGCCGCGCCGGCGCCGAGACCTGGAAGGTGAAGGCGCGGCGCGCGCCCTCCTCCTCGAGGCTGAAACGCTGGACCGGCACCTCGGGCCAGCCGACCGGCAGCTCGAGGCGGACCTCGCCGCTGGTGGGGGTCCGCGCGCCGTGCGTGAGTTCCACCGTGATCGCCCGCGGGCGCGGGTCGTCCAGCGGCCAGACGAGCAGGTCGGGCGCGATGCGCACGCCGACGGCGGGCACCACCGAGATCGGCCGTCGCACCTCGCCGAGTGCCTGGTCCCGGTAGCGGTAGCTCACCGCGCGCTCGATGCGGATCGTGGCGCCGCCGACGCCCAGGCGCACCCACCCCACGAGCAGAGGCGGGTCGAGCGGTTCGCCGCGGACCTCCTCCGGCGCGGCGCCCCAGTCATAGAGCGCGCCCTGGCGCGGGCGGACGAGGAAGTAGGGCGTGGTCGGGGCGGCATCGTCGGGCGCCTGGACCCCGAACCCGTGGCTGGGGACGTTGCCGACCGAGAAGAACGGCTGGGGGCCGCCATCCACCGCCGCCGACTCGCCCCGCGGGCTCACGCGCCAGCCGGCCGGCGCCGCGACACCCGCCGCGAGCGTCCGGACCGGTACGCCGCCGGCCGACCAGGCCGCGACCCGCACCTGCATCTCCTGGCCCGGCACCACCGCCGCGTCGTTGGCCGCGGCGTCCACGACGATGCCCGCGGCGGCCGCCACCGCCTCCTCGAGCAGGGGCTCCTTCAGCGCGCGGAAGGCCGGCGGGCCTTCGCGCCGCAGTTCGGCGAGCGCGCGCACCAGGAACGGCAGGGCGCGCCCGACGGCCCGCGGCGTGAGACTGGTGCGGGCCGAGTCGATGAGCGCCGCGTAGCGATCGAGTCCGGGCGGCAGCGCGGCGTCGATGCCGGCGAACATCGCGTCCACGGCGTCGGCCATGCCCGTCCCCCGGACCGGGGCGCCCGGAGCCCGTCCCGTCGCGTCCTCGACCACCGACAGCCGCGCGAAGGACGGGCCCAGGCGCTGGAGCTGGCCCATGTCCTGGGAGCGGTGCAGGCTGCGGCTGGCCATGGCGAGCTGGTGGAAGGTGCGGCCGGTCTCCTCGTCGATCCCGGCGGTCGGGACGACGAGCGACGTGCCGGAGGTGTCGAACCTGGTGGACCGGTAGAGCCGGCGCGGTCCCCAGGCCGAGTCGCGCAGGACGGCGAACGCCTCGCGGGCGATGACGGCCGACATCTGGTGCTGGCCGTGGCCGTCCCGCGGCGTGCCGCTGAACACCGTGACCACCACCTGGGGCTGGAACCGCCGGATGACGCGCACCACGTCGGCGAGCAGCGCCTCGCGCGGCCAGAAGCGCCCGGTCTCCTCGAGCGACCTGGAGAACCCGAAATCGAAGGCCCGGGTGAAGAACTGGCGCCCGCCGTCGAGCGCCCGGGCGGCGACCAGCTCGCCGGTGCGGAGGAGGCCCAGGGCTTCGCCGAGTTCGGGGCCGATGAGGTTCTGGCCGCCCTCGCCGCGCGAGAGGGAGAGGTAGGCCGCGTCCACGCCGAGCCCCCGGGAGAGCAGGGTCGTCAGCTCGGTGTCCTCGTCGTCGGGATGTGCAGCGACCAGCAGGACCCGCCGGTTCTCAACCAGCCGGGCCAGCGTCCGGTCGAGCGCCGCCACGCCGCCCGTCCCCGGCGGCGTGAGCTGCTGGGCGGCCAGCGGCACGGCCGCGGACAGCGCGAGCGAGACGGCGGCGACGGTCCGACGCACGACGATCCTTTCGGCGGGAACGGCTTGGAAGCTAACCATTGGCCGGCGGAGCGGGAAACCGCCGGAGCGGAACGGCCGCGGCTCGCACCTTCCCCCGGCCCGCGGGGGCCGGCTACCTTGCGACTGATACCTTCGTCGTCACATCACTCTGGATCGGGAGACGTCATGGCAAGCAGGATCGGCAAGGCCGCCGCCAAGGCCAAGAAGACCGTCACCAAGGCCATCGCGCGCCAGCGCCGCAAGCGGGCGCTCGCCAAGGCCGGCAGCGCGTTGAAGACGGCCGGCAAGGCCGCCGCGGTGGTCGGCGCCATCGCCGGCGCCGCGTTCGCGGCGCGGACCGTCGCCAAGAAGAAGGCGGGCGGGAAGAAGAAGCGCACCACGAAGCGCAAGTAACACCCGGGCGCGCGACGGGCCGGGGCATCCGCCCCGGCCCGCTCCCCGCCCGTCCCCGGCGCGTCAGCGCGCCATCAGCTGGACCCCGTAATAGCACGGGTTGCGCACGCAGGTGGCCATGATCACCTCCACCCGGTAGCGCCCCGACCCGTTGGCCGTGAACGCCAGCACCGGCGTGTCGTCGACCGCGATGTCCTGCATGATCATGTTGCCCGCCGTGTCGTAGATCCTGAGGTCGACGTCGGTGCAGTCGTTGTCGCAGGCCCCGAACAGCACGTAGCTGTTCCCACCCACCACGGTCAGCTGGTGCGAGCCGCGGGCGTCGTCGTTCAGGCGGCCGAAGACCGGCCCCGCCGCGACCCGGTTGTAGCCCTGGCCGCGGGCGTTCGACTCCAGGCGGGCGAGGTACCCGCGCACCTGGTTGGTATACGTCCCCCCGCCGCTCGGCGCCACGCTCGAGGTGCGGGAGCCTCCGCCGCAGGCGGCGAGAAGCACGGTCAGCAGGATGGCGGCACGCCGAGTCATCGGGCACACTCCTGACGTGGTTGAACGGCAGCGAAGAACGAACGCGAAAAAGCCCGCGCCAAGATGCAACACTCTCGTCGGCTTCGGAAGGGGACGTCCGGCGTGCGGTCAGGAGCCCGGCCAGGTCCCCGACCAGGCGTTCGGCAGCAGCTGCAGGCCGCCGAACCGGGTCAGGGCGCTGGCGATGTTGCAGGAGTTGTACTGGAAGGTCCGGGTGCCGTTGCCCAGGTCGCTCCGGGGCGGCGCCTGGCCGAGCTTCACGTTCAGCCCGGCGACCGCGGCGCCGCGCACCGTGAAGGTCGTCGTGGCGGTGATCTCGTCCCCCACGAGGATGACGCCGTTCCAGGTCCGCGACTTGTTCACCAGCAGGGAGCCGGTGACGATCAGCGTCCCCTGCCCGTTGCCGGGGAGCGTGAAGTCGCCGTTGACCAGGATGACCGGCCAGTAGCTGGCCGGGAAGGACGGCCACGCCGCGCCCGGGATCACCAGGTCCGGCGTGAGCGCCGAGCCGGCCACGATGCCGGCCCAGTCGATACCGACCGCCCCCGCGGCGGCCGCGGCCGAGCCGAGGTCCAGGATGGGCGGCGTCCCGGTCGGCGTGGACTTGCCGCTCTCCTGCACGTACCCGGGCACCGTCGGCACCGCCACGCCGGCCACCGCCGGCGCGCTGGCGCAGGCGTCGGTGCCGCTCAGGCTCCCGGAGGCGTTCTTCTTGTAGATGCCGGTGAGCCCGGTGAAGGCCGCCAGCGGCGTCATGCTGCCCGAGCCCCAGGTGGCGAGGCGCGCGACGCGCCGTCCCGCCAGCGGGGTCCCGCTCAATCGCGGCTGGATGGCATAGCCGGCCGACCGGACGACGTACATGGGCGCGGACCCGGCGACCGACGGCCGCAGCCGCTGGACCACCACGTCGGCGTAGCCGCCGGGGACGTCGACCCGGGTCGATTCGTAAGCCGCCGCCGGCGTAGACGTGAACCCGAGCGCGGCGCGCGTGGCGATGAACGTCTGGAGCCCGCTCTCGGCGACCGCGTAGGCCTCGACCGACGCCTGCTGGTCGAGCACCGCCCGGCGCTCGGCGCCGCTGAGCATCAGCACGCCCATCAGGCCCGCGCCGAGGACCGCGATGGCGAGGATGGACAGCAGCAGCGCCGACCCGCGATCGTCCCGCGCCATCAGTCGGCCCGGTTCCGGAAGAACACCGCGGCCGTCAGGCTGACCGAGGCGGGCCGCGCCCGCCCCGGCGAGGCACGCTCGCTGGCGCCCGCCAGCACCAGCTCGACGCCGCGCAGGTCGGCGAGCGCCGCCGGCGCGGCCGCCTGGGCGGTATCGGCGCTGCGCACGAAGAACCGGAAGCGCGCGCTGGCATCGAAGGGCGCGACCAGTTCCTCCGACAGCCCGCTCGCGGCGACGTCGCGCCACAGGGCCAGGCGGCCGGGCATCGCGGTGGACGCGGCGAACCGATAGCCGATGCGCTGGTACAGGAAGATCGGCGTGCCGATGCCTTCCGTGGCGGGCGGGGCCGGCGTGAGGGTCACCACGCTGCCGCCCGGGAGGGTGGTCACGCTGGCGCCGGTGCACAGCGTCCCGTTGCCCACGCCCAGCGTCGCGCCGGCCTCCACGTAGGTCCAGGCGCCGGCGGCGGAGCGCCAGGCGTAGCCGCTGAAGCCGGCACCGGCGAGCGTGAGCGAGTCGGCCGGCAGCAGGCTGACCGTCGCGGTGCCGCCGCCCGCGGTGCAGGTCAGGCCCATGGCGTACGGGGCCCGGAAACTCAGCGACGCCGAATCGGCGCCGAGCACGCCGCCGGCCACCTCCACCATGCGCAGTTCCTGTTCCAGCAGTCCGATCGGCGAGCGCGCCACGGTGCGCGCGCTGCGGAGCGCGGCGTCCTGGCCGTAGAAGCGCGAGGTCGTGATCAGGATCTTCGTCACCGCCACGCCGAGGATGCCGGCGATCAGCATGGTGATCACCAGCTCCGTCAGCGAGAACCCGCGGCGGGCGTTCACGGCAGGTCGAAGGGGTTGCCGGCAGTCCCCTGGGCGCGCTCGAAGGTCACCGTGTCGGGCCGCACGGTGACGACCGCGGGCGCGATGACGACGGCGACGCGCTTGCGCGTGGCGCTCACCAGGGTCACGGTGACACAGCGGGTGTGGGGCAAGGGCTCCGTGGACCGCACGACGCAGCCGACCGTGCGGTCGAGCGAATCGAAGGGCAGGACCATGAGGCGGTTCACCTCGCGCGACAGCACGCCGTTGCGCGCCTGCGCGTGGCTCACCCCGTTCACGTCGCGGGCGTAGGTGTAGAGCGGCGCCACCATCACCGAGGCCGCGACGCCCAGCAGGGTCAGCGCGATGAGCGTCTCGACCAGGGTGAAGCCGCGGCGCTCGCGCATCAGAGGATCCGGATGAAGCCCACCCGCGTCATCGTGACGCTGCGGGCATAGGCGCGGACCGAGAGGGTGACGGTCAGGCCGCCGGAGGCCACGCCGCCGGGGAACAGGTCCACCGTGGCCGGCGCGAACGAAGCGCCGGTCAGTGACAGGTCGGTCCCGGCGCCGATGGAGCGGCTGAGCATGACCGCGCCGGCCCGGGTCGTGATGGTGTAGCGCATGGCCGCGGTATCGAAGGCGACGCGCACCGGCATCTGCTGGCGCGACGCCGTGCTGCGCGCCCGGTCGAGGTCGGCGGCCACCACCGCCACCGCGCGGTTGACCCGCGTGTGACTGATGTAGGCCGCGGCCGGCTTGATGGAGGCGGACAGCAGCAGCGCGGCCACGCTGAGGCCCATGGCCGCTTCGGCCAGCGTGTACCCGTTCGGTCGATTGCGACGCGCCATGGTCCGGTCCTGTGAGGATGCGCCATCAAGATGCCCCGCGACCGCCCCGGGCGCCCCAAGCGAATGCCCCTGCGGGCCGTAGGGGAACCCGCACACCTCCCGCCACGTTGACGGCCGCCGGGAAATGTCGTATCTCCCCGCTTGCCCATGACTTACGACCCCGCCCGCTGGCGCCCCGAGTTCCCGATCCTGGGGACGACCACCTACCTCATCTCGAACTCCCTTGGCGCCATGCCGCGCGGCACCGCCACCGACCTGGGACGGTATGCCGAGACCTGGGCCAGCCGCGGGGTGCGGGCCTGGCACGAGGGCTGGTGGGAGATGCCGGTCACGGTCGGCGACCAGCTGGCGCCCATCATCGGGGCGCCGCCCGGGACGGTCACCATGCACCAGAACGTGACGATCGCCCAGGCGATCGTCTGTTCCTGCTTCGCGCCGGAGGGCCGGCGCAACCGCATCGTGTGCGAGCAGGAGAACTTCCCGTCGGTGATGTACTACTACGCCCGCCAGCACGGCCTCGAGCTGGTCACGGTGCCGCTCGAGCGGCTGGCGGAGGCGATCGACGAGCGCACCCTGCTGGTGCCCACCTCGCACGTGCTGTTCAAGAGCAGTTACCTGCAGGACGCCGCCGCGCTGGTGGCGAAGGCGCACCGGGTGGGCGCCCGGGTGGTGCTCGACTGCTTCCAGTCGGCCGGCGTGGCGCCGGTGGACGTCACCGCCCTCGGCGTGGACTTCGCCGTGGGCGGCTGCCTCAAGTGGCTGTGCGGGGGCCCGGGCAACGGCTGGCTCTACGTCCGGCCCGACCTCATCGACACGCTCGAGCCGCGCTTCACCGGGTGGCAGGCGCACGCCGACCCGTTCGCCTTCGAGCCGCCGCCCATCCGGCTCACCCGGGGGCCGATGCGGTTCCTGAACGGGACGCCGCAGATCCCGGCCCTGTATGCGGCGCTCGAGGGCCTGCGCATCGTGAAGGCCGTCGGCGTGGACACCATCCGGGCCCACTCGGTGCGGCTCACGACACGGCTGCTGGCGAAGGTACAGGAACAGGGCTGGCCGACCCTCACGCCCGCGGACCCGGCGCGCCGCTCCGGCACGGTCTGCACCAACCCGCCGGGCAGCGAACAGATCGCGCAGGAGCTGCTGGCCCACGACTTCATCATCGACTGGCGGCCGGACGCCGGCATCCGGATCTCGCCGCACTTCTACACGACCGAGGACGAGTGCGACGCGGTGGTGGCCGAGATCGCGGCCCTCGCCGCGCACCGGCCGGGACTGCGGACCACGCAGGGCCGTTGATCCGCTACGACATCTCCCGCATCCTGGCGCCGGGCGCCTGGACCTGGCCCGGCGACACGCCGTTCGACTGCGCCCTGGCCTGGCGCCGCGCGGCCGGCGCGAGCGTGAACGTCGGCCGGCTGACGATGAGCCTCCACTGCGGCACCCACATCGACGCGCCGTTCCACTTCGCCGACGAGGGACCGACCAGCGAACACGTCCCGCTGGAGCACTGCATCGGCCCCTGCCAGGTCCTGCCGCTCGAGCGGCTGGCGGAGGCGAGCGCCGAGCGCGTGCTGGTCAGGGCCGCGGGCGGGGCGCCGAGCGTGGACCAGCTCGCGTCACTGCGCGGGACGCTCAAGCTGTTCGGGACCGACCACCACTCGGTCGACCCGATGGACAGCGTCACGCTCGACGCCCACCACCACCTCTGGCGCCGCGGCGCGGTGATCCTGGAGGAGCTCGACCTGGCCGGGGTGCCCGACGGCCACTACCAGCTTCTGGCCCTGCCCCTGCGGCTGGCGGGCATGGACGCGGCGCCGGTGCGGGCCGTGCTCCTGGCCTGAGGCACGCGGCGCCGGGGCAGGCCGGGACGCCACGGGGCGGAGGGCACCCAGCCCTCCGCCCCGTCGCCATGCCCGACGGCGTCAGTACACCGGGCGCGGGATGCTCCCCGGGCGGTCGAGCTGGAGATGGCTGATGATGGGCCAGGCATAGGCGGCGATCACCAGGATGACGGCGATGACGGTCCACAGGCCCAGCCGGTCGAACAGCGCCGCGCGCGGTCCCGGGGCCTCGAGCGGCTCGGCGAACAGCACCGGCGCCGGCGCGCTCCGCTTCCCCGAGGTGACGGTGAAGAGCATCACCAGGGCGAAGAACACGGCGCTGACGAACAGCACCATGCCGCCGGCCGCCGACAGGTCGGTCAGCGGCTTCCATTGCGCCGCGACCGGGTCACCGCCGTAGCTCGGGTCGAAGATCCGCCGCGGCATCCCCATCAGCCCGGTGACGTGGGTCGGGATCGAGAACAGCAGCATGCCGGCGAACCAGAGCCACGGCTGGACCCGCGCCAGCGGCTGCAGCTCGAGCTCCCGCCCGGTGAGGCGCGGCACCAGCCAGTAGGCCGCGCCCATGAAGGTGAGCGCCGTGGCACTGCCCACGGTGGTGTGGAAGTGACCCGGGATCCACGACGTGTTGTGGACCATGGCATTCATGGAGTACGCGGCGTTGATGGCGCCGCCGAAGCCGCCGATGGCGAACAGCAGCATGGCACAGACCGAGGCGCTGACCAGCGGGTTGGACCACGGCAGCCGGCGGATCCACCCGAACGTGCCGGTGCCGCCGTTCATGCGCCCCGCCACCTCGAGCGACGCGATGACCGTGAACGCTGTGATGAAACTCGGGAACAGGATCCACAGCGTATTGAACGTGTGGAACATCTTCCATCCGGCCGGGATGCCCGGGTCCATCGCCTGGTGGTGGA
>CAZJZC010000047.1:0-16178 GCA_964550365.1 uncultured Gemmatimonadales bacterium | reverse complement strand
TGACGCGGACGGCGACGGCGTGGCTGACAACGCCGACCGCTGCCCCAACACGCCCGCCGGCTCCCAGGTCGGCCCGGATGGCTGCCCGACCGCCCGCGACGCCGACCGCGACGGCGTGCCGGATGAGCGCGATCGCTGCCCGAACACGCCGGCCGGACGTTCGGTCGACGCCAACGGCTGCCCGCTCGCCGAGCTGCCGCAGGTCGGGCGCGCGCTGGTCCTGCGCAACATCAACTTCGGCGTGGGCGGCGCAACGCTGACGCCGGCCTCGCGCACGACCCTCGACCAGATCGCCACGGCGATCCTGGCGACTCCGAACTCCCGGTGGGAGATCGGTGGCTACACCTCGTCGACCGGCTCCGCCGCCGCGAACCGTCGCATCTCGACGGCGCGCGCCAACGCGGTGATGGCCTACCTGGTGAGCAAGGGCGTGGCCGCCGACCGGCTGACCGCCGTCGGCAACGGTGCGACGAACTTCATCGCGCCGAACACCACGGCCGCCGGTCGCGCGCAGAACCGTCGCGTGGAGATCAAGCGCCTGCAGTAGTAGCGCAGGACGCCTGACCTGATGAGATTCGAACCCCGTCCCGGAGCATCGGGACGGGGTTCGAACGTTGCACCACCTTCACCGGACCGTCCATGCGATTCGCCCTGCGGGCCCTCGCCCTCGCCCTGCTGACCGCCGCGCCCCTCGCCGCCCAGCGACCGGCGCCCTCGCCGACGTCCGTCCTCGGCTTCGCGCCGGGCGCCGACCGGCGCCTGGTACCGTGGGACAGCCTGGTCCGGTATTTCCGGCTCCTCGACGCTGCCAGCGACCGCGTCAGCCTGCGCACGCTCGGCCGCACCACCAACGGCAACCCGTTCGTGGTGGTGTTCATCTCCAGTCCCGCGAACCTGGCGCGGCTGGGCGCCCTGCGCGGCATCCAGCAGCGGCTCGCCGACCCGCGCGCCGTCGCCGATTCCGCCGAGGCGGCCCGGCTCGTCGCCCAGGGCCGGACCTTCGTGCTGATGACCTCGAGCATCCACTCGACCGAGGTGGCCGGCTTCTTCTCGCCGCTGGAGATCGCCTACCGGCTGGCGACGGCGCCGACGGCCGACGAACGCGCCATCCTGGACCGCGTCGTCCTCATGCTGGTCCCCTCGCTCAACCCGGACGGCGTCGACATCGTCTCGCGCTGGTACAACCAGACGCTGGGGACCGCCGCCGAGGGCTCCGGCCCCCCCGAGCTGTATCACCATTACACGGGGCACGACAACAACCGCGACTGGTACGCCTTCACCCAGGCGGAGACGCGGCTGGTGGTGGACAGCCTGTACGGCGTCTGGAAGCCGCAGGTCACCATGGACATCCACCAGCAGGGCGCCAGCGGCGCCCGCATGTTCGTCCCGCCCTACCTCGACCCGATCGAGCCCAACGTGGACCCGATCCTGGTCCAGGCGGTGAACGCGCTCGGCAGCGAGATCGCCCGGCGCATGACGACCGCCGGCTTCGTCGGCATCTCCATCAACTCGACCTACGATGCCTGGACGCCCGCACGCGCCTACCAGCACTATCACGGCGCGGTCCGCATCCTCACCGAGACCGCCAGCGCCCAGCTCGCGACCCCCATCACCGTGCCGTTCGACAGCATCCGCCCGCAGGCCGGCGTGGACCCGCGCACCGCCTCCTGGAACTTCGTGGCGCCCTGGGCCGGCGGCCGCTGGACCCTGGCCGACATCGTCCGCTACCAGACGGCCGGCGCCATGAGCATGCTCGATCACGTGGCGCGCAACGCCGACCAGTGGCGCTGGACCAGCTACCGGGTACTCGAACGCGCCAGCCGCGGCTGGGAAGGGTGGCCGTACGCCTACCTCGTCCCCACGGCCAACCAGGACCAGACCGCGCTCAACGCCCTGCTCGACGTGATGCGCCGCGCGCAGGTCGAAGTGCGCCAGATCCTCCAGCCCGTGACCCTCGGCGGCGAGCGGTTCACACCGGGCAGCTACGTCATCGTGCTGCGCCAACCCTACGCCGCCTTCGCCAAGGCGCTGCTGGAGCGCCAGGTCTATCCCGACCTTCGGGAGTACCCCGGCGGCCCGCCGCGGCGGCCCTATGACGTCACGGCGCACACCCTGCCGCTGCTGTTCGGCGTGCGCGTGGTCGCGGTGCAGGACTCCCTGCCCGTCGGCCTCTCGGCGCCGGCCCTCACGCCGGCGCCCTCCTTCCAGGCGCCCGGATTCGCCAACGGCAGGCGGGTGCGCCTGGGCCTCTACAGCTCCTACGTGTCGTCGATGGACGAAGGCTGGACCCGCTACGTCTTCGACACCTGGGGCGTGCCCTACGAGACCATCACCGACTCGGTCATCCGCTCCGGGAACCTCGGGGGCCGGTTCGACGCCATCATCCTGCCCGACCAGTCACCCCGCCAGATCGCCGAAGGCCTCAGCGCGCGCCGCTACCCGGCGCGCTACGCCGGCGGCCTCGGCGCACCGGGCGCCCAGGCGCTGCGCGACTTCGTCGACGGCGGCGGCACGCTGATCACCTTCAACGAGGCCTCGCAGTACGCCATCGGGGCGCTCGATCTGCCGGTGACCGACGTGCTCGCGTCGGTCGGCCCCCGGGAGTTCTACGCCCCGGGGTCGATCTTCCGCATCCGCCTGGACGCCGAGCACCCGATGGCCGAGGGCATGGGCGAGGAGAGCATCGCCTGGTTCGAGGCGGGACCGGCCTTCGACGTGCGGGACCCCACGCGCGCCCGCGTCGTGGCGCGCTACCCGGCGAGCGCCGGGGACGTCCTGCTGTCCGGATGGGTCCTGGGCGCGGCGCAGGTCGCCGGCCGGGGAGCCCTGGTCGAGACGCGCCGCGGCCGCGGCCGGGTGGTCCTGTTCGGCTTCCGCCCGCAGTACCGGGCGCAGAGCCTGGCGACCTATCCGCTGCTGTTCAACGCCATCCGGACCTCGGTGGGACGCTAGCCGCCCGTCACAGCGCGGCGGCGGCGCGCCGGAACTCCTCGAGCACGGCGGCGTCGAGCCGGTAGAACGTGCGCGGGCGCCGTCGCTCGCGACGGACCAGGGCCGAGCCGACCAGCACCGCGACGTGCTGGGACACGGTCGACTGGGCCAGCGGCAGCTGGGCGTGGAGCTCGGCGAGGGTGGCGGGCTGACGGCGGGCGGAGAGGTATCGCACCAGGATCACGCGGGCCGGGTGTCCCAGGGCATCACACAGCTGCGCGAAACGCAGTCCCGCATCGAGGCCGGACGTACTCACATCGGCAAATTACGATGATACCCCGTCCCGGGCCAGCCGCCCGTCAGACGCCGACCGGCGCCGCCGCGGCGCTCTCCCACGCCGTGATGTATCCCGCGAGGGCCGAGGCGGCGACGGTGTACGGCGAGGCCAGGTAGAGCTGGCCCGGCCCGCTGCGGCCGGGGAAGTTGCGGTTGATGGCCGAGATGGTGACGTCGTCCGGCTTGCGGGAGACGCCGGGTCCGGCATTGATGCAGGCGCCGCACGACGGCTCGATGAAGATGGCGCCGACCTCGGCGAACACCCTGTCGTAGCCGCGCTCCTGGCAGTACCGGAACACTTCCCGCGACCCGCACTGGATGAAGCACTGCACGCCCGCGGCCACCTTCTGCCCACGGTCCAGCCCCTCCTGGAACACCCGGGCATACATGTCCATGTCGTCCTTCTTGCCCGCGGTGCAGGAGCCGGCGTAGGCGATGTCCACCGTGATGCGCCGGCCCAGCTCCTCCAGGAACAGCCCGTTGCCGGGGTCGCCCGGCAGGGCGATCATCGGCCTGAGCTGGGACGCGTCGATCTCGATGACCCGCACGTACGCCGCGTCGGGGTCGGAGAACAGGCCGGCACAGTGCCGTTCCGCCTCGGCGCGGCTCATGCCGCGCTGGGCCACGAGGTACTCGACCGTCTTGGCGTCGGGCGCGATGATCCCGGTGAAGGCGCCGACCTCCGCCGCCATGTTCGTCATGGTCGCGCGCTCGTCCACGCTGAGCGCCTCGACCGCGTCCCCGGCGTACTCGATGATCTGGCCGATCGCGTCGCCGTCCTTGACGTACGGGTGCCGCAGGATCTGCAGCATGAAGTCCTTCGCCGTCACGTTGTCCGGCTTGCGGCCGCGCACCACCACCTTGAACGACTTCGGCACCTGGACGCGCACGTCGCGGGTGATCCAGCTGTTGAACACGGCCGTGGTGCCGACGCCGAACGCCACGCAGCCCACGGCGCCGGCGTGCGGCGTGTGCGAGTCGGAGCCGATGATGATCTGGCCCGGCAGGGCGTGCGCCTCCAGGATCTTCGAGTGGCAGATCGCCTCGGACCCCGCCGCGGCCAGCGCGCCGGTGAGGTTGAGGCGCTTCTCCAGCTGGCCGTAGAGCCGCACGCCCTTCGCCGCCGCGAACTCGCGCTGTTTCTTCTCCAGTTCGGCCGCCACCTCGAGCAGGCCCATCTCGATGTGCTCGGGCCGCATCACCTGGTCGAGGTAGGTCAGGTGGTCGCGGAAGAAGAAGACGCTGGATGGGTCGTTGATCGGCTCCGCCGGGCCCACCAGCTGTTCGAAGAAGATCGCCGCCATGGGCGTGACGTATTCGTGGCTGAAGCGGATGTCCGTCTGGAAGAACCCCTCGTCGCCGGGCCGCACGGCCGCCACGCCGACCGTCCCGCTGGCCGCATCCTGGACCCAGTGCCGGGCGAAGATCTTCTCGGCCACGGTCATCGGCCGCGGCGCCGTGTCCGGCACCGGCGTCGCCACCCGGCCCTGGAGCCGCGCGACGTTGTAGTTGAACAGCCCGCCGAACTCGATGATGTCCCTGGTGATCCGCCCTTCGCCGTCGGTGAACACCGAGAGCGGGATCGCCTCGCCGCGCCGGACACGCTCGATCACCGAGAAGTCGGTCGTGGTCAGCAGGCCGAGGTTCTGGCAGTTCTCACGGTAGATGCGCTCGATGCTCTCACCCACCACCAGCCGGATGCCGGCGCACATCTCGGCGTAGGGGGACTGCTCCCGCGAGCTGCCCTTGCCCCGCCGCTTGCCGGAGACCGAGACCGCGAAGCCGCCCCGCCGCACGCTCCCGCGCGTGACCGGGAACTCGCTGCCGGCCTTGAAACCGAGGTAGGGGAAGTCGCCCAGCGTCTCGTCGTAGTAGTAGCAGATGTAGGCCGGCGTGATCTCGTCGGTCGAGATGTTGTCCCGCAGCGGGACGGCCGGCGTCCAGTCGAGGTCCTCGCCGGCCAGCTGGCGCCGGACGGCCTCGGCGTCGTCCACCAGGTAGAAGATCCGGCCCGACAGCCGGACCTCGGCGCTGCGCCGCTCGACCGGCCGCTTCAGGAGGTTGGTGGGCATGCCGGAAAATCGCCCCGTGGACCGGTCGACGGCAAGGATTGCGACTTCGGCTGCCGTCCGGTTATAACCCGCCATGCGCCCTTCGCTGCTGCTCGCGGCGGCCCTGTCGACCCTGCCCGGCCCGCTCCCCGCCCAGGCGGCCGTGGAGTTCCTCGACGCCGCGCCCCTGAGCGCGCCCCGGCTGATCGAGAGTTCGGGCGTCCTCGTCAGTCGGCGCCATCCCGGCCTGTACTGGAGCGTGAACGACTCCGGCGATCTGCCGATCCTCTACGCCACGGACTCGGCCGGCCGGGACCTGGGAGCGGTCCGCCTGCAGGGGGCGACGAACATCGACTGGGAGGACCTGGCCGATGGGCCGTGCGCCGATGGCTCGCCGTGTCTGTACGTCGGCGACATCGGCGACAACGACCGGCGACGCTCCCACCTGGTCGTCTACCGGCTCGCGGAGCCGGCCGCTCCGGGCGGGCCGTCCGATGCCGAGCGGCTCGTGCCGGTGCTCGACTCCCTTCGGCTGGTCTATCCCGACGGCCCGCACGATGCCGAAGCGATGGCGGTCACCGCCGATGGCTGGCTGCTCATCATCACCAAGGACTACTCCGGCCCGCCCAGGCTCTACCGCACCGCCGTACGCGGGGCCGGCTCGGAGCGCCGGCTCGAGCGACTCGGCGACCTGCCGATCGTGGTCAGCCTGCCGCGGGGCCGCGTGGTGACGGGCGCCGACGTCTCACCCGACGGGCAGTGGCTGGTGGTGCGCACATACATATCCCTGCACCTGTTCCGCCTCGAGCCGGGCGGCCGGCCGGCGGCCGTGACCGGCAACTTCGGCCTGCTCATCCCGCTGGTGGAGGCCCAGGGCGAGGCGGTCGCCTTCGACGGCACCGGCCGCCTCATCCTGACGTCCGAGCGCGGCCGCGGTACGCGAGGCAGCATCGTCCGGCTGCGCCTGCACCTGCCCGGAACGCCGTGAAGCCGGGCGGCTGGGTCCGCGCGGCGCTCATCGCGGCCGCCGCCGCGCTGGCCGCCGCCTTCCTCTCCTCCCGGGGCGCGCGCGTCGCCACGGCGCAGCACCAGGCGTTCATGGTGCGCGCCGGCGACCTCGACCTGAGGGCCGTGCGCGCCGGCCATGGACGGCCGATCATCCTGCTCCATGGCTACGGCGAGTCCCTCGTTGCCTGGCAAGGCGTGTTCGATCGGCTGGCGTTCTCCGGCGACGTCATCGCGCTCGACCTCCCCGGCTTCGGCCTGTCGTCCAAGCCGGCCGGCGGGTATGCGACCGAGGCGCTGGCGACCGACGTGGTCCGCGCGCTCGATGCGCTCGGGGTCCGACGGGCCGTCATCGTGGGGCACTCGATGGGCGGCGCGGTCGCCGCCGCCCTCGCGCTCCTGGCGCCCGAGCGGGTCAGCGCACTGGTGCTCATCGCTCCGGCGCTCGTCGGTGTCCCCTGGATCGTGACCGCGGCGCCGGATACCGGCGCGGGGACGGCGCGCGCTGCCATCGCCGAGTACGAGGCGCTTCGCACGCGATTCACCGGCCCGCACGCGCCTGGCTGGCTGGCGGAATCAGACAGCGCGCTCGCCTATGCCCCGGCGGGCGACAGCGCCTACACGGTGGCCCTGGCCGCCGTCCTGCGCGAGTTCGATTTCGACTACCTCACGCCACAGCGGCGCGCCCGCCTTCGCGCGCCGATCCTGCTCATCTGGGGACAGTTCGATCCGCTGTTCCCCCTCGAGTCCGGGCGACGGCTGGCCGCCGAGCTCCCCGGCGCCCGCCTCGAGGTGATCGGCAGGTCCTGGCACCGGCCGCAGGTCGAACGGCCTGCCGAAACGGCCGAAGTGATGGAGAGATTCCTGCGGCAATTGCCGGCGCCGGCCGGGGATTCCCCCTAGCCCGGGGGGAGGTATCTGCATAACTTTGCCGCCCGACGGCGTCCTACCGCGGAGGCGGCTCTGGAATTCCCCACAAGTTATTCAGTACCAGTCACTTGGCTCATGGAACACGGTGGTCCGGTCATCCGCTACCGGATGGCGACCGAAGTGTTCCCGGGCCTGCTGGATGCGGAAGCCGTCCAGGCCCTGCGCCACGAGATCGACAACCTCCCCAGCGTCAAGCAGATCGTCAAGAAGCAGAAGGAGACCGGGGTCTGGGGCGGCAACGCCTTGGGCGTCTCGGTCAGCAAGGCCGCCGGCATCAAGGAGCCGGGGACCATTCCGCAGTTCCGCCGGCTGCTCGAAATGGGGTTCGGGCCCGAGGACCGGCCGATCAAGATCGGTGCCCGACTTCTGTTCCGGCTGATCTCGAGGGACGACGACCCGAAACTCCTGTTCGAGTACGCCAAGCACGGTGACGCCCAGATCGGCGATGAGCCCTGGATCCGCGGGGTGCTGCGTGAGGCCGCCGCCGCCGCGCTGGCGCAGGCCGGCCTGGGCGACGATCCTCGCGTTCGGGGCGCAGCCCACAAGATCCTCAACCAGGTCTCGAACTTCATCCGCGGCGAGACGGCCTCCGCGCCGTTCGTGAAGTCCGGGCGCGCCTGGGTGCTCAGCCCGGACGCCTACCCGCCCAGCATCTTCTCCGTGGCCCTGCTGGCGTTCCTGCCTGCCGTCCAGCGTGAGCGAGCCGGGCTCGTCGAGCGGCTCACGCAGTACCTCGCCGTGCCGCCGACCAGGAAGGCCTATACCGTCGCGGCGGGCAAGAAGGCCCTCAAGCAGGACTTCCTGCTCCTCGGAGAGCCGGTACACACCACGGCCACGGGTCAGCCCGACGATCTGCCGTTCGCGCTCTACTGGATGGAGCTGCTGGCCCGGCTGGGAGCCCTGCACTCGTCCGCGTCGGCACTGAAGGTCTGGGGGCGCATCTCGCGCGACTGCGATAAGCAGGGCGTCTGGCACCCCAAGAATCTCCGCACCGCGCCCAAGTCCAAGTCGCCCTGGTCGTACCACATGACCGGCTTGGACGGCGACTCGAAGAAGGCCGAAGCGCGGCAGACCGACGTGATGTTCCGGATGGCGCTCATCGCCCGCCTGGCCGGCTGGCAACTGGAGTCCGTGGCTTGACAGAGTAGTAGTATTTCATACTACTATTGGTCATGCTTGAGCGCTTCGGCTTCACTCCCACCGAAGGCAAGGTCTACCAGACCCTGCTTCAGCTTGGCCCTGCAACAGGTTACGCCGTCGCACTCGAGCTGGGCATCGCGCGCGCCAATGTCTATCACTCCCTGGAATCACTGGCCCGCCGCGGCGCCGTGCGGCGCGCGGCAGGCACTCCGGTGCGGTACTCCGCGGCCGGTCCAGCCGCCCTTCTGGGAGAACTGGAACGCGCCTTCAAGCGCGACCTGGCCGAACTCGAAGATGATCTGCATGGACTGCCCATCGCGGCGGGTGGCCCCCACGCGCTGTTCGAGCCTATCGTCGGCACCGACCGCCTGCTCGCTCGCGCGGCCTCATGCGCCGATGCCGCCGTCGAGGAGCTGTTCGCGGTCACCGGGCCCTGGGGCGCGGCCCTGAACCGCCGCCTCGAGGCGGCGGCCGCGCGACGGGTCCCGTCGCGGCTCGTCTCCCTCGGCCAACCGGCGCCGTCCAGCGCCGTGGTCCGCACCGTGGCCGTGGACGAGTTGCGCGGGCATTGGGGCGGACTGCCGCTGGTCGTCGTGGCCGACGGGTCGCGGGCCGTGTGCGGCGTCATCGGCGAGGGTGGATCGGCCAGCGGGCTTGCGACCAGCGCCGGGGGCGTGGTTCCGTTCCTGCGGCACCTGGTGCGCCGTGAACTCGGCGGCCAAGGCGGATGACCGCTCGTTGAGCGACTCGGACGCCGCCCTGCGACGTGCCCTTGCCGCCCTGCGCCGGGAGTACCTGGACGAGGCGCCCCGGCGCCTGAGCGAGATGTGGTCGGCGTTCGCCCGGGCCAGGCAGGGCGATCGCGCGGCGCTGGCCGACCTCGAGACGCTGTTCCACCGGCTGGCCGGCACCGGCGGCGCCTACGGCCTGCCGGCCGTGACCGATGCCGCACGCGGGGGCGAGGTCGCCGCGCACGACGTGCTCGCCGCCGCCGGGCCGCCGGACGCCGCCGCCCTGTCGGCCCTGAGGGATCACATCCAGAACGTGGCCGATGCCTTCGCGTCGACCCCTGGCCCGGAGTGACACGCCGATGCGCCCACCGCTGTTCGCCGCCCTGCTGCTCCCGCTCGCCGCGCTCGGTCGGCCGCTCGCCGCCCAGCAGCCGCTGGACACCGCCTACACGCGGCAGATCCGCGCGCTCACCAGCGAGCCGCGCTTCAACACCGAACTGACCGATCACCTGCCGGCGGACCCGAGGGTGCCGACACCGCTGGCCGTGCTGGGCTATGTCCCCGGCACCGTCGGGCGGCTGAGCCACGTGGCCGACGTGCACCGGTACTTCCGCGCGCTGGCCGGCGCCTCGAGCCGGGTGCGGGTGTTCGACGCCGGGCGCTCCGACGAGGGGCGCGAGGTGATCGCGGTGGCGATCGCCGATTCGGCGACCCTGACCCGGCTGGACGAGTACCGCGAGGTGACGCGCCGGCTCGCCGATCCGCGCGGGCTGAGCGAGGCCGAGGCCCGTGCGCTCATCGCGCGCGGCAAGCCCATCTACTACCTCACGGGCGCCATCCACTCGCCCGAGACCGGCTCGCCGGAGATGCTCATGGAGCTGGCCTACCGGCTGGCCGTGGGCGAATCGCCGATGATCCGCGGCATCCGCGAGCAGGTCATCACCATCATCACGCCGGTGCTGGAGGTCGATGGCCGCGACCGCATGGTGGACGTCTACAACTACGGCCGGGCGCACAACGGCGTCCGCCCGCCCCTGGTCTACTGGGGCAAGTACGTCGCGCACGACAACAACCGCGACGGCATGGTGCTGTCGCAGCTGTTGACCCGCAACGTGCTGGCGCAGTACCGGTACTGGCATCCGACCGTCATGCACGACCTCCACGAGTCGGTGCCGTTCCTGTACACCTCGACCGGTACCGGGCCGTACAACCGGGCCATCGACGCGATCACGGTCAACGAGTGGAACCAGCTCGCCTTCCACGAGATCAACGAGCTGACCAAGCGCGGCCTGCCCGGCGTCTGGACCCATGACTTCTACGACGGCTGGGCGCCGAACTACGTCATGTTCATCGCCAACCTGCGCAATTCCGTCGGCCGGTTCTACGAGACCTACACCAGCTTCGGCGCCGACTGCGACACGGCCCGGATCGCCGCCCGCCAGACGTCGATCGAGTGGTTCCGGCCCAACCCGCCGCTCGATGGCGTTCGCTGGTGCATCCGCAACAACATCAACTACCAGCAATCCGGCGTGCTGCTGGCCCTCGACTACACCGCGCAGAACGGCCCGCGCTTCCTCGAGAACTTCTGGCTCAAGTCGCGCCGCGCCAGCGAGCGCGGCCGTACCGGCCGCACCAGCGCCTGGGTCGTTCCGGCGGCCCAGCCGCGGCGCAACGAGGCCGCCGGGATGATCAACCTGTTCCGCCTGCACGGCATCGAGGTCCACCGATCGGCGCGCGCCTTCCGCGCCGGCGGCCAGGACGTCGCCGCCGGCGACTACCTGATCCGGCTCGATCAGCCGTACGGCCCGCTGGCCAACGATCTGCTGTCGGTCCAGACGTACCGGGCCAGCGACCCGGCGCCGTACGACGACACCGGCTGGACCTTCGGACCGCTGCGCAACGTGGCGGTGCGGCCGATCGCCGACACCGCGGTGCTGTCGCAGGCCATGACCCTGCTCACCGAGGACGTCGTGGTGCGCGGCGCCGTGGAGGACGGCGGCGGCCGCAGCGTCCTGCTCGTGCCGGCCACGACCGAGAGCAACCTCATCGTGTTCCGCTACCGCCACCGCGACGTCACGATGTTCGCCGCCGAGGATTCGTTCAGCGTCGCCGGCCGTTCCTTCGCCGCCGGCACCGTCGTCGTCCCGATGGACCGGCAGTCCGAGGGCGGCCTGCGCTCGTCGGTCGAGGCCCTCGGCCTCTCGGCCGTCAGCGTGCGCGAGGTGCCGCCGGTGGCGCGGCATGAGCTCGACCTGCCCCGCATCGCCCTGGTCCACTCGTGGCTCAACACCCAGAACGAGGGCTGGGTCCGCTACGCGTTCGACCGCTTCGGCATCCCGTACACCTACATCTCCACCCAGCACCTGCGGGACAGCGTCCGGCTGGCACAGTTCGATGTCCTGGTCATGCCGTTCGTGACCAACGACGCGATGGCGATCGTCAACGGGCAGCCGCTGGCCGGCCCGCCCATCCCCTGGCGCCGCTCCGCCGAGACCCCCCACCTGGGCGGCTACGACGAGACCGACGATGTCCGGCCGGGCATCGGCCTGGCCGGCATGGCCACGCTGGAGGCCTGGATCCGCGCCGGCGGGCTGTTCATCACCGAGGGCGGCACCGCCGCCGTGCCGGTCCAGTTCGGCCTCGCCCCCGGCGTCTCCATCGCCGACGCCCGCCAGCTTCGCGCCCGCGGGAGCATCGTCCGCTCCCGGGTGCGGGACACCAGGAGTCCCATCGTCTACGGCTACCCCGACACGGTCGCCGTGTACTTCAACCAGTCGCCGCTCTTCCAGTCCGACACCACGACGCCCCGGGGCACCGAACTGCGCCGCGACTCCGCCGTGCTCGCCGATCAGGCGCGCCTGCGCCCGCGCGTCGTGCTGCAGTTCCACCCCCGCGCCGACTCCCTGCTCGTCTCCGGCCTCATGGAGGGCGGCAGCGAGCTGGCGGCCCGGCCAGCGATCCTCGATGTCGCGGTGGGGCGCGGCCATGTCGTCCTGTTCGCCATCCGCCCCTTCTGGCGCTGGCAGACGCAGGGCTCGTTCGCCTTCGGCTTCAACGCGCTCCTCAACTGGAACGACCTGGGCACCGGCTGGCCGCCACCGGCACGCGCCGCGCGCGCCGCGCGACGTTGACGCCGTCGAGGGGAAGCCGTAGCTTGTCAACCGTATGGTTGAGAATACCCGATGACGGCCACCCCGCGCTCCCGACGGGATGACATCCTGGGCGCCGCGGAGTTCGAGTTCGCCGCGGCCGGGTATGCCGGCGCCCGCATGGATCGCATCGCCGCCTCCGCCGGTGTCAACAAGCAGCTGCTGTTCCACTACTTCGAATCCAAGGACGGGCTGTTCGCGGCCGCGCTCGACAACCTGCTTCGACGCCTGGAGCCGGCCGTGATGGACGACGACCCCCTCGTCTCACTGCGGCGCGTCACCCGCGACATCGCCGGCGCGGCCAGGGCGGCGCCGGGCCTGATCGGCATCCTCGCCGATGCCGGCGCCAACGCCGGCTTCCCCGCGGCCGCGGCCGACCTCATCGGGGCGTGGCGTGCGCGGCTCCTGGGACGACTGCGTGCGCTCGTCGCGGAAGGTCAGCGGCGCGGCTACTTCCGCGACGACATCGACCCCGCCGAGGTCGGTGCCGCGGCGCTCGCCTCGGCGCTGGGCGCCGCCGTCCTGCCCTCGGCGCCCGACCCCGAAACGCTGATGTCCCTGGTCGGTGAGTACTGTGCCTGGCGCTGACCGCGCGCTGCTGACGCTGTCAACCATTTGGTTGATCTGGTCACCGCCGCTGAACGCCTGGCAGGCCGACCCGGTCACCATCGTCCGGCCGCCCCTGGCCACCGTGGTCTACGACCGCAACGGCGGACTGCTGGCCGAGATCGGTCCGCAGGCCCGGACCTGGGTCAGGATGGTGGACCTCCCGGCCCACGTGGGTCAGGCCTTCGTGGCCATCGAGGACCGGCGTTTCTACCAGCATGACGGCGTCGACGCGCTCGGTGTCGTCGGCGCCATCCGCGACAACATCCTGCGCGGCTTCGGCTCGCGCGGCGCCAGCACCATCACCCAGCAGCTCATCGGGGCGATGGGTCTGGTGGACCGCACCGACATCTCCCTGGCCCGCAAGATGCGCGAGGCCGAGCTGTCGCGGTCGCTCGAGCGCCGGCACACCAAGTCCGAGATCCTCGAGGCCTATCTCAACTACATCAATTTCGGCCACGGCTGGTACGGCGTGGAGTCGGCGGCCCGCCACTACTTCGGGAAGCATGCGTCCGAGCTGACGCTGGCCGAGGCGGCGACGCTGGCGGCCCTGCCGAAATCGCCGGTGCAGTACGACCCGCGTGCGCGGCCCGCCGCCGCGCTGGCGCGCCGCAACCTGGTGCTGCAGGCCATGCGGGAACAGCGGATGATCACGGAGGCGCAGCGGCGTTCGGCCGCGGCCGTCCGCCTGCGTCTCGCGCCCGACGACGGCTACAGCGTCCGGGCGCCCTACGTGGTCGAGTGGGTGCGCCAGTGGCTCGCCGAACGCTTCGGCCTCACGGCCGTCAACACCGGCGGCATGGCCGTCACGACCAGCCTCGATCCGGCGCTGCAGGCGGCGGCGAACGCCGCCCTCGCGGAAGGGCTGGCCCGGGTCGAGTCCCTGCCGGGGTACCGGTGGCCCAGGTACGTGCCGGGAGGCGCCGGACGCAGCGGCCGGACCCCGTACCTCCAGGGACTGCTGGTGGCCCTCGATCCCGCCACCGGCGACGTGCTGGCGCTGGTGGGCGGGCGCGACTTCGCCGATTCGGAGTTCAACCGCGCCGTGCAGGGCGTCCGCCAGGCGGGCTCGGCGTTCAAGCCCCTGGTCTACGCCGCCGCGCTCGCGCGCGGCCTGCCGCCGACCACGCTGCTGCTCGACGAGCCGCTCTCCCTCCCCCGCGGCGACGGCACCCGCTGGGAGCCGGAGAACAGCGACGGCACCTGGAGCGGGCCGGTCACGATGCGTGCCGCGCTGAGCCGGTCGATCAACATCCCGGCCGTGCGCCTGGCGCTGATGACGGGACTCGACTCCGTGGTGGTGACGTCACGGCGTCTGGGCCTGACGACCCCGATCCCGGCGGTGGCGTCGATCGCCATCGGCGCCGCCGACGTCCGGCCCATCGAGCTCATCGGCGCCTACACGGCGCTGGCGAACCTGGGCAGCTGGGCGCCGCCGCGGGTGGTGACCCTGGTCCAGGACGCGGCCGGCACGCCGGTCTACGAGGCCACGCAGGCGCCCCTGCCACCGGGCCTCGACCCGCGCGTCGCGTTCCAGGTGACCAGCATGCTCCAGGAGGCCGTGGAGCGCGGGACCGGCGTGTCGGCCCGGCGCGCCGGACTGCCCGCAGGACTGGCGGTGGCCGGCAAGACCGGGACCACCAACGACAACGCCGACGTCTGGTTCGTGGGATACACGCCGAACCTGGTCGCGGGGGTCTGGCTCGGGTTCGACCAGCGTCAGACCATCGCGCGGGGCGCCTTCGGCGGCACGCTCGCGGCGCCGATCTGGGGTGCGTTCGCCCGAGCCGCCTACCGGAGCCGGCCGGTACCGGCGCCCTGGGAGCCGCCGCCGGGCCTCGTCGCGGCGCGGGTCCGCCGGCGCGACGGCGCCTACGCGCCCACCGACTCCTCCGACGCCACGGTCACGGAGTGGTTCCTCGAGGGGAGCGAGCCGACCGAGCGGGCCGTCGGTCAGCGCGTGCTGAGCGCCCTGCGCCGGTTGGGCGTGATCCGCTGACGGCAGCGCGGCCGCCTGCACCCGTGATTCGGGTGTGGCGGCCGCGGCGCCCTTCGGGCCACGCCCGTCAGCGCGAGCCGAGCAGCTCCCGCACCGCCCTGGACTCGGGGCTCGCCAGCGCGATGCTCAGCACTTCGTCGAGCGTTTCGACCGGGTGGAAGGTGAGTCGCGCCCGCACGTCGTCCGGCAGGTCCTCCAGCTCCGGCTCGTTCTCCTTCGGCAGGATGACCTCGGTGATCCCCGCGCGCGCGGCGCCCAGGATCTTCTCCTTGAGCCCGCCGATGGGCAGGACGCGGCCGCCCAGCGTGATCTCGCCGGTCATGGCGACGTCGTGGCGCGCGGCCCGGCCGGTCATGGCGCTGACCAGGGCCGTCGCCATCGTGACGCCGGCCGACGGGCCGTCCTTGGGGATGGCCCCCGCGGGCACGTGGATGTGCACCTCCCGCTCGCCCTGCGCATCGGGGATGCCGAGCGCGGCGGCGCGCGTCTTCGCGAAGGTCAGTGCGGCCCGCGCCGACTCCTTCATCACGTCGCCGAGGTGGCCGGTCAGCACCAGTTCGCCCTTGCCCGGCATGACCGACGCTTCGACGAACATGATGTCGCCGCCGACCGGCGTGTAGTACATCCCCGTGGCCACGCCGACCACGTCGGCCGCGGCCGCGCGTTCCGGGTGCACCTTCGGCCGTCCGAGCAGTTCGCGCACGTCGTCGGCCCCGAGCGTGACGGCGGGCGTCTGTCCCCCCGCCATGCGCCGGGCCACCTTGCGGGCGAGGCGCCCGAGCTCGCGCTCGAGCTGTCGCACGCCGGCCTCCCGGGTGTAACTGCTGATCAGGCGCTCGATGGCCGGCGTCTCGATCGTCAGCGACGCGGCCGTGAGCCCGTTCTCCTCGAGCTGGCGCGGGATCAGGTACTGGGTGGCGATCGCCAGCTTCTCCCGTTCGGTGTAGCCGTTGAACTCCACCATCTCCATCCGGTCGAGCAGCGGTCCCGGGATGCTCTGGACGAAGTTCGCGGTGGCGATGAACAGCACCTCGCTCAGGTCGAAGGGCACGCCCAGATAGTGGTCCGCGAACGAGTCGTTCTGGGCCGGGTCGAGCACCTCGAGCAGGGCGGCCGCCGGGTCGCCCTGGAACGACACGCCGAGCTTGTCCACCTCGTCGAGGAGGAACACCGGGTTCTTGGTGCCCGCCTGCTTCATGCCCTGGATGATGCGGCCGGGCATGGCGCCCACGTAGGTGCGCCGGTGTCCGCGGATGTCGGCCTCGTCGCGGGCGCCGCCGAGCGAGATGCGCACGTAGTT
>CAZJZC010000046.1:14614-16337 GCA_964550365.1 uncultured Gemmatimonadales bacterium | reverse complement strand
AGAACCAGCGCGCCCGCTGCCAGTCGTGCGGCAACGGGCGTCGTGGGAGCCCGGAAGGAGTGTCTCAGGTGGCGCACGTCAGTTCGTCGTCGGCCTCGCGTCTGGTCTATTCCATATACATGCGGCCGTGCCCGGGCGCCAGCGGCCGGCCGCCCTGTCCGCGCTAGCGGACGTCCACCCGGGTGACGTGGACGCTGAGCTGATGGTTGATGCGCAACCCGACCAGTCCATCCACGTCGCGAGCGCGTGCCATGGCATGCACCCGGGTGCCGTTGACGCTGAACGTCACGCTGTCGGCCGCGGCCCTGACGCTCAGCAGGTTCCGGGCGCTGGCCTGGCCCTCCTGGCGGGTCACGGCGGGCGACGCGGTCCACGGCACCAGGTCGTGGGTCGCGGCGCCGGCGCGGTGCTTGACCAGGAACTGGCCGTCGCCGCGGACCAGGAAGTAGTAGTACGCCTGGCCGGCGCCATCGAGGTCGCGGCCGCCCAGGATCACGCCGAATCCCTCGGCGTGACCGCCGCGGGCCGGGAAGAGGTGCGACTCGACCTCGAGCGTGAAGGTGCCGCGGGCGGTCACGGCCGGCTGCCACGCGATGGCGGAGCCCCGCCCGGTCGTGGTCAGATGCCAGCCGGGCCGCATGGTCTCGAAGGTGAGGGCTGAATCGGCGGTCCCGGGCCGGTCGAAGCGGACCCGCCAGCCTTCGGGCCAGGGGCCGGGGCGGGCGGCGTCATTCTGGGCGGTCAGCGGGGGGGCGGCCGCCAGGGCGGCCAGCGCCGCCAGGGTCGTCAGGCGCATGCGATCCTCGTAAGCGTGTGGTTCCATGGAACCTAACCCCGCGGCGGGCCCCTTGGCCAACGAGGCCCCGGGCGGTTATCGTGGCCGGGTGTCCGAGGTTCCTGCCGGCCTGAAAGCTGCGCTCGCCGACCGCTATGACCTGGACCGCGTTCTGGGGCGGGGCGGGATGGCCACGGTGTACCTGGCCGCCGACCGGAAGCACCTGCGCGAGGTGGCCATCAAGGTCCTGCGCCCGGACCTGGCGGCGTCGATCGGCGCCGAGCGGTTCCTCAAGGAGATCCAGATCGCGGCGCGGCTCAGCCACCCGCACATCCTGGCGCTGCACGACTCCGGCGAGGCGGCGGGGTTCCTCTACTACGTGATGCCGTTCGTCGAAGGCGCCTCGCTCCGCCAGCGGCTGGAGCGGGACCGCCGGCTGGACGTCGAGACGGCGCTGGCCATCGCCATCCCGGTCGCCGACGCGCTGAGCTACGCGCACCGCATGGGGGTGTTCCACCGCGACATCAAGCCCGAGAACATCCTGTTCCAGCAGGGTCACCCGATCGTCGGCGACTTCGGCATCGCGAAGGCGATCGTGACGGCCGGCGGGATGAACCTGACGCGCACCGGCTTCCCGGTCGGCACGCCGGGCTACATGAGCCCCGAACAGGCCGCCGGGCTCAGCGACCTCGACGAGAAGACCGACGTCTACTCGCTGGCCGTGGTGATCTACGAGATGATCGTCGGCGAGGTGCCGGGCCGCTGGCCGACCGAGGACGCCGTGCGGTCGGGCCGGTTCCTGGAGGCGCCCGCGCCGCACCGCGAACAGCTGGCCCGCAACGGCGCGACCATCGAGGGCGCCCTGGTCCGCGGTCTGTCGATCCGGCATGACCAGCGCACCGCGACGCCGGCGGTGCTCATGGACGAGCTGCTGGGCCGGCGCGCGGC
>CAZJZC010000046.1:0-14514 GCA_964550365.1 uncultured Gemmatimonadales bacterium | reverse complement strand
GCGGCCGAGGCGCCGCGCCGCCGCTATTCCGACGAGGAGGTGCGGGCCATCGTGGCGCGCGCCGCCGAGCTGGAGGCGTCGAAGCCGACGCTGAGCGGGGCGATGACGATCGGCGGCGTGGAAGCGCTGGCCGGCGAGGTCGGCATCGCGCCCGGCCTGGTGCAGGAGGCGGCCCAGAAGCTGGCGCGCCCCTCGACGCCGGCGCCGGCGTACTACGGCCGCAAGCCGAACACGCCCGGGTTCTGGTCGGGCGGACCGAGCGTCATCGAGTTCGAGCGCGTGGTGGAGGGGGAGCTGCCGGATCACGAGTTCCCGATGCTGGTCGAGGAGATCCGCGCCGCCATCAAGAACGCGGGGCAGGTCAGCCAGTTCGGCCGGTCGTTCTCATGGCTCTCGACCCGCGGCGCCAACGGGGGCGGGCGCGACGTCAGCGTGTCCGTCACCGTGCGCGGGGGCTGGACGCGCATCACGGTACGCGAGGAACTGGGGCTGTACGCGGGTCAGATCTTCGGCGGCATCGGCGGCGGGGTGGGCGGCGGCGGCATCGGGCTGGTGATGGGCGTGCTGGCGGGGGCGCTCAAGATCCCCGAAGCCGCGGCGGTCGCCGTGCCGCTGTGGGTGCTCGGTTCGCTGGCGACGGCGCGCAGCATCTACCACTACGGGACCAGGCGGCGCTCACGCCACCTCGAGGACCTGGCCGACCGGCTGGCGTCGCTGACCCGCGAGCTCATCCCGGTCCGGCGCCTGCC
Source organism: uncultured Gemmatimonadales bacterium (assembly GCA_964550365.1). Classification (GTDB taxonomy): domain Bacteria; phylum Gemmatimonadota; class Gemmatimonadetes; order Gemmatimonadales; family JACORV01; genus DASXPG01. Next base: position 13,765 of record CAZJZC010000046.1, on the reverse strand, counting down.
GCGCTAGCCGCCGGCGGGCGGCCGGGGGCCTCAGGACGCCGGCGTTCCGTCGCGGGCGAGCGCCTCGGCCGCGGCCGCCGCCGGCAGGCCGGTCAGCCTGCCGAACTCCCGCACCAGCATCGGTTCACCGCCGTCGTCCGTCGCCGCCTCGGCCAGGGCCAGCCGCGCCATGGCGGAGCGCTGGCGCCGGATGCGCGCGTACTCGACGGGCGTGAGTCCCACCGCCGCGCCGAACAGCCGCTCGAGGTGCCGCAGGCTGATGCCCGCGTCGTCGGCGACATCGGCGATGCGCCGATCGCCGTGCGACGCGGTGATGGACGTGACGGCGGCGCGGAGGGGCCGCGACAGCGGCGCGGCGGCGGAGAGCATCGGCGTCAGCCACAGGTCGAAGGTGCGGGCGGCCTCGGCGTCGCCGTGCGCGCCGGCGAGCGCCGCGCCCAGCGCGCGCACCCGGGACCCGAGCCACGGCTCGGCCAGTCCGACCACGTCGCGCAGTTTCGCGGCGTCGAGCGCCAGCAGGGGCGCGCCGGCGTCGGGCCGGAAGCGCACGCCCCAGTAGAGGGCGCCCGCGCGGACGGGATGCCGCAGCGGTTCGGTGCGCGGCCCGGTCACCACGGTGCCGCCCGGCGCCCCGCGCACGCAGGCCAGGGAAAGGCAGCCATCGGGCCAGACGTGGTGCACCGGGTCGGTCGCACCGGCATCGACCGTGAGCGACCAGTAGGTCAGTACGTGCTCGTCCAGACGCGGGTCCGGCAGGGTCTCGGCGTACCGGACGGCCTGGCTCACGCGCGGGCGGCCATGGCGCGCAGGCGCGTCAGCAGCTGCTCGGGACGATACGGCTTCTGGAGGAAGTCCACGCCCTCACCCTCGAAGGAGGCGGCGGTGTCGCCGCCGTCGTAGCCGCTCGAGACCAGGACCGGCGCCGTCAGCCCCAGGTCCCGCATGCGCCGGTACGCCTCGGCGCCGCCCATGACCGGCATCGTCACGTCGAGCACCACGGCGGTGATCCCGCCCGGATCGCGCCGCACGGCGTCCACCGCCTCGCCGCCGTGGGTCGCCTCCACGACCGCGTAGCCGGCGCGTTCCAGCACCCGCCGGGTGGCGCGCCGCACCACGGCCTCGTCGTCCACCAGGAGCACCGTGCCGCTGCCGCCAGGCACCGGCCGGCTCGGCCGCGCCGGCGGCTCGACGGGCACCGTGCCGGCCGCGGCCGGGAAGACCACCCGGAAGACGGTGCCCGAGCCGGGCGCGCTCTTCACGGCGATCGAGCCGCCGGCCTGCTTCACGATGCCGAGGACGGCGGCCAGGCCGAGGCCGCGCCCCGATCCCTTGGTGCTGAAGAACGGATCGAACATCTGCGCGATGGTACCGGCGGCGATGCCGCTGCCGTCGTCGGCCACGACCAGTTCGACATAGGCCGGCGCGTCGGCCGGCGCCAGCCGCCAGTCGTGGTGCGCCAGGTCGGCGGCGGCGCGCCGGCCCGTCGTGACGCGGACCGTGCCGTCGCGATCGCCGATCGCTTCGGCCGCGTTGGTGACCAGGTTCAGGACCACCTGGCTCGCCTGGGTGCGGTCGCCGCGGATGGGCGGCAGGTCGGCCGCCAGGTCCTGGACCAGCCGCACGCGCTTCGGCACCGAGACGGCGATCAGCTCGGCCATCTCGCCGATCACGGCGTTGAGGTCGAAGGATTCGATGGCCAGGCTGGCCCGGCCGGCATAGGCGAGCATCTGTCGGGTGAGCTTGGCGGCCCGTTCGGCGGCGGCGATCACCTGCTCCAGGTCGGCGCGGGCGTTGGAGCCGGGCGGGAGGTCCGCCATGGCCATCGAGGCGCCGCCGACGATCGCGGTGAGGATGTTGTTGAAGTCGTGGGCGACGCCGCCGGCGAGCAGGCCCAGGCTCTCGAGCTTCTGCGCCTGCTGGACGCCGGCCTCGAGCTGCCGCCGTTCCTCCTCGGCGCGGGTGCGTTCGGACAGGTCGACGCCCACGATGCCGACCCCGAACGGCGGCCCCGAGCCTTCGGCGAGCGGGAACACCACCAGGTGGAATGCGCGGCGCGTGCCGCCTTCGTCGAACTCGGCGTCGCGTTCCACGACCGGCCGCCCCGCCAGCACGTGGCGTGCGGCGTCCGCGAACACGCCGGCCGGTCCGGGCGGCAGGACCTCGGCCGGCGCCCGGCCGTGCGCGACCACGTCGGCCACGCCGAACAGCTCCTGGAACCTCCGGTTGACGAGCAGGAACCGCGCTTCGGCGTCCAGGACGACGATGAGGTTCGCGGTGTTGTCCACCACCGCCCGCAGCAGGTGCTGGCTCTCCTCGAGCGCGCGATAGGCCCGGCTGGTGGCGTCGACCTGCCGGTTGAGGTCGTTGTAGAGCTCCTCGAGCCGCACGGTCATGAGGTTGAAGGTCCGGGCCAGCACCCCGACCTCGTCGCGGGTCACCACCGGCGCGACGGCGGCGAAATCGCCGCCGGCCACCCGCGTGGCCGCGTCCGCGACGGCGAGCACCGGGCGGGTGATCCGGCGGGCCAGCAGCCAGATGCCCACGGTGAAGGCCAGCGACGCCAGCGCGCCGAACATGAGGATGGCCCCCGCCACGCCGCCCGCCGGCGCCAGCGCCTCGGCTTCGTGGATCTCGACCACGAGGCCGAGCTGACGCGGACCGTTCCATCGGTAGGCGCCGAGCACCGGGACGCCGCGCCAGTCGCGGTAGGCGCCGGCGCCGTTCCGGCCGGCGAGGACCGAGTCCACGCCACGGCTGTGCACGCCGCGCCGCGCCTCCGGGCGGCCGAAGCGGCCGGCCGAGACGAACTCGTGCAGCGGGGTGACCAGGTAGGCCTCGCCGGTGGCGCCCAGGCCCGTCCGTTCGCCGAGCAGCTCGTCGATGCGGTCGAGGTTGACGTGACCCGCCAGCACGGCGACGGTGGCGCCCGAGGCGTTCCGCACCGGCGTCGCGATGGTCATCGTCGGCCGGCCGGTGGCCGGCGACAGGTAGACGTTCTGGATGAAGGTGCCCAGCTTGCCGCGGTTGAAGAACACCTCCCCCACCATGTAGGTGCCGCGTTGCGCCGTGTCGGTCGACGCGAGGACCCGGCCGCCGACCGCCGAGAGCAGGAAGATCTCGGTCATGTCGAGTGCCAGCCGTTCGGCGGAGACCAGCCGCTGGGCCATGCGCTCGCCGGCGTCGACCGCGGCGCCGGCCGGCTGCGATGCCAGCCGGGTGGCGTCGGACGCCAGCAGCGGCAGCGACGCCAGCAGTTCCAGGTCGCCGCGCTGGTCGGCGATCCACAGGTCGAGCTGGTTCTCCTTGACGAACGCCATGGTGCGCAGCCGCTCGAGCATCGTGGCACGCAGGGTGGCCCGGGCGCGCACGTAGGCCACGGCGGACGTGAGGGCCACGACGAGGAGCACCAGGGCCAGGAACGAGGCCACCAGCCGCACCAGCAGGCTCTCCTCCAGCCGGCGGGCGGCCGCGCGAAGCAGGGCGGACGGACCGCCCCTCATGGCGCGATGAGGGCGAGCGTTTCCAGCCCCTGGTTGCGTACCGCCGAGATGGCGACGGGGCGTACCGGGTCGGAGCGCCCCGCGAACCGGATGGTCCCCGAGGCGCCTTCGAAGTCCACGGTCCGGGCGATCGCGGCGCGGAGCGAGTCGGGGTCGGTGCTGCCGGTCGACCGCATGGCGCCGAGCAGCAGGGTCACGGCGTCGTAGGTCATGGCCGCCGCGGCCCTCGGCGCCGCGCCGTAGGCCGCGCGGTAGGCGGCGGCGAACCGTCGCGCCGGCTCGGTCGGAAGGTCCGGCCGCCACTGGCCGGCGACGACGGCGCGCTGACCGTCGGCCAGCGGCACGGTCTGCGGGTCCCAGGAGTCGCTGCCGAGCAGCACGGCGCGGACGCCCGCGGCCCACAGCGCCGGGACCTGGCGTACCACCACGTCGGAGAAGTTCGGCAGGAAGACGACGTCGGGCCGCGCGGCGGCGATCCGCCGCACCTGACCGGCGATGTCGTCGGCCCGGTCGGCGGTGTACGTCTCGAAGGCCACGACCCGGCCGCCGGCGGAGTCGAACGTCGCGCGGAACCGTTCCGCCAGGCCCCGGCTGTAGACGGCCGACACGTCGAACAGCACGGCGGCCCGCCGCGCCGTCAGCTCGCGGGCCGCATACCGGGCCAGCGCGGCGCCCATCACCTCGTCGAGCGTGGCCAGTCGGAACACGTAGCTGCGGCCCCGCGTCACCTCGGCGTTGGACGACATCGGCGAGATCATCGGCACGTGCGCATCGTCGGCGATGATCGCCACGGGGATGGCGTGCCGGCTGAACTGGGGACCCACGATCGCCACCACGCTGTCCTGGTTGATGAGGGCGCGCGCCGCCCGTGCCGCGGCGTCGGCGCGGTCCGCGAAGTCGCGCTCGGTCAGCTCGACGTGCACCGGCCGGTCGCCGAGTTCGAGCGGGCCGAAGTCGCGCACGGCCAGGCGCGCGCCCTCGACGGTCGGCCGCCCGGACACCTCGCCGAAGCGTCCGGTCAGCGTGGCCAGCACGCCGATGCGGACGGTCGGCGGCGCGCTGGGACGGCAGCCGGCGACGAGCAGCATGGACAGCGCGACGAGCGTGGCGGGACGGCGGAGCAGGGGCACGGGATCCTCGTGGCTCCAAGGGTAAGCCGGAGGCGGTCGGCGCCGCAACAGCGGGGCCGTTAGTTTGCCCGCATGTCACGCCAGGCCGCGGCCGCCGCACCGGCGCCGGACCCGCACGGGCTCCGCCAGGAGATCGCCGCCATGCTGCGCCTGGCGCTGCCGGTCGTGGTGGTCCAGGTCGGCCTGATGTTCATGGGCGTGGTCGACACGCTGATGGTCGGCCGGGTCTCGGCCGAGGCGCTGGCGGCCGTGGCCATGGGCAACCTGTTCTTCTACGGGGTGTCCATCTTCGGGGTCGGGGCCCTGATGGCGCTCGATCCCATCGTGGCGCAGGCCGTCGGCGCCGGCGACGAGCCCGCCATCGCGCGCGCGGTCCAGCGGGGCCTGGTCCTCTCGGCGGGGCTCACGGTGCTCTCCTCGGTGCTGCTGCTGTTCGCCGGGCCGGCGCTCGAGGTCCTCCGCCAGCCGCCGGGCGTGGTGCCCATCGCGGCGTCGTACTGCCGCATCATCATCCCGGGCCAGCTGCCGTTCTTCGTGTTCGTCGTGTTCCGCCAGACGCTCCAGGCGCGTCATCGCGTGGCGCCGATCGTGGTGGCGATCGTGCTGGCGAACGTCGCCAACGTGGCGCTCAACTGGGTGTTCATCTTCGGCGGCCTGGGCATCGAGGGCCGCGGGGCGCTGGGCGCCGCGACGGCGACGGCCATCAGCCGGTGGCTCATGCCGCTGCTGCTGCTGGCCGTCTCGTGGCGCGACCTGCGGGCGTACCTGCGCGGCTGGCACGGCACGCTGGCGGCCGGCGCCCTGCGCCGGATGCTGGCGCTGGGCGCTCCCATCGGCGCCCAGATGACGCTGGAATACGGGGTCTTCGCCGCCGCCGGCGTCTTCATGGGCTGGCTGGGCACGGTCGAGATGGCGGGCCACCAGGTGGCGCTCAACCTGGCGTCGCTGGCCTTCATGGTGCCGCTGGGCGTGTCGGCCGCGGCGGCCGTCCTGGTCGGCAACGCGGTGGGCCGCGGCGACATGCCCGAGGCCCGCCGGGCGGCGCTGGCCGCGCTCGTGGTGGGCGTGTCGTTCATGGCCGCGAGCGCCGCGGCCATGTTCGCCGGGCCCGGCGTCTTCGCGCGCATCTATACCACCGAGGTGGCCGTGGCGGCGGTGGCGGCGGCGCTGATCCCCATCGCCGCGGTGTTCCAGGTGTTCGACGGACTGCAGGTGGTGAGCATCGGGATCCTCCGCGGCTGTGCCGACACCACGGCGCCCATGGTGGTGAACGTGCTCGGCTTCTGGCTGCTGGGCCTGCCGGTGAGCTGGTGGTTCGGCCTCCGACTGGGCCTGGGGCCCGAGGGCGTGTGGTGGGGGCTCACGCTGGGGCTGATCGTGGTGGCGATCATCCTGGCCCTGCGGGTCCGTCACCGGCTCGCGGGCGCGGTGGCGCGGGTCGTGATCGACGGCGCCTGACCACCGCGCCGCGGCGCTCCGTGCCGCGCCGATTGTCGTATATTCGCCGTATGCGCCCCGCGATCGTGGCGGCGTTGCCGCTCTTCGCCGCCTGTGCCCCGTCGGCGCCCTCGTCCGGCGGGACCGGCGTGCTGCCCTCGACGGTGGGCGTGCCGCTGCCGACCCCGCGGCTGGTCGGCGGCATCCTGCTCACGGGCATCGAACTGCCGCCGGCGGGCGAGGGCATCGGCGGGCACTACCAGGGGTCGGGGTTCAGCGTCCGCCAGTTCAGCTATCAGCTGACCGACGCGGCGCGCCAGCGCTGGGCGGCCGCCGCGCGCACGCGCGGCGAGGCGCTGCTGCGGGGCGCGGGATACCGTGTCGAGTCGGTGGGCGCCCGCTCGAGCGACCCGCAGCGGCTCGAGAACGTCCGCTTCGGCCTCGCGGGCCGGGTGACCGGACTCGAGGTGCGCACGTCGGGTCCCACCGAGCCGTACCGCGTGGAGTCCGAGGTGGAGGTCGCCTGGGAGGTGCTGGACCTCGGCAACGGCGGGACCATCTTCGGCCGGAGCGTCCGGGGCGCGGCGCGGCTGAGCGGGCCCATCGACTCGGCCGTCGGCGTCTCGCTCGACCGGGCGCTGGAGCGCCTGCTCACCGACTCGCTGTTCCTCCGCACCCTGGCGGCGCCGCCGCCCATCGCGGGGGCCGGCCGCGGCTGGACGCGGGCCATGCCGGGCGAGGACGACACCATCGTGGTCGCGCTCGCCGACCTCAACGCCAGCCCCGACTCCGGCGCCGTGGAGCGGGTGGCCTACGGGCTGGTCTCGCTCCACGGGCCCGGCGGCGCGTTCTACGGCACCGCGACCATCCTCACGAGCGACGGCCTCGCCATCACCACCAACAGCGTGGTGCGCGCCGCCCGCCGCGGCCGGCCGGTCCGGGCGCGGTTCGCGACCGGCGTCGAGCGGCCGATCCGGGTGGTCCGCTCCCGGAGCGGCCTCAACGTCGCGCTGCTGCAGGTGCAGTGTCCCGAGGAGTGTCCCACGGTCGACTGGCGCGCGCCGCTGTCGGAGCGGGTCGACGCGCCGGTGCTCATCGTCGGCAACACCGGCGACGGCATGAGCGTCAGCACCGGCATCCTCGGCGGGCGCTGGGGCATGGCGAACGGCGTGCTGCTGCGCGCGCAGGCCAGCGTCCCGGGTGAGGCGGTCGCGACGGCGTCGTCCGGCCGGGTCTTCGCGATGGTGGCGGGCGTGCCCGGCCGATCCTCGGCGCTGATGCTCTCGGAGATCTTCCGGGCGATGCGGGTGCAGGTGGGGCCGGGCCTGTGAGGCCCGGCCCCGGGCCTCACGGGCGCCGCCGCGGCGCGGGCCGGGCCGGCGTGCGGGCGGGGGCGCGGCAGGACGTCTCGACGGCTTGCGCCGACTGCCGGCGGTAGCTGGGCACCACCTGATCGATGAACATCACGGTCCGGGCGCTGTCGAACGACACGCCCGCGCGCAGATTGCGCTCGGCCTGGGCGAACAGCGTGTCGGCCAGCCGGGCGGTATCGCAGTCCGGGCGCGTCTCGATCCGCTGCATCAGCTCCGTCCCCCGCAGCAGCTGGGCGCGGCCGAGCAGGTTGGCGTAGCCCGGCTGCTGCGCCGGCGTGGCCCAGGGCCGCCCGCGTTCGAGGATCGGGAACAGCTTGGCCATGTCGCGCTGGATGAGCAGGGGCCGGGCCGCCGCGAGGTACATCTCCGCCGCGAACTCGCGGTAGGCCGAATCCTGGGCGGCGTGCGCCGCCAGGGCCAGCGCCGAATCCGTCCGTCCCGCGTTGTACAGGTGGTCCGCCAGCACCGCGCTGCCCAGGCGATCGCCGGGCCGCAGGGCCAGGTACCGGTCGATGGCGCGCGGCCCTTCGGTCGTGCTGTCGTTCAGGGCGCGCAGGAACAGGGCGATGCGCAGCCAGCTGGGCGCGTCGCCGGGTGCGCGCGCCACCGCCATGCGCGACCAGCTCAGCGACTGGAGGCGATCGCCGGCCTGCTCGAACCAGTGGGCGCCCACGGGCGCGACCCGCGCGTCCACCACCGTGCTGTCGTTCTGCGTCGCCAGGGCCAGCGTACCGGCCGCCTCGGCCCATTCGCTCTGGGCGCCGCGCACCGCCGCCAGGCCGACCAGGTACCAGGCGTTCTGCTGCTGCGCCCGGTAGGCGGCCAGGTAGCCGTTGTGCGCGTCGGCCCAGGCGGCCTGCCGCGCCTGGCTGTAGGCCAGGTCGCCCAGGTACAGCGGGTTGTTCCGCGCCCGCTGGAGGATCGCCTGCAGGGTCACGCCGGCGTCGGCCCAGGCCCCCCGCTCCAGCTCGGCGAGCGCTTCGGTGTGCTGGGCCTGGACCCGCGGGTCCACGCGGGCGCCCGCCGCGAGGGCCTGGGCCCTGGCCCGCGCGTTCCGAGCGATGTGCGCGAAGAACGACGTGTCGGGCGTGACGGTCTGCGCGGCGGCGGGGACCGCCGCGGCGGAGGCCGCGAGCAGGGCGGCCGCGAGTCGAAGGGTCGGGTGCATCCGTGAAAAGTGTATCCGGACCGCCCCCCGGGGAAGGTCAGTTCCCTGGGAAGACCACCGGGCTCTCGTGGCCCTCGGCGCTCACGGCGGCCACGCCGAAGAACCAGTTGTCGATGACCCGGCCGGTGGCCACGTAGCTGACGGCCGGACCGACGTCCTCCCAGTGGTCCCAGGTGGGCGAATCGGTGCGCCGCCAGTACACCCGGTAGCCGGCCACGGCGGCCGTGTCCTCGGGCGGCTGCCAGCGCAGGGTGGCGGCATACTGGCCGGCGCCGCCTACGCGCACGCCGCGCGGCGGCCCGGGGGCCCACGACAGCGACGCCAGGGCCGCCGCGTTGAGCGCGGTGATCCGGGCCGCGTAGGCGAAGTTCACGGCGTCGGGCACATCGCCGTACCGGATGCCGTTCTCGACGCGGAGGTCCTGGTGCTGGCGGGTGTAGTCCTCGTGCGCCTCGGTGAGGCGGACCGCCGGGAAGCCCTCGTCGGCGAACATGCGATGATCACCGCCGCGGCCGAACCGGTCGAGCCGGTAGATCAGCCAGACGTCGAGCGACGGCAGGTGACGCCGGGCGATCATCTGCACGTAGCGCGCCAGCTGGCGGGAGGCGCCGTCCACCTCGCCGCCGGTGAGCCGGCGCCGGGCCCGCTCGGCCGCCGTCTCGGTCGGCGGGGTGCCGTCGGAGAACACCCGCACGGTGCGCTCGTCGCTGATGCCGCCGCCGCCCCGCGTGTTGCCGATGATGTCGTTGTTGAGGTTGCCGACCACCCGCCAGCCCTGGTCGCGCACCCAGCGGGCCACGATCTGCCCGCCGAGCAGGCTCTGCTCCTCGCCGGCGAGGGCGGCGTAGACGATGGTCCCGCTGAACCGGTAGCGCGACAGCACGCGCGCGGCCTCGAGGACGGCGGCCGTGCCGCTGGCGTCGTCGTTCGCCCCGGGCGCGTCGCCGGTGGCGTCGAGCGTGTCGCTGTTGCGGCTGTCGAAGTGACCGGTGATGATCACCACGCGCTGCGGGTCGCCGGTGCCGCGCTGGACCGCCACGACGTTGACCACGTTGGTCGCCACCGGCACGCGCCGCATCGGGCCGACCATGCCGCTGACGTAGCGGACCTCGAGGCAGCCGCCGCAGGCCGCGGCCAGCCGTTCGAACTCGCCGTGGATCCACCGCCGGGCGGCGCCGATGCCGCGCGTGGCCGAGAGCGTGTCGCTCAGCGTGTGGCGCGTGCCGAACGACACCAGCTGCCGCACCACGCGCTCCACCTCGCCGGCCGAGACGGCGGCCACGATCGCGGCCAGGCGCGGATCGTTCGAGCCCGGTGCGACCGACAGGGGCGCCGCCGGGGACGCGGGCGCGGCGCGGCTGCCGGCACAGGCGGCGAGGAGCACGAGGACGGGCGCGGCGAGGACGGCGGACGGACGCACGGGTTCTCCCTGGAACGTCGAGTGGTTGGAGGGTACGCCGCCCGGGTGCCGGCTGCAACCCGGGCGCCGCGGTGCGCGTAGAGAACGGATCGGCCCCGGCCGGGCCGTCGTCGTCGCATGCCGTCAGCCATTCCCATCGCCGAGCCGGGCACCGGTAGCCGCGGGGCCCGCCCGGCACGTATGTTCACGGTGTTCGCGCCGCAGCAGAGCGCCGCACACTCCACGGAGGTCCCGTGACGGACCGCAGGAAGTTCCTCTACCAGACGGGCGCCGCCGCCGCCGTCGTGGCCGCCCACGGCGTGCTGAGTCCGGGGGCCGTGCCGGCCGCCGCGCAGCAGCCGGCCATGGACGCCGCCACGCGCGACCTGCTGATGGTGGCGCTCAACGCCGCCCGCGCGGCCGGGGCAGGCTATGCCGACGCGCGCATCGCGCGGCGACGCCAGAACTTCGTGTTCAGCCGCGAGCGGCAGATCCAGAACGTGGTGGACACCGACACCATCGGCTGCGGCGTGCGGGTGCTGGTCGACGGCACCTGGGGATTCTCGGCCACGCGACGCCTGACGCGCGACGCCGTGGCCGCGGCGGCGCGCGAGGCGGTGGGGATCGCCCGGGCCAACCGCGTGGCGCGCGACCGTGCCGTCGAATGGCTGCCCGTGCCGGCCTACGCCGGCGCGACCTGGCGCAGTCCCCACCGCATCGACCCGTGGACGGTCTCGGTCGAGGACAAGGCGAACCTCCTGCTCGAGGCCAATGCGGCCGCGATGCGGGCCACCGGCGTGCAGTTCGTCACCAGCGGCCTGTTCTTCGTGAAGGAGGAGAAGAACTACGCCAACACCGACGGCACCGACGCCGCCCAGACCATCGTCCGCAGCTGGCCGGTGTTCCAGGCCACCGCCGTGGCGGCCGACCGCTCCGACTTCCAGACCCGGTCCAACGTGGTGGCGCCGGCCCAGCGCGGCTGGGAGTACGTGCTGGAGGCCGATCTGCCCGGCAACGCCCAGCGCTGGGGCGAGGAGGCGGTGCAGAAGCTCTCGGCGCGGCCGGTCGAGGTGGGGCGCTACGACCTGGTCCTGGACCCCGGCAACATGTGGCTCACGATCCACGAGTCCATCGGGCATCCGACCGAGCTGGACCGGGCCATGGGCTACGAGGCCAACTACGCCGGCACCAGCTTCCTGGCGCCGCCGGAGGAGAAGCTCGGCTCGTTCCGGTACGGGCCCGAGTTCATGAACGTGCAGGGCGACCGCTCGCAGGAGGGCGGCCTCAGCACCTGCGGGTACGACGACGACGGGGTCCAGCCCGAGGATTTCCTCATCGTGCGCAACGGCGTGTTCCACGACTACCAGACCACCCGCGAACAGGCGCCCTGGCTGCGCGGCTACTACGAGCGGCAGGGCCGGCCGACGCGCTCGCACGGATGCTCCTACGCCGACAGCTGGTCGAGCGTGCAGTTCCAGCGCATGCCCAACGTGTCGCTGATGCCGGGCGAGCGGGACCTGTCGTGGGACGACCTGATCGCCGCGACCGACCGCGGCATCGCCATCGTCGGCGACGGCAGCTTCTCGATCGACCAGCAGCGCTACAACGCCCAGTTCGGCGGCCAGCTGTTCTACGAGATCCGCGGCGGCCGCATCACCGGCATGCTGAAGGACGTGGCCTACCAGATGCGCACGCCCGACTTCTGGAACGCGATGGACCTGATCGGCGGGCGCAGCAGCTACCGGATGGGAGGCAGCTTCTTCGACGGCAAGGGCCAGCCCGGCCAGGTCAACGCGGTGAGCCACGGCTCGCCGCCGGCGCGCTTCCGGCAGATCAACGTCATCAACACCGGGAGGCGCTCGTGAGCCGGCTCCAGCAGCAGGGCCGCGCCGTGCTGACGCGGCAGGAGTGCGAGCGGGTGGTGGCCCGGGTGCTCGAGGCCTCGCGGGCCGAGGGCTGCCAGGTCAACCTGTCCAGCAACGTGACGCGCAACATCCGGTTCGCGGCGAACCAGCTCTCCACGGCGGGCGGCGTCGAGGACGCCAACCTCGGGGTCCAGAGCTCGTTCGGCCCCAAGCACGCGGTGGTGTCGACCAACGACCTGTCGGACGAATCGATCCGGCGGGTGGTCCAGCAGTCCGAGGCGCTGGCCCGGCTGGCGCCCGACGACCCCGAGGCCATGCCCGAACTGCCGCGCCAGCAGTACCAGGCCGTTCCCGCCTACTTCGACGCCACGGCCAACCTGGCGCCGGCCGACCTGGCGCGCGCGGCGCTGGCGGCGCTGGAGGCGACGCGCCAGGCGGGCGACGTCACGGCCGCCGGCTTCATCGCCGCCGGCGCCGCCACCACCTGCGTCGCCAACAAGTCCGGGCAGTTCGCCTTCCACCGCAGCACCACGTCGAACTACACGCTCACGGTCCGCACCGCCGACGGCACCGGTTCGGGCTGGGCCGCGACCGACGACAAGGACTGGCGCCGGCTGGACATCCAGGGCGTCGTGCGGCGGGCGGTGGAGAAGGCGCGCGGCTCGGCCAACCCGGTCGCCATCGAGCCGGGCCGCTACACGGTGATCATGGAGCCGCAGGCGGTGGGCGACCTGGTCCAGCTGATGGCCTTCGCGCTCGACGCGCGCCAGGCCGACGAGGGCCGCAGCGCGTTCGCCAGTCCGAACGGCGGCACCAGGATCGGCGATCGCATCGTCGACGCCAGGGTGACGATCGTCTCGGATCCCGCCGACCCGCAGGTGCTGAGCCAGCCCTTCGACGGCCAGGGGCTGCCGCTCGGCCGGCAGGTGTGGGTGGACCAGGGCGTCCTGCGCCAGCTGTCGTATTCACGCTTCTGGGCCCGGCGGCAGAACCGCGAGCCGACCGGGTTCCCGACCGGCGTCAAGATGCTGGGCGGCGACTCGTCGCTCGATCGGATGATCGCGTCGACCGAACGCGGCGTGCTGGTCACGCGGCTCTGGTACCTGCGGCAGGTGGACCCGCGCACCATCCTCTATACCGGCCTGACGCGTGACGGGACCTTCCTGGTCGAGAACGGACGGGTCAGCCGGGCGATCCGGAACTTCCGGTTCAACGATTCGCCCCTGTTCATGCTCAACAACCTGGAGGCGGTCGGCGCGCCGCAGCGCCTGGCCGGCACCGAGGCGGGCGGCGACATCGTCATGCCGCCGGTCAAGGTGCGCGATTTCAACTTCACGTCGCTCTCGGAGGCGGTCTGACGGCGACCGGCTCGCCGCCCGCGGCGCGCCGGGAGACGACGCTCGAGGCGGTCCGGCGCCTGCGCGAGGCGGTCGGCCGCCGCATCGTCGGGCAGGAACGGGTCATCGAGGAGATCCTGCTGGCGCTGATGGCCGGCGGCCACTGCCTGGTGGTCGGCGTGCCGGGGCTGGCGAAGACGCTGATCATCCGGTCCATCGCCGACGCCATGCGGCTCGAGTTCCGGCGCATCCAGTTCACGCCGGACCTGGTGCCGAGCGACATCACCGGCACCGAGATCCTCGACGAGGACACCCACACCGGCGCGCGCAGTTTCCGCTTCGTGCGCGGCCCGGTGTTCGCCAACGTCCTGCTGGCCGACGAGATCAACCGGACGCCGCCGCGGACCCAGGCGGCCCTGCTCGAGGCCATGCAGGAACATCGCGTCACCGCGGCGGGCGCCACCATGGCCCTGCCCGAGCCGTTCTTCGTGCTGGCGACCCAGAACCCGATCGAGCAGGAGGGCACCTACCCGCTGCCCGAGGCCCAGCTCGACCG
>CAZJZC010000045.1:0-16425 GCA_964550365.1 uncultured Gemmatimonadales bacterium | reverse complement strand
GACGCCAGCGCCACGATGATCCACGGCCACGAGCGCAGGGCGTAGTGCGCCACGTTGAACAGCAGCGTGCCGCCCAGCGCGTCCTTCTCGCTCCGCGAGGCCAGCATGCGCTGGGCGATGTAGCTCCCGCCCCCGGGCTCGGCGCCCGGATACCAGACCGACCACCACTGCACCGTGAGCGGGACGATCAGGACCGAGAGCGTCATCGGCCAGTCGCCGAAGTCGGGCACCAGGTTCAGCGTGGCCGGGTCGAGCCGCGACACCAGTCCGGCCAGGCCGCCGACCTCGGGCTGGGCCAGCGCGAACCAGGCGGCGGCGAACGAGCCGGCCATGGCGATCCCGAACTGGATGAAATCCGTCACCAGGACGCCCCACAGGCCGCTCACGGCCGCGAACGCGACGTTCATCAGCGAACAGATCAGCAGCGTCTTCCCCATGGGCCAGCCGAGGATCACGCTGGCGATCTTGGCCGCGGCGAGGTTCACCGTCGCCATGATGACGCAGTTGAAGAGCAATCCCAGGTAGACGGCGCGGAACCCGCGCACCAGCGTCGCGGCGCGCCCGCTGTACCGCAGCTCGTAGAACTCCAGGTCGGTGAGCACGCCCGAGCGCCGCCACAGCCGGGCGTAGAAGAACACCGTGGCCATGCCGGTCAGCAGGAAGGACCACCAGGCCCAGTTGTTCGCGACACCCTTCTCGCGCACGAAGTTCGTCACCAGGTTCGGCGTGTCGGTCGAGAACGTGGTGGCGACCATGGAGACGCCGACCAGCCACCACGGCGCCGAGCGGCCCGACGTGAAGAACTCGGCCGTGCTGGAGCCGCCGCGCCGCGCCAGCATCAGCGCCGGCACGAACGAGAGCGCGATCGACACGAGGACGATCGTCCAGTCGAGACCGTTGAGTGTCATGGGGCCGCGAAGATAGGGGTCAGGCCGGCACAGGGCCAGCCGCGGCCGGCGGCGGCACCCGCCACTGGAGGACCCGCTGCTGGAACCGGCGCGCGAGCCGGTGGGCCGGCCGTTCCACCAGGCGGTAGAACGCCCACGAGAACACGACGACCCAGCTCACGAGCAGCAGCCACGCCGCCCAGGCGCCGAGCGTCCGCGCGGCCGGCCACAGGGCGAACAGCGCGATGGCCTGCAGGTGCACCAGGTACATGGAGTAGCTGAAGGCGCCGAGCGGCTCGATGCGCCCGGCCGCCACGCCCTCGGCGCGGTGGATCTCGGCCCGCAGCCAGAAGAAGGCGTAGAGGGCGAACAGGTTCAGCGAGACCGGATAGGGCACCCGCAGCGGGGAGTGGAACCACAGGACGTTGCTGCCGATCGAGCCGATCGCCAGCGCGCCGAGCCGCCAGCCCCACAGCGCCGCCCGCCCGGGCGCCCGTTCGGCCGCCCGGGCCAGGTCGAGCGACTCGGCGAGGTGCGCGCCCAGCAGCCAGCAGGGCAGGCCCACCAGCCACGTGAGCTGCCAGCCGTAGAGCGCGTACAGCGGCTGGGTCGGCCAGTCGAGCGCGACCACGCCGAACGCCGCGGCATAGCCCGCCGCGATCAGCACCGGCCAGCCGACCCTGTCGCGGATCCGCAGGAGGGCCGGGTAGATGGTGTAGTAGACCTCTTCGCACACCAGGCTCCAGAGGATGGAGTCCTGGAACACCGACAGCCGGATGCCCAGCGGCCGGGCGATCAGGACCGCCGCCACGATGGGCACCAGGATCCGGATGTGCCGCCGGGCATAGAAGCTGAGCAGGTCGATCGAGCGGGCGGCGCGGAACGGATAGTGGATGCAGAAGCCGGAGATGACGAAGAACACCATCACCGCCGCGGCGCCGTTGGGGATGACGCCGTGGAGCCCCGCCACGACGCTCCCTTCGAGCGACCGCGGCAGCGGGATGAACGCGCCGTGCCCGAACGCGACCCACAGCGCGAGCACGAATCGCAGGCCGTCCAGGCCCCGCACATGCCGGCCGGGCGCGCCGGAGGTCACGCGGCCCCGGGACCGCGCCGGGCGGCGATCACGCGGCCGCGGTCAGCCGTCGACGATGCCGAGCGGCGGCGTGCTGCGCCAGCGCCCGCGCGTGAAGTCGGGCACGTCGACCGGGCGGCTGCGCCCCGCCACCGACCGCTCGGTCAGTTCGCCGATCACGCTCCACGCCGCGGCGTCGTAGACGTTCATGTCGGTCGGCAGGCCGGCCCGCAGGCACACGACCAGCCGCCAGTCCTCCAGGAAGTCCATGCCGCCGTGACCCCGGCTCGCCGAGCGCACCCGTTCGGCCCGCCACAGCGGGTGCTCGGACTCCTGGTACCAGCGGTCCAGCGGTTCCCAGCGGTGCGCCTGCGGGCTGCGCCCCTCGACGTAGATGCGGTCCGGCCAGCCCTGCATCAGCCCCCGGGTGCCCTGGATCATGTTGATGCGGGTGTAGGGTCGCGGCAGGTTGGTGTCGTGCACCAGCGTGATGGTCTGACCCTGCCCGGTCCGGATCAGCGTGACGTTCACATCGCCCAGCACGTAGCGCTCGGCCCGCCGGGGATCGTCCGGCGCCAGCTGCTCGCGCTGCCAGTCCTGGAGCCCGCGGGAGGGACCCGACATCGACACGAGGTAGTCGAACCGGTTGCCGCGGTTGATGTTCATGCACTGCGCGATGGGGCCGAGGCCGTGCGTGGGATAGAGGTTCCCGTTCCGCCGCGTCGCGTGGGCGCGGCGCCACAGGCCCTCGCCGTCGGTCGAGAACTTCACCGAGCGCAGGTCGTGGTTGTAGGCGCACTCGCCGTGCAGCAGCTCGCCGAACACGCCCTGGCGCACCAGGTTCAGCATCAGCAGCTCGCGGCGGTCGTAACAGCAGTTCTCCATCATGACGCAGTGCTTCCGGTGCCGCTCGGCGGCCTCGACCAGCGCCCAGCAGTCGTCCACCAGCCAGGCGGCCGGCACCTCGGTGGCGGCGTGCTTGCCGTTGCGCATCGCCGCCAGGCAGACCGGTACGTGCCACTCCCACGGCGTCGCCGTGAAGACCAGGTCGAGATCCTGCTCGGCGCACAGTCGCTCGAAGTCGCGCGGCCCCCGGTCGTACCCGGCCGGGCGCGGCTGGCCGGCGGCGACGACCTTCTCCTGCCCGGCGCGCACCTTCTCCGGCACGATGTCGCAGATGGCGCGCACGTCCACGCCCTCGATGGCCAGGAAGTTCTCGAGATGGACCGTGCCCATCCCGCCAACGCCCACGAACCCGATGCGGACCCGGTCCATCGGCGGCGCGGCGAACAGCGGCGTCCCCTGCGACGGCCTCGGGCGGCCCGCGGCCGACGCGCCGCCGGCCGAGAGCGCCACGCCGGCGCCGGCCGCGGCGCCCAGCTTCAGGAAGTCCCGGCGGGACGGATCGTCGGCGGGCGGGACGCTCATCGCGCGGACTCCGGGTTCACGGGGAACGGATGCGGCGCCCGACGGGGACGCCGGCTCCAATATATGCCCCCGCGCACGGCCATCCAGTCGCTACCGGGAAGCGCCCCGCCGTGCTACCATCGAGCCATGAACGTGCTGGTGCTCAACTGCGGGAGCAGTTCGCTCAAGTTCCAGCTGATCGCCACCGATCTCGCGGCCATCGCCGCCAACGCCGACCGCCGCCTGGCGCGCGGCCTCATCGAGCGCATCGGCAGCGAGGCGCTGGTCACCCTGCGCGCCGAGGGGCGGCCCGTGCACCGCGATGCCACGCCCCTGCGGGACCACCGGGAGGCCCTCGACCACGTCCTGCGCCTGCTCCTGGGCGGCGACGGCGTCCCCCTGCTGCCCGCGCTCGGCGACATCCACGCGGTCGGCCACCGCGTGGTGCACGGCGGCGAACAGCTGACCCGCTCGGCCATCATCGACGACGCCGTCGAGCGCCGGATCGCCGAATGCATCGACCTGGCGCCGCTCCACAATCCGGCCAACCTCAAGGGCGTCGCCGCGGCGCGCGCCCTGCTGGGCACCGCCGTGCCGCAGGTGGCGGTGTTCGACACCTCGTTCCACACCACCATGCCGCCCGAATCGTTCCTCTACGCCCTGCCCTACCAGCTCTACGTGCGGCACCGCGTCCGCCGGTACGGCTTCCACGGCACCTCGCATCGGTACGTCGCCTATCGCTACCGCGCCCTGGCCGGCCGCGACAAGGACGCGACGAACATCATCACCCTCCATCTCGGCAACGGCTGTTCGGCCTGCGCCATCCGGAACGGGCGGTCGCTGGAGACGTCGATGGGCCTCACGCCGCTGGAAGGACTGGTGATGGGCACCCGGTCCGGCGATGTGGATGCCTCGATCCTGGAGTTCCTGCACCACAAGGAAGGCCTGTCCCTGACCGGCCTCGACGACCTGCTCAACAAGCAGTCCGGCCTGCTCGGCATCTCCGGGCTGACCAACGACATGCGGGAACTGCTGGAGGAAGCGCGCACCAACCAGGACCGGCGCGCCCGGCTCGCCATCGACATCTTCTGCCTGCGGGTGAAGAAGTACCTGGGCGCCTACCTGGCCCGGATGAACGGCGCCGACGCCGTGATCTTCACCGGCGGCATCGGCGAGAACTCGCCCGAGGTCCGCGCCGGGGTGTGCGCCGAACTGGACTTCCTCGGCATCGCGCTCGACCCGGCGCGCAACGCGGCCATGGTGGACGGCGCCGAGGGCACCATCCACCGGGAGGACGCCCGCGTGGCCCTGTACGTCATCCCGACCAACGAGGAGCTGCTCATCGCGCGCGACACGGTCCGGTGCGTCACCGGGGCGCCGCGGCAGTGGTGAGGATCAGCCGCCCGGCTGGTCGGGACAGCCCTGGCGGCGCCGGGTGTCGGCCAGGGCGAAGATCTTCCATCCCCCGGGCGTGTTGACCAGCTGGAACGCGTCGACGCCGCAGTGGCTGAACCGCGTGCCCACGTAGAACGAGTATTCGGTCCACACCACGGCCAGCGGCCCGTCGATGTGCACGATCTCGCCTCGCAGGCGCTCGTCGAGCGGCTCCGCGCGCGGCGTGCCGATGAGGCGCACGAACGCCTCGAGGCTGTCGATCTGGAGCGCGACGCCGCCCTGGCGCACCGCCACCGAGGCGAAGAGCGGATTGGGCACGAACGCCGAGCGGACCATGGCGCTGTCGCCGGCGCGCATGCCGTCGAACAGCCGCCGGACGGGCGCCAGCACGGCCTCGCGGTCGGACACCGGGGCCGGCGTTTGCGCCGGCAGCAGGGACGGCATCGTCATCAGCGCGGCGCTCACCAGCGTGCGGCGCAGGTCCATGGGCGGCTCACTCCTCGCGTGTTCTCGATGATCTCACGGCCGCGCCGGTCGCGCGCGCCGGAAGGTGCGGCGATCCGGCCGCGACGTCGGCGTGCCGCCGGAGCGCGGGCCTACGGGCGGTCGATGTCGAACGGAACGGCCGCCTCGGTGCGGCCCCAGCGCAGGCGCAGGACGCCGCCGCTCCCCAGGGGTTCCACCGCGATCGTGAACCGTTCGACGTGCTCCGGAAGACGGCGGGTCGTCATCTCGACCGTGCCCACGTCGCGGGCCGGGTCGCGGTCCTGGCCGCTCATGCCCGTCTGCGCGTTGACGATCAGCGTCCAGCCGTCCCGGTGGGGCCGCGCGAACAGCGAGTAGCTGCCCGGCGTCAGGTGCAGGCCGCCCAGTCGCAGGGGGCGGGCGGACCGCAGGGTCGCGGCATCGTTGGCGCCCATGCGCCAGACCTGGTCCGCCGGCACCAGCACCTCCAGCGGGCGCCCGCGCAGGGACGGCCGGCTGTAGTCGATCACGATGTCCGCGCCGCCCACGTGCGCCACCACGCTGTCGCGCGGCGACAGTGCCCCCATCCCGCGGCCCGCCGCATCGCGCGCGGCGAAGTCCCGGGCCAGCAGATCGAGATCGATCCACCGCACCCGCTCGACCGTGGCACCGCCGCCCGCGATCGCGAACGACACCATCCGGCCAGCCGGGTCCACGCGCGCCACGACCGGCTGGTCGAACTGGGTGCTGAACGCCCATTCGTCCGCGGCGCGGCGTCGCATCGCGATGGGGAGCGGCTGGCCGCCAGCCAGCACGGTGACCGACGGCGCCTCGCCGCCCGCGCGCCGGGCCCTGAGGAGCGCGATCTCCCACGGAACGTAGAAGCCGCCGACCAGCGGGATGGCGCCGCCGACCGCGACCTGTTCCGTCATCGCACCCTCCGCCGCCCCGCTGGCGTACCGCGCGACCGTGCCGTCCTCCGCGAGCCACACGGTCAGGCGCCGCACGCTCGTGCGCGGACTGCGGGTCACGGAGACCGCGTCGATGCGGTCTCCCGAGCGGATGAAGCGCTCCACCGCCGTCGTGTCGACGCCGAGCCGGACGACGTATGCCGCGCTGTCGGCGCGCTGCGCGCTGGCGCCCGCCGGACCGAGAAGGGCGGCGAGCAGGGCCAGGGCCACGGCCCGTGGCGGACGGACGAAGGCGGCACTCGAAGGCATGACCGGAAGATGCGCCGCGAACACCCGACGCGCCAACCGCGGTCGCCGCGCGCGCCCGGCGGCGCCCGCGGGACCGTGACCCCTCACCCTGGCGACGGCGGCCGCTACGGGGCCGATCGGAGCTTCCCGAGGAACCTGGCGCGCGCCTTTGCCACCTTGGGCGCCACCACCGCGCGGCAGTACGCCTGGTCCGGGTTGCGGGCGTAGAACTCCTGGTGGTACGCCTCGGCCGGATAGAACGGTCCCGCGTTCACGATCGCCGTGACGATCGGATCGTCGAACAGCGGCTGCAGTTCGCGGATCGCCGCCTCGGCCGCCGCACGCTGGGCGTCGGAATGCACGAAGATCGCCGACCGGTACTGGGTACCGGTGTCGGCGCCCTGGCGGTCGAGGGTCGTCGGGTCGTGGATGGTGAAGAACACGTCGAGCAGGTCGCGATACGAGATGACCGCCGGGTCGAAGCCGATCCGCACCACTTCGGCATGGCCGGTCGTGCCGCTGCACACGGCCTCGTATGTCGGATCGGGCACCCGCCCGCCGGCGTAGCCGGACACGACGTCGTGGACGCCGATGAGGTCGTCGAACACGGCCTCGAGACACCAGAAACAGCCGCCGGCCAGCGTGGCCGTCTCGGGCGATGTCGTGGTCATGGTACCCTCTCCTGCGGTGACCGCCGGCCCTGGTCCTCCCCGCGGCCGGCGCGGATGCCGGCCCGCCGTGGCGGACCGGCGCGGGCGTCGGCCCCCGTCGCCGGCCGGCAGATTGAACGCTATACTTGGGCCGTCGGTTCCGCTGCAACGCCGGAGGTCATCATGCGTACCGTCCGCCAGTCGCTGTTCGCCGCCACGCTCGTGCTCACCGCGGGCCTCCTGGCGCCGCCCATGGCCGATGCCCAGATCGGGGGCCTTCGCCGGGCCGCCCAGCGGGCCGCGAGCGCCGCGCCCGACCCCTCGGAACTGCTGCGGGGCGAGGCACCCATCGCGACCGTCCTGACCGACGCCGTCTGGGCCGTGGACTCGCTCGACGGCTTCGACCCCGGGCCCTTCACCGACATGATGACCCTGCCGCGGACCCAGAACGGCGGCTTCGTGCTCCGCGAAGGCGCGTTCGAGATGCACACCCAGAGCTACTGCCTCAAGGCCGGCACGCACGGACCCAGCCGCGACCGGGGCGACGGCTACATCTACGCCCCGCCCCGCGGCGCCGCCGACGGCCAGGTCGTGGCCATCCTGCGCAACTCGGTGGACCACCCCGAGATCCCCCAGCGCAAGATCCAGCTGCTGCTGTGGGCCATCATCGCCCGCGCCAACTTCGAGGACCTCCAGACCGACCTCAAGCTGGTGGCCGCGCGGCTGCTGACGCCGCTCCAGATCGTCACGCTGAACCGCAGCGCCCTCGACCTCGCCGGCCCGGCGCTCGAGCGGGCCATGGCCGACGCGCCGCCCCTGGTGCGGGCGGCGCTGGAGGCCGAGGCCGGCCTGCGCCGGACGCTCACCAGCGCGGAAGGCACCTTCGAGGACGCCGAACGGCTGGCCGTGCTGGCCGGCATCGCGCCCCGCGGCGCGGGCAGCCGCGACATCCCGCAGGGCCGCTGGTCGCGCCACCCCGACGGCTATTACGTCCGTTACCTGCCGCAGGGGTACTCGTACACCGTCACGCACGTGTGGGTACCGGCGGGGAGCCCGGCCGTGGGCCGGGAGTACGATCCGGCGACGCACATCGCGATGCCCGGGAACACCGCGCGCCAGCGGCTGGTGCAGTCGGGGCGGGCCCGGGCGCACTGACGGTCCGGCTGCCCTCGGCGGACCCTGACGGGCGGGAGCGCTGGTGGCTCCCGCCCGTTTCGTTCGCTCAGCCCAGGAAGCGCGCCAGCCGCTCGAACATCGCCGGCCACTTCCCCGAGGCGCTGCGATCGGCCACGCCGTACTCGGCCAGGGCCAGGTGGACGCCGCGCGGCGTGGCCCGGAAGATGGCCACCAGCTCGCCGCCGGCCGGCGTGCGCCAGCGGGCCAGTCGATCCTCCACCGCCTCGGTCACCTCGTGGGCATCGAGCAGGCCGCCGTCCCAGCGCGTCAGCACGGCCGGATCGGTCAGGGCCCGGTACACGGCGGCGGCCGCGGCGGGGACCTCGCCCGAGATGAAGTAGCGCTCGGCCGCGGCCAGCGCCGGCGTGCTCGCCCGCGGGTCGCCGCCCGTCTCCAGCGCGTGGCCGAGCGCCGCGATGCCCTGGAGCCAGCCGGCGAAGTGCCCCTGGATGGCGGCGTCCCAGGCCGGCCCCTCGCCCCAGCCCTCGTGGCGGACGTCGAGCCGCGTGCCGCCGCCCATCTCGTGCAGGGTGAGCGACGCCCGCGTCGGCCCGCCGGCCGCTTCGGTCCAGGGCCAGCCGATGGCCACGTGCAGCGGCGCCAGTTCCTCGCGCGCCTCGGGCCAGCCGTCGGGCGGCAGGCCGTCGAACAGCAGGTCCTGGCGTGCGAACAGCGCCGCCCACACGGCGGCGGGCGGCGCTGCGATGAACGACTGCACGATGATGGCCTGCACGACTAGAGCGCCGATTCCTCGATCATCACGCCCCGCGCAGCCAGCTCCGCGATGTACGCCGGCGCCGGGACGGCCTCGTCCGGCGTGAGCACGCCCGCCCGGCCCACGCGGCCATCCGCCTGCATCAGGCCCGTGATCGCCAGCGAATAGCCGGTGGTCCGCATCATCGCCGTCACCTTGTGCGCTTCGTCGTAGCGGTCCACCATCTGCCAGCGCCAGCCGGCGGGCGCGCCGGCGCGCGTGCCGCGCACCTCGACGCGCAGGGCCACCAGGTCGCGCCCTTCGGGCCGGGTCAGTTTCGGCGACACGGACGCGATGAAGGCCTGCCGCGGGCTGATCTTGTGCCCGCTCCCGTTCATCTCGATCGGCGTGTCGTCGAGCAGGCCGAGTTCGCGGATCGGCCGCATGATCGCCACGTGCCCCGGGTAGCGCAGGGTCTTGTACTCCATCACCGGGATGCGGCCCTCGTACGAGAACGGCAGCGTCGAGATGCCGCCGCCGGTATGGAACGCCTCCAGCGTGCCGAGCGGCGCCGGGAACGCGACGTCCTCGAGTTCGCTGAGCGCGTCCACCTGCTGGCGCCGGCCGTCGCGCAGCACCCAGCTGGGCGTCGTGTAGTAGTCGAGCGCGCCCTCGAGCGAGTAGACGACCATGTAGTTGAGCGGCGGCTCCGGATGCTGCGGCAGGCCGCCCACGTAGATCCGCACGCTGGCGGTCGTCTCCAGCCGCCGGATGCCCTCGCCGGCCAGGATGTTCACCATGCCGGGGGCCAGGCCGCAGTCCGGGATCACCGACACGCCCGCGGCCCTGGCGGCCGGGTCCAGGCGCTTCTGGGCGAACACGATCTCGGTGTTGCCGCCGAGGTCGGCGAAGTGCGCCCCGGCCTCGACCGCGAACCGCGCCAGCGGCTCGTTGAAGTAGTACGGAGCGGCCGACAGCACGCTGCGCACGCCGCTCATGGCGCGACGCACGGCCGGCTCGTTGTTGAGATCGAGCTCGAGCAGTTCGAGGCGCGGATCCGACCGGAACGTCTCGAGGAACGCCGGCAGGCGGCCCGCCGCGCGGTCGGCCAGCACCACGCTGGCGACCTGGGGACGCTGGAGCAGATCGAAGGCGCAGGCGGAACCCTGCTTGCCGGCGC
Organism: uncultured Gemmatimonadales bacterium; assembly: GCA_964550365.1. Classification (GTDB taxonomy): domain Bacteria; phylum Gemmatimonadota; class Gemmatimonadetes; order Gemmatimonadales; family JACORV01; genus DASXPG01. Next base: position 6,297 of record CAZJZC010000045.1, on the reverse strand, counting down.
CGATGACGAGGAACTTCATGGTTGGGTCGGGCGTCAGAGGTTCAGGGCTCAGGGGCGGCGCCCCTGCGAGAACAGCCCCGAAATGTAGTTGGGACGCCCACCGGAATGCACTCCGGCCGGTTCCGGGCTACCGGCGGCTCACGGCGGCCGTCAGGAGCAGGGTGCCCTCGGGATCGATGCGGACCTCGTCGGGCACGGCCGGCAGGGTGAACCCCGCCACCTGCTCGGCGTAGCGCGGGTCGAGCGCCAGCGTGCGCCGGGCGATCACCTCGCCGCCGGCCACGAACTCCACCGGCACCCGGGGAAGGCGGAAGCGGCCCCAGTCGTCGGGCTGGACCTGGCGCACGCGGAGCTGGGCGTGACCCGGCGTGTCGCTGTCCCAGCGCACGTCGAGCTGGGGGTAGCCCGGCTGGCGCAGCCACTGGTCGAAGAACCAGGCCAGGCCGGTGCCCGACACGCGCTCCATGACCCGCTGGAACTGCCCCGAGAGCACCGAGCTGTCGCGGTACAGGCGGTAGTACTCCCGCACGCCGCGGAAGAACGCCGAGTCGCCCACCTGCCCCCGCAGCATGTGGAGCACCCAGGCGCCCTTCTGATAGCTGTTGGCGTTGAGCAGGGCGTTCGGGTCGGCCGTGGTCGAATCCACCAGCGGCCGCCCGGTGACCTGCGAGCGCAGGTAGGTCGCGGCGTTGCGGCGCATGCCGTTGTGGAGCACGCTGTCGCCGTCCAGCGCCGCGCCGACCACCAGGTCGAAGTAGCTCGCGAAGCCCTCGCTCAGCCACAGGTGCGCCCACTCGCGGGGTGTCACCGCGTCGCCGAACCACTGGTGCGCGGTCTCGTGCCGCACGACGCCCTCGCGCATGGTCCGGCGCACGTACGACTGCTCCGCGTAGAAGATGACCGTCGCGTTCTCCATGCCGCCGTAGCGGGTGGACGACTGCACGTGCAGCAGCGCGCCGAACGGGTAGGGTCCGGCCAGCCGCTGCATGGTCTCCGCGACCTCGGTGGCGCGGCGGAACGGCACCGAGTCGGCGAAGGCGGAGTCCTCGGCGTAGGCCCACACCTGGACGGGGATGGTGTCGCGGCCTCGCGCCAGCGGGCGATGGTCGCTGCGGGTCATCTCGGTGGCGCCGAGCACCATGGTGTAGGTGGGGATGGGCGCGGACTCCCGGCAGCCGACGGCGCGGTCCACCCGCCGGCACTCCGGCATGTTGGCCACGCCGCGCCAGCCTTCCGGCACCCGGATGGACCACAACACCCGCGCCTTGTCGGAGGGGTGGTCCACGGTCGGCAGCCAGTAGCGGGCGCGGTCGGGCCAGTTGTCGCCGAACGCCGCGCGGCGGCCGCGGGCGGTCTGCCGGATGATGAGGCCGTCCTGCGGCGCGCCGGAGTACTCCACCACGACGCCCATGGTGCGCCGCCGCTCGAGGCGCCGGGTGCTGATCCTGAGGACCCGGCCGTCGTGGTAGATCGGCAGTTGTGTCAGCGTGTGCACGTCGAAGACGCGCCGCACCTGCATGCCGACCAGGTCGAGCCGCAGGGTGTCGTCGTAGCCGGCTCGGGTCTCGAACAGCACCGTCGCCAGGCCGCGGATGGTCGAGCCGGTGTCCGGGATGTCGATGCGGAAGTGATACGACTGGACGTCGACCGTGGGCTGCTGGGCCGCGAGGGAGCCGGCGGCGGCCAGCGCCAGGCATCCCGCGGCCAGGACGCGTCCGTTCATCGTCCGGCCGGGGGCGCGACCGGCCCGCCGTCGGCGTGGACGCCCGTCAGCGCCGAGGGGCCCGCCGGCACCGCCGAGGCGCGGCTGGCCAGCGCGTCCTCCTCGGCGGCCGCGACCTCGGCCTCGACGCGGGCTTCGACGGCGGCCATCCGCCCGCGGCCGTCGGTCAGGCGCGCGGCCAGCCATTCCTCGTACAGGCCGATCGGGTCGCGCCGCCCCCACTCGGCGAACCACTCGGCCGGGAACGTGTCCCGCGCCTCGCGTTCGTCGTGGGTGGCGTGCCCGCCCATGCGGAAGGTGTCGGCGATCAGCATGGCGGGGCCGTCGCCGCGGCGGCACCGGTCCACCGCGAGCTTCGCGGCGGCCCAGGCGTCGAGCACGTTGTTGCCGTCGAACGACGCGCCCCACATGCCGTAGCTGGCCGGCAGGTCGTCGAAGCGGCCGGGCAGGTGATGCTGTTCCACCCGGGTGCCGAGCGCGACGAGGTTGTTCTGCACGATGAACACGACGGGCAGGCGCTGGACCGCGGCGAAGTTGAAGCCCTCGTGCGACGCGCCCGCCTTGGTCGAGCCGTCGCCGATCCAGGTCATCGCCACCGCGTCGCCGCCGCCGAGCCGCACCGCCAGGCCGATGCCCGCGACCACCGGCACCATGTCGCCCACGTGGGAGATGGGCGGCAGGACGTGATGGGCCATGTCGCCGTGGTGGCCGTCGCGGCCGCGCGAGGGCGCGTCGGCGGTGCCGAGATAACTGCGGAGCGAGTCGGCCAGCGGCACGCCCATCTCGTTGCACGCGCCGGCGTTGCGGATCATCGGGGCGACGTAGTCCCGGCCGCGTTCGAGCGCGTGCACCGGGCCCACCGTGGCCGCCTCCTCGCCGGTGCCGAGCCAGGCCTTCGAGATCACGCCGGTGCGCACCCAGCGCTTGAGGGCGATGTCGTGCAGGCGGGTGCGGAGCAGGCCGGCGTAGAGGGCCAGCAGGAAGGCGTCGTCGAGCCCGGCGACGAGCGCGGCGCGGGCCGGGTCCTTCGCCGGCGTCTCGCCGAAGGCGGCGAGGAGGCCCGGGTCCGCCACCCAGTCGACGTATTCGGGCGGGTCGAACGCCGGATACCGCTTCACGGCTGGCGGACCACCTCGCCGCCCTTCATCACGAACACCGGACGCCGCAGCAGCGAGATGTCGCGCAGGGGATCGCCGTCCACCGCCACCAGGTCGGCGAAGCGGCCGGCCTCGACCGTGCCCACGTCGTGCTCCATGCCGAGCAGGGTGGCGCTGCTCAGCGTACCGGCGACGATGGCCTGCATCGGCGTCAGGCCGCCGTAGGTCACCAGCAGCTCGAACTCGCGGCCGTTGAGCCCGTGCGGGAACACCCCGGCGTCGGTGCCGAGCGCGATGCGCACGCCGCCCGCCGTCGCGATGCGGATGCCGCGCTGCATGGCGGCCCACGCGGCGCGTCCCTTCGACGCCGCCCAGGCGGGCAGGCGCGCCGAGCCCGAGTCGCTCCCCACCATGAACCCCGCCATGAGCGTCGGCACGAGCCAGGTCCCGTGCTCGACCATGACGCGCGCGCCCTCCTCGGTGATGAAGGAGCCGTGCTCGATGCTGTTCACCCCCGCGCGCGCCGCCGCGATGATGCCGTCCGCGCCGTGCGCGTGGGCCGCCACCCGCCGATCCATCAGGCGCCCGGTGCGCACCACGGCCGCCAGCTCGTCATCGTCGTACTGCCGCACGCCCACGGCCGTCCCCTGCGACAGCACGCCGCCGGTGGCGCAGATCTTGATGACGTCGGCGCCGTACTTCACCTGGAGCCGGAAGGCCTCGCGGATCTGCTCGGGTCCGTTGGCGATGCCGTCCACCGGCCCGGGTTCGCGCAGGACGCCTGGCGCGTAGCCGTTGTCGTCGCAGTGGCCGCCGGTGATGCCCAGCGAGTGGCCGGCCGCCAGGATGCGCGGACCCGGGACCACGCCGGCGTTGACGGCGTTGCGCAGGGCCACGTCGGCGAAGCCGCGCGCGCCCACGTTGCGCACGGTGGTGAACCCCGCCTCGAGGGTGAGGCGCGCGTTGCGCGCGCCGAACAGGGCGTCGTCGGCCACGCCTTCGCGCACGCCGGCGTTCACCCAGTCGCCTTCGCCCGTGGTCCGGCCCGTGAGGTGCACGTGCGCGTCGATGAAGCCGGGCAGGACGGTGGCCCGCGACAGGTCGATGACCCGCGCGCCCTGCGGCCCGCGCCCGCCCGTCGTGACCGACTCGATGCGGCCGCCGCGGATCACGATCACCGCGTTGCGCACCGGGGGGCCGCCGCGCCCGTCGATCAGCGTGCCGGCCAGCACCACGGTGGCCGGCGGGGGCGGCGCGGCCGCCTGCGCCGCCGCGGTCCGCGCCGCGCCACCCATCAACGCGCCGACGGCGGCCACCGCCGCCGCCGCACCATGGAGGATCCTGGTCACCCCGTCACCTATCACCTCTCACCCTCCCTCTCACCCATCCCTCTCACCCATCCCTCTCACCCACCCCTCTCACCGGCGCCCCATACCTACCCCTCTCACCCACCCGCATCACCCATCACCTCAGAAGAGCTTGCCCTTGATCTTGCTCATCAGTCCCCCGCCCCCGCCGCCGCCGGCCGCCTTCTCGAGCGCGTCGCCCAGCTCGCGCGCGGTCTGGTACCGGTCGTTCGGCTCGGCCTCGATGGCCTTCATCAGGGCCTTCTCGAACTCCGGCGTGAACGGCAGGTCGGGCCGCGCCTTGCGCATCGGCAGCGGCTGGCCGCGGAGCCGGGCGATCATCATGTCCTGAGCGCTCTTGCCCTCGAAGGGCAGGCGGCCGGTGAACATCTCGTAGGCCACCAGGCCCAGGGCGTAGATGTCCGAACGGCCGTCGAGCACCTTGCCGCGGATCTGCTCCGGGCTCATGAACTCCGGCGTGCCGAGGATGATGCCGGTGGCCGTCAGCTTGGCCAGCCCCGGCTCGGCGCGCTTCTCCTTCGCCAGGCCGAAGTCCGTCACCACCGCCTTGAGATTCCCCTGTTCGTCGTTGACCAGGAAGATGTTCTCGGGCTTCAGGTCACGGTGCACGATCTGCTGCTCGTGCGCGTGATGCAGGGCGTCGCACACCTGCTTCATGAGCACCACGCCCAGCTCGAGCGCGATGGGCCCCTCCCGCACTTCCTTGTCCGACAGCAGCTCGCCCTTGAGCAGGGGCATCACCAGGTAGATGAGCCCCTCGGGCGTCTCGCCGAGCCGCTTGATCGAGCAGATGTTGGGGTGATCGAGCCGCATCGCCAGGCCCGCCTCGCGCCGCAGGCGCTCGGCGGCCGTCTTGTCCTGCGCCAGCTTGGGCGTCATGATCTTCACCGCCCAGTTCTCGCCGGTCGAGATGTCCTTGGCCTCGTAGACGAACGACATGCCGCCCTCGCCCAGCTTCTTCAGCACCTGATAGCGCTGGTCGAGCACCTGGTTCCGGAGCGTCTTGGCCGGGTCCATGCTCGTCGGCGGGGGCTTGACGGCCATGCGGATCTGGGTCGAGCCGGCGCCCGTCGGGGGCCTCGGGGCATCGACGATGTCGATCAGCGGCGAGCCGTCCTTGGGGCAGAACTTCGCGTCGCCGGCGTAGACGGACCCGCACTTCGGGCAGCGTTTCTGGCTCACTGACGCACCAGGTTGCGGCCGTCGGCCTTGGCGCGGTAGAGCGCCGTGTCGGCCATGGCCAGGAGGGTCTCGGGGGAGGTCACGCGCTGGTCGGGGAACGAGGCGACGCCGATGCTCACGGTCGCGCGCACGGCGCCGTCGTCGCCGAAGGGGAACTGCGCGATGCGCTGGCGCAGGCGGTCGGCGAACACCAGCGCCCCGTGGATGCCGGTCTCGGGAAGGACGATGACGAACTCCTCGCCGCCGTAGCGCGCCACCGCGTCCACCGAGCGGACCTCGTGCCGCAGCAGCTCGCCCAGCTGGCGCAGGACGGCGTCCCCGACCAGGTGGCCGAGGGTGTCGTTGATGTTCTTGAAGTGGTCCAGGTCCACCATCAGGATCGTCATCACCAGCGAGTAGCGCCGGGCGCGGTCCAGCTCCCGCTCCAGCGCGTCGCTCAGCGACCGCCGGTTGAGACAGCCGGTGAGCACGTCCGTGGCCGCCAGGTGCTCCAGCCGCTCGCGGTCCGAGACCACGTTGGCGAAGTCGTGCGCCTTCTCGATGGCCGCCACGGCCGCCCGGATCACGGAGTCGGCGAACTCGGCGTCCTCGCGCCGCAGGGCGCGCTCGCCGCGCAGGGTCCGGAGGTAGAGCACGCCGGTCTGCTGTTCGCGCATGCGGAACGGCAGCGCCGCGACCGAGCGCGTCGGCACCGTCATGCCGTCGCGCACCCAGGCCGACCGCACCTCGTCGAACAGCGGGTCGGTCGACACGTCCTCGCAGATGACCATGCGGCCGGTCTCCAGCGCCCGCACGATCTCCGGGTAGCGCACCAGCTCGACACGGAGGTTGCGCAGCATCGGGTTCTCGAACGCCGCCATCACCGCGCCGTGGGAGTCGCCCGGCTTGGCCAGCACGATCGAGCACTTCGAGATGCCCAGCGCGCGCG
>CAZJZC010000044.1:0-16501 GCA_964550365.1 uncultured Gemmatimonadales bacterium | reverse complement strand
CTGCCGCTCGACGACTACGACGCCTGGCTGGGCAAGGGGCTCTACGACAAGGTCATCGACCCGACGCAGTTCGCCGGCAAGCGCGTCCTGCTCGTGGGCGGCGGCGACTCGGCCTTCGACTGGGCGGTGAACCTGCAGGGCGTGGCCCGGAGCATCCTGATGATCCATCGCCGCGACGGCTTCCGGGCGCACCAGGCGACCATCGACCAGGTGCAGGCGCTGTGCGCCGCCGGGAAGATGGAACTGCGGACCTTCTGGGAGGTCAAGCGGATCCACGGCGCCGGCCGGGTCGAGGGCGTCACCATCGCCAACAGCAAGTCGAAGGAGGAACAGCGGCTGGAGCTGGACATCGTCATCCCGCTGCTGGGCTTCATCTCCAACCTGGGCGACATCGCCAACTGGGGGCTCGAGCTCCAGAAGAACGACATCGTCGTCAACCAGCTGATGGAGACGGGCCGGCCCGGCATCTACGCCGCCGGCGACATCGTCACCTACCCGGGCAAGCTGAAGCTCATCGCCACGGGCTTCGGCGAGGTCTGCACCGCGGTGAACAACGCGGTGCACTGGATCTACCCCGACAAGAAGACCTTCCCCGGCCACTCCTCGAACATGGAAGGCGTGTTCGCGGGCGCCTCGGCCTGACGGCCGTTCAGCGCACGATCGCCTCGACGATCTCGTCGATGCGCTGGGTGGCGTCGCGGCTGCGCGCCGCGTGGTTGTTGATCTGGATCGCGAACGCCCAGAGCTCGCCGTCCTTCTCGACGTAGCCCGTGAGCGTGTTGACGTTGCCGATGCTGCCGGTCTTGGCCGTCACCCGGCCGATGACGGCCGAGCGGCGGAACCGGGTGCGCAGGGTGCCCTCCCGTCCGCCCTCGGGCAGGGCGTTGCGGAACGCCTCGAAGCGCGGGTGGGTCCGCATGCGCCGCAGCAGCTGGACGAAGGCCCGCGGCGACACCAGGTCGTGGTGCGACAGGCCGCTGGCGTCGCTCAGGTGGACCATGGTCGTGTCGAGGCGCACCGAGTCGGCCAGCCAGCGCCGCTCGAGCGCCAGGGCCGAGTCCCACGACCCGCTGCCGGTCAGCTCGCGGCCGAGGGTCTTCAGCAGCATCTCCGCGTACCAGTTGTTGCTGGTCTCGAGGATGGGCACCAGCACCGAGTCGAGCGGCGGCGAGCGCCGTTCGGCCAGGGGCGCGTCGCGGCGCGCGGCGGCGTAGGCGGCGGGGTCGTAGAGCGAGCGCGCCCGGCCGGCGACCGTGATGCCGCGGGCCTCGAGGGCCCGCCGGAACGCTTCGGCGGCGTAGAGCGCGCCGTCGGGCACCGCCAGGCTCTCGGTGCGGGGCCGGGCGTCGGCCGGCACGTCGCCGTCGGCCGCCACGACGTTCGAGCCGAGCACCCGCCTGAGGTCGAAGCGTCGGGCCGAGTCGCGCGGCACCGTGCGGGCGCGGTTGGCGAGCAGCAGGGCGCCGAAGTCGGGATCCACCTCGAGCAGGGGCCGGGCGCCCATGCCGGTGGGCGTGATGCGGACGTCCACCGCGTTGTCGTTGAAGCCGAGCGCCGAGACGGGGGCGGCGAAGCCCCACACCAGGTCGCCGCCCTCCCAGTCGGGATGGACCGTCGTCGAGTCGAACCACGACGCATCGCCGACCACGTCACCCTCGATGTGGCCGACGCCCCGCGCGCGCAGGCTGTCGGCCAGGTCCTCCAGGGGACGCGTGCGGGATCGCGCGAAGCGGCCCGAGAGCGTCGGGTCGCCCCGGCCGTAGAGCACCAGGTCGCCCCGGATCACGCCGTCGGCCACCGGGCCGGCCGCGTACACGCTGGTGCGGAAGCGGTAGTCCGCCGGCAGGAGCCAGAGGGCCGCGGCCGACACGATGATCTTGGTGCTGCTGGCGGGTACGAAGAGTCGGGAGCCGTTGCGCTCGTAGACGATGCGGCCGCTGGGATCGGCGATGGCCACGCCCCACAGGGCCCGGTCGAAGGGGGGACCGTCGAGCATGCGGTCGAGCCTGGCCGCGAGGCTGTTGGCCCGCGCCTGGGCCGCGAGCGGCGCGGCCGGGAGCAGGGTGGTCAGGGCCACCAGGAGGAGGGCAGGCTGTCGGCGCATATCTTACAGCATGTCAACGGGTTGACACGTTGCGCAAGCTCTGTGAGTCTACGGCTGTGATCCGCGCCGCGGAAGCCGTGCTCGTCGTCGCCGTGCTGTCCGCGGCCCCGCTCGCCGCCCAGGAGGCCGACGCGACCGAGCGCACCGTGGTGGGACTCCACTTCCGGGGCAACCGCGTCCTCGACGACCTGGTCCTCGCCAGCGTCCTCGCCACCACCAATTCCAGCTGGACCTGGCAGTACGGCATCACCCGCTGGCTGCCCATCGGCACGCGGCAGACGTTCGACGAGACGGAGTTCCGCCGGGACGTGGTCCGGCTCCAGCTGTTCTACCGCCAGAACGGCTACTACGACGTGCGGGTGGACACCGCCGTGCGCCGCACCGAGGGGCAGGTCGACGTCACCTTCCGCATCGAGGAGGGCCCGCCCACGCGGGTGGACTCGCTGGCGCTGAGCGGCCTCGAACCGCCGCTGAACCCGCGGGACTTCGTCCGGCGCCTTCCGCTGGCCGCCGGCATGCCGTTCAACCGCTTCCTGTTCGAGGCGTCGGCCGACACGCTCGTCCAGCTGCTGCGCAACCGAGGCTATCCCTTCGCGCAGGTGTTCCGCAACTACGCGGTGGACCGGACCAGCCGGTCGGCGCGGGTGTCCTACGACGTCTACCCCGGCGTCCGGACCAGGGTCGGCGCCATCGAGATCGCGGGCAACCAGCGGGTCAGCGACGCGACGGTGCGGCGGGCCCTCGCCATGCGCGAGGGCGACTGGTACAGCCAGGACGCGGTGTTCGCGTCCCAGCGCACGCTCTACCAGCGGGACCTGTTCCGCTACGCCAGCGTCGGCTTCGCGGCCGAGTCACTCATGGGCGGCGCCGATTCGCTGGTGCGCCTGCGCGTGCTGGTCGCGGAGGCGCGGCCGGTGAGCCTGCGCCTCGGGGCGGGCTACGGCACCATCGACTGCCTGCGGACCTCGTCGAACGTGGTGGTGCGCAATTTCCTGGGGCAGGCCCGCCAGCTCGACGTCAGCGGCCGGGTGACGAAGATCGGCGTGGGCCGGCCGCTCGACTTCGGCGCGGCCGGCGACGCCCTCTGCCCCGAGCTCCGCAACGACGCCTTCTCCGACCGGCTCAACTACCAGGCCAGCGTGACGCTGACCCAGCCGGCCGTGCTGCTGCGCCGCAGCGCCCTGTCGGTCTCGGCCTTCGCCGAGCGGCGGTCGGAGTTCGACGCCTACCGGTACCAGACCGTGGGCGCGTCGGTGGCCATGCGGATGGACTTCCGCGGCCGCAACCCGTCGCTGTCGCTGGCCTACCGGGTGAGCCGCGACCGCACCGAGGCCGAGCCGGCGGTGGACTGCGTCTTCTTCGACGTCTGCGACCCGTCGGCCACCGCCATCTTCGAGCGGCCCATCCGGCAGGCCTCGTTCACGGCGGCGGTCGCGAGCAGCACGACCGACAACCCCATCGAACCGACCAACGGGACCGTGGTCTCGCTCGAGGCGACGACGGCGCGCTCCTTCCTCGGCTCGCAGGTGCGGTTCGACCGGGTGGTGCTCGAGGGGGTGCGGTACGTGCCGCTGCGCCGGCGGCGGGTGCTCGCCTTCCGCCTGCGCGGCGGCGTGCTCGAGGCCGGGCTGGGCCGCTTCGCCGACTCCACCTTCCGCTACGTGCCGCCGTCCGAACGGTTCTACGCCGGCGGGCCGACGACGGTGCGCGGGTTCGGCCGCAACGAGATGGGCCCGGTCGTCTACGTGGCCGACAGCCTGCGCGTCACGAGCGTGGGCGCCGTCAGCGACACCACCTACGTCAACCTGCGGGTCTCGCCATCCGGCTCGGCGGCCCTGGTGCTCGGGAACGTCGAGCTCAGGCTGCCGACCGGTCTGTTCGCCGGGCGCCTGAGCGTCGCCGTCTTCGCCGACGGCGGGCGGCTGTGGCAGCAGCGGGGCACCCGGCTGGTGCCCGGGCGGGCCTACCTCACGCCGGGCGCGGGGATGCTGATCTCCACGCCGCTGGGCCCGATGCGGCTCGACCTGGCCTATAACGGCTACGACCGGCAGGCCGGGCCGCTCTATGTCATCCAGGGCACCCAGCTGGTGGAGGTGACCCCGGACTTCACCCGGCCGGCCGGCGCCTCGATCTGGAGCCGGCTGCAGTGGCATTTCAGCGTGGGGCTCGGCTTCTGATGCGGCGCAAGGTGACCCTGGTCATCCTCGGCGTCGTCGCCGGCGTCGCCCTGGCGGGCGGGGCGCTGGCGGCGGTGGTGCTGGCGACGGCCCCGGGTCACGACGCCCTGCGCCGCTGGGCGGTCGAGCGGCTCGGCGGCGTGGTCGACGGCACGGTGCGCATCGGGTCGGTGCGCGGCTCGCTGTGGCGCGCGGCCGACCTGCGCGAGATCGTGTTCGCCGCGCCCGACGGCACGCCGGTGATCCGCGCCGAGCGCCTGCGCGCGACCTTCGCCCTGACGGACCTGGCGCGCGGCCGCTTCCGCTTCGGCGACGTCACGCTGGTGCGGCCGGTGGTGGTGCTCGAGCAGGACACCGCGGGCCACTGGAACGTCGAGCGCCTGTTCCGCCTGCTCGAGCCCGACACCACGCCGCCGGGCGCGCGCCCCCTGGTGGACCTGCGCGGCGTGACCATCGTGGACGGCACGCTGGTCGTGCGCCAGCGCCCGGCCCGCGCGCCGCCGGTCGAACGCACGTTCACCGGGCTCGACCTGACCCTGCGCCGCCTGCGCGCCTCGCATCCCGACTCGACCGCGCTGGTCGCGGCCGTCGAGCGGCTGAAGGTCACCGTGCGCAACCCGGACCTCGACGTGCTCGGCGGCTCGGGCGAGGTGACGCTGGACGGCGGCGACCTGCGCTTTGCGCTCCAGCGGGTCACGCTGCCGGGCTCGCAGTTCGACGTGACGGGCCAGGCGCGGCTGGACGGCGCGCACCCGGTGTACGACGTCTCGCTCGAGGCGCCGCGGCTGGCCTTCGCCGACGTGCGGGCGTTCGCGCCGGCCCTGCCGCGCGCCGGCGCGGCGCGGCTCACCGCGCGGGCGCGCGGGCTGGACGATGGCGCCGCCGAGGTCGATCTCGGCCGCCTGGACCTGCGCAGCGGCCGCAGCGTCGTGCGCGGCCAGGTGCGCCTGGTCGTCGGCGCCCGCGGCGGCGTCAGCGTGCGCGACATGGACCTGGCGCTGGCGCCGCTCGACCTGGCGCTGGTGGCGCCGTTCGTCGATACCCTGCCGGCGCGCGGCCTGGTGCAGGGGCGGCTGCGCGGCGAGGGATCGACGGCCGACCTGGCGCTGACGGCCGACCTGCGCTGGAGCGACGAGGGCGTCGGCCCGTCGGCGGCCAACGCCCTGACGGGGTCGGGCCGGCTGCGACTGGGCGGCGCCGACGGGGTCGGCTTCCGCGGCTTCCGCGTGGCATCCTCGGAGTTCGACCTGCGCACCATCCGGCGCTTCGCGCCGTCCCTGCCGCTGACCGGGCGCCTGCGCCTGGCGGGCGTCCTGGACGGCCCGGCGCGCGCCGTGCGGTTCAGCGGCACGCTCCAGCATCTGGGTCCGCCGGGTGAGGCCTCGGCGGCGCGCGGCACCATCGCCGTCACGGCCGGCGACTCGGCGTCGGTGGTGGCCGACCTGGCGCTGGACTCCCTGTCGCTCGACCTGCTGCACCGGGCCTGGCCCGCGATCCCGGCGGCCGGCGTCCTGGCCGGCCGGGTGCGGCTCAACGGGCCGCTGACCGGGCTCAACGTGGATGCCCGGCTGGCGGGGCGCGCCGGCGGCCTGGCCGCCATCGGCCGCGTCGGGATGGCCGAGACGCTCACGACCGTGATGCTCGAAGGGACCTTCGACTCGCTCGACCTCAACCGGTTCGCGCCCGATGCGCCGCCGAGCGCGCTGACCGGCGCCTGGACCCTGGCGCTGGCGCTGCCGGCCGACAGCGCGCGCCCCGCCACCGGCCTGGCGCGCCTCGCCCTGCGGCCCGGCCGCGTGGCGGGCGTCCCGGTCTACCGCGGCGGATTGCTGGCGCGGCTGGAGGACGCGTTCATCGCCGTCGACAGCTTCCGGCTCGAGTCGCCCGGAGGCGTGGCCACGGCGTCCGGCTCGTTCGGCCGCGGCCCCGGGCCGGCGGGGCAGGCGAGCTTCGCCCTGCGCAGCGACACGCTGGGCTACCTCGAACCGCTGGTACGCTGGTTCCGGCGTGCCTCCGGCGACAGCTCCGCCGTGCGGCTCGACGGCGCGGGCAGTCTGGTCGGCCGGGTGTCGGGCACCGTCGCGGCCTGGTCGGTCCGGGGCTCGCTCGCCCTCGGCGCCGCGCAGGTCGCCGGCACCTACGTGCGCGGCCTGCGGGTGGCCGGCGGCGCCGCCCGCGCGGCGGCCGGCATCAGCCTCGACCTGGACGGCTCGGCCGACTCGCTGGCCCTGGGCGGCCTCGGCTATGCGCCGGTGGGCCTGCGGCTCGCCGGCCCGCTCGACAGCCTCGGCGCGGCGGTCTCCGCCGGGTTCGCGCGGACGTCGGCCGTGCAGCTGCGGGCCAGCATCTGGGGCGACAGCGTGATGCGCGTGGTGAACATCGACTCCCTCCAGCTGGTCCTGCCGGTGCGCACCTGGCACCTGGCGCGTCCGGCGGGCATGGCGCTCACGGCCGACGTCATGGTGTTCGACACGGTGGAACTGCGGCCCGACTCGGGGCGCGGCCGCATCTACGCCGACGGCCTCCTGCCGCGCGGCGGCGTGGGTGATTTCCGCCTGGCCGTCGAGAGCCTCGCCGTCGCCGACCTGTTCACGCTGATCGCGCGCGACACGACCGGCGTGGGCGGCACCATCGACGTGACGGTGCACGTGGCGGGGCCGGCCGCGACGCCGAGCATGGAGCTGGCGCTGGTGCTGATCGACGGACGCTTCGGGGACTACCGCGCGCCGCTGATCCAGGTGCTGGCCCGCTACAGCGAGCGGCTGCTGACCATGAAGGGCGGCCTGTGGCGCGACACGGTGCGCGTGATCGCCCTCAACGGCGCCCTGCCGGTCGACCTGGCGCTGGAGACGGTGGCGGAGCGCAAGCTGCCCGGGCCCATCAGCGTCGTGGCCCGGTCGGATTCCGCCGCCCTCAGCCTGTTCAACCCGCTCATCACCGTGGTGCGCGACCTGGCGGGTGACGTCTCGCTCGACATGACGGTGGGCGGCACCTGGGCCGACCCGCGGCTCACGGGCCACGCCGACATCCGCGACGGCGCCATGACCGTGCCGGCGCTGGGCGCGCGCTACCGGGGCATGGACGCGCGGCTCGAGCTCCGCGGCGATTCCATCATCGTGACGCGCGGCCACCTGCTCGGCGGCCAGGGCGCCCTCGACGTCACCGGTCATGCGGTGCTGGCCGGGGGCGGCCCGCGGCTCGACCTGGCGCTGCGGGCCTCGCGGTTCCTGGCGTTCGACATGCGGGACTTCGGCCGCCTGACCGGGACCGGCGACCTGCGCCTGGCGGGCCCGTTCTACGGCGCGACCCTGCGGGGCCGGCTGGTGGTGGACGCCGGCTATCTGAAGTTCGCCGACCTGGTGCAGAAGCGCGTGGTGAGCCTCGACGATCCGGAGTTCCGCGCCATCGTGGACTCGAACCTCGCGCGGGCGCAGGACCTGGGCCCCGACGTGCGCACCGTGTTCCTCGACAGCCTCCGGATCGACAGCCTCGCCATCGTGATGGGCCCCGACGTGTGGCTGCGCTCGAGCGAGGCGAACATCCAGCTCTCGGGCGACTTCACCATCGACAAGACCATCGAGCGGGGCCTGCCGCGCTACCGCATGGACGGCGCGCTCCAGGCGGTGCGCGGGACCTACCGGCTCATCCTCGGTCCCCAGAGCCTGCCCGGCCTGACCAAGGACTTCCGGGTCCAGCGGGGAACGGTGCGCTTCTACGGCACGCCCGACTTCAACCCCGACATGGACATCGTCGCCGAACACACCCTGCGGACGCTCCAGAACCAGCCGATGGTGGTGCGGGCCCTCATCGGCGGCACCCTGCTGTATCCGCGCCTGCGGCTCGAGAGCGATTCGCGGCCGCCGCTCAGCGAGACCGAGATCGTGAGCTACCTGCTGACCGGCGCGCCGCCCTCGGCCGGCACCGGCGCGCTGGGACAGGCGGGGCTCGCAGGCGTGCTCTCCGGCGTGGCCGGCGAGGTGGGGCAGTCGCTCATCGGCGAGCTGGGCCTGCCGCTCGACTACATCACGGTCCAGGCCGGTGCCACGTCGGCGCGCGGCCCCGGGCGCTCGGCGAGCGCGCTGACCAACGCCCGCATCGGGGCCGGCGCACAGCTCGGCGCGCGTACATTCCTGTCGGTGACGGCGGGACTGTGCGAGGTCGTCAGCGCCCGGACGCTCCCGGGCGCCAGCATCGAGTACCGGCTGTCGCAGCCGTGGTCGCTCAGTGCCGCGTTCGAGCCGCTGGTGCCCGAGTGCGGCTCCGCGAACGCGCTCAGCGGCCTGGCGGCGCGCTACCAGTTCAGCTTCGACCTCTTCTGGCAGCAGGGATTCCGATGAGCCGCGTGGTGGTGATCACCAATCCCAAGGCGTCGCGGGCGGCGAGCCGCGGACTCGAGCGGGCCGTGACGCGGCTGCGGGCCCGCGGCGTCGAGGCCGAGGTGCGACCCACACAGGCCGCCGGCCATGGCGTCGCGCTGGCCCGCGCCGCCGTGGCCGAGGGCGTCGAGACCCTGGTGGCGCACGGCGGCGACGGGACCATCATGGAGGTCGCGGCGGGGATGGTCGGCTCGGGGCGCGCGCTCGGCATCCTGCCGGCCGGCACCGGCAACCGCCTCGCCGCCAACCTCGGGATCAGCTGGGACCCGCTGCGGGCGGCGGACATCGTCGCCGCCGGCAGGCGGCGCACCATCGACCTGGGCCGGATGACCACCGGCGGGGGCGGTCTGCGCTACTTCGCCGTGACGGCCGGCTGCGGCTTCGACGCCGAGCTGATGCACCACACGAGCGCGGCCCAGAAGCGCCTGCTCGGCACCGGCGCCTACGTCAGCACGGCGGTGCGGCTGGCGTCGACGCTGACCCGCGCCCGCGTGCGGGTCGAGACCGACGAGGGGGTGCACGAGGGCTGGGCGGCGACGGTGCTGGTGGCGAACTGCGGCGGCATCGTGCCGTTCCTGCCGGGCTTCGGCCCGCACATCAAGCCCGATGACGGCCTGCTCGACGTCATCCTGCTCGACGCCGCCACCCTCATGGGCGCGACGCGCGTGGCCTGGCGGCTGATGGTGGGCCGGCCCGGCACCGACGGCGTCATCACCTACATCAGGACCACGAGGGCGCGCATCACCACCGACCCGGTCATGGCCGCCCAGGCCGACGGCGACGCGGCCGGACAGTCCCCGCTTGAGGCCGATCTCCTGCCCGGCGGGCTCACCGTGCTGGCGCCGTGAACCAGCCGCCCGCTACATTCGCGACCATGACCCGACTGACCGCCCGGCGCATCCTGGTGGCCGACGACGAACGGGCCGTCGCGACCGAGCTGTCGCGCCGGCTGGAGGCCGACGGCGCGGTCTGCTCGCTGGCCCACACGGGCACCGAGGTGCACGACCTGCTCAGTTCGGGCGCCTTCGACCTGGTCCTCCTCGACCTCGTCATGCCGGGCCGCTCCGGCGGCGAACTGCTGGAGGAGGCCCGGGCGCTGGACGATCCGCCCGCGGTGCTCTTCATGGCGCAGGACGGCGAGGCGCCGGGCGCCGCCGAGGCGCTGCGGCGCGGCGCGGACGGCTATCTGCGCAAGCCGGTGGACCCGGACCAGGCGGCGCACGAGGTCTTCGTGGCGATCGAACTGCGCCGGCTCACGCGGCTGGCCGACGGGCTCAGCCTGGGCGCCGCCGGTCCGGTGCTCGCCATCGTCGGCGAGATCGTCAACGCGTTCGAGAAGGCCGACCCGTACCGGGCCGGCTACACCGCCCGGACGGCACGCCTGGCGGTGGCGCTGGCCCAGCCGCTGGGACTCGACGCCGAGCGCCTGGCCGTGGCGGCACGGGTGCACGACATCGGCATGCTGGCCGTCCCGGTCACGGAACAGCATGTGGAAGGGCCGCCCAACCGGACCACCCAGCACCTGATCCGCGTGCACCCGACGCTGGGCGCGCGCTGGATCGAGCGGCTGGGCGCCGACCGCGCCATCGTGGCCGCCGTCGCGGCGCACCACGAGCGCTTCGACGGCACCGGCTACCCGGGCGGACTGGCGGGCGACGACATCCCGCCGCTGGCGCGCGCGCTGGGCACCGCGGCCGCGGTCGCCGCCATGAGCGCGTCGCGGCCGTGGCGCGAGAAGCGGGAATCGGTGGACGTCCTGGCACAGCTGGAGCAGGAGCGCGGGCGTCAGTTCGGCACCACGGAGGCCGACGCCGCGATCGAGATCCTGCTCAAGAACCCGGCGCTGGTCGGCTGAGGGAGGACGCGTGGCCGAACGCGACATGATGGTGTGCCGTTCGTGCTCGAACGAGGAGCGGGCGAGCGAAGGCTATCCGTGCGACGGCTGCGGGACCTTCATCTGTCTGATCTGCGAGTTCCGCGGCATCACCGTGTGCCGCGCCTGCCGGACCACGAAGGGCCTGCCCGAGCCGGCGAACCTGCCGCAGCCCGCGCCGCCGCCGATCCCCCCGCCGCCGCAGGTGTAGCCTCCCGCGCCCGCGGTCCGCGGCCGGCGCCCTTCCCGTTCAGGGGCCCCGGTGCGCCAGCGCCCGCTCGAGCGCCGCGACCACCGCCGGGTCGAGCAGGGTGCCGGCGAGCCCCTTCAGCGTGGCGATGGCCTCGCCCGGCAGCAGCGGCCCCTGTCCGGCCGTGGGGCTCTCGGTCAGTTCGTCGTAGAGGTTCACGGCCGTGAGCACCCGGGAGCCCAGGGGGATGGCCTCGCCCTTCCGGCCCTCCGGGGTTCCCTGTCCGTCCCACCGCTCATGCTGGTACCGGATCATCTCCACCACGTCGCGATGGTGCTGGAGCGGCTCGAGGATACGCGCCGCCACCGCCGGCGCGTCGGTGTCCCCGGCCAGCTCCGCCGGGGTGGCGCGCGAGGCGCGCCGCAGCTGCTCGTCCCGCATGGCCACCCGCCCCAGGTCGTGCAGGCGGCCCGCGATGCGCACCGACTCGATGTCGTCGGGGGGCAGCGCCATGCCGGCGGCGACGTGCGCGCAGAGGTTGGCGACGCGCGAGGAGTGGTTGCGGCCCGCGGTGCCGGCCGCGTCGATGGCGTCCACCAGCGCGGTCAGGATCGTGAGCGACAGGAACTCGACGCGCCGGGCCTGCTCGTCCAGCTCGCGGGTCTTCTCGGCCACTTCGCGCGCCAGCCACTGCTCCATGCCGCGCCGCTCGATCTCCAGCTCGCGACGCCGCAGGGCGTAGCGGAGCGAGTGCGACAGCTCCTCGAGTTCCACCGGCTTGATGAGGTAGTCGGCGGCGCCGACCTTGAGGCACTCGATGGCCGAGCCCGGTTCGCCGACGGCCGTGAGCATCAGGACGGCGATGTCGGGATCGTGCGCGATGACCCGGGGCAGCAGCTCGACGCCCGTCATGCCCGGCATGCGGATGTCGCACAGCATGGCCTCGAACGGCTCGGCCGCGAGCCGTTCCAGGGCCGCCGACCCTCCGTCCGCCTGGGTCACCTGGTAGCCGGTCTTGGCGAGGTAGCGTGCCAGCGCGGTGCGGACGTGCTCGTCGTCGTCCACCACGAGGATGCGCACCGGTGCGGTCATCCTGCCATTGTAGGGGGAGGCCGGGAGGGCGGCAAGCGAGTCCGCGGCGCGCTGTGGTGTAGGGATTCCCGGGCGCGGCGGCCGGTCCGCGGGGGCGGGCAGGGCCGGCGCGGGCAGGCGATCCCGGCGCCGGCGCGGCGGGCCGCGATTGCCCGGCGCCGGGGATTCCGCCATAGTAGTCGGCCATGAACCCCAGCATCACCGACGTCCTCGGCGTCCTCGTCGGGCACGCGCAGGACGAGCGCGGCGGCACCGGCTGCACGGTCGTCCTCGCGCCCCAGGGCGGCATGCCGTGCACCGTCTTCGTGAAGGGCCGCGCCGTGGGGTCGCGGGAGCTCGATGCCTGCCGGGCCGAGTCGCTCGCCGGGCGGGTGGACGGCATCGTGCTCACCGGCGGGTCCGCCTACGGGCTGGCCGCGGCCGACGGCGTCATGCGCTGGCTCGAGTCGCGCCGCCGCGGCTTCGCCGTCGGGCCCGGCGTCATCCCCATCGTCCCGGCCGCCGTGATCTTCGACCTCATGCCCTGCGGCCTCTACGACGCGCGGCCGACGCCGGAGATGGGCATGCAGGCCTGCGGCGCGGCCCAGTCGTTCGTGGCCGAAGGCTCGGTCGGCGCCGGGACCGGCGCCACGGTGGGAAAGGCGGTGGGGCCCGACCACCTCATGAAGGGCGGCGTCGGCACCTGGTCGGTCCGCGCCGGCGACGTCGTCACCGGCGCGATCGCCGTGGTCAACGCCTTCGGCGACGTCACCGACGGGCGTGGCGTCATCATCGCGGGTGCCCGCAAGGAGAGCGGCGGCTTCGTCGACTCGGCCGCCTACCTCGCCAAGGGCGGCATGACGGCCGGCGCGCTCTCGCCGCCGTACCGCACCTCGTCGGCGCACCACACCACGCTGGTGGTGGTCGCCACCAACGCCCGGCTCGGCCGGGTCCAGCTGGGCGGCGTGGCCAAGGCCGCCGGCGACGCGCTGGCGCGGCGCATCGTGCCGGTCGGCACGCCGTTCGACGGCGATGTCTGCTTCGCCGGCTCGGCGGGGACGGTCGAGGCGCCGCCGGTGCAGATCGAGCAGATGGCGCGCGAGGCGACGGAGATGGCGATCGAGCGGGCGGTGCGCCTGGCGAAGGGACGCGACGGCATCCCGGGGCTCGCCGACCAGGCCTGAGGCGCCGGCGGCCGGCGCCGGCCGGTCAGTGCGCGCTGCCCGCGAGCGGCGGGAGGCTGGCGCGCCGGAGCGCCGCGAGCCGGGCGCCGATGGAGTCCTGCACGGCCCGCGCCCGGGTGATGCTCGAGGTGCGGTTGACGATCAGCGAGAAGGCCAGTTCCTCCCCGTCCTCGGTGGTCACGTAGCCCGACAGCGCGGACACCGTGCTGAGCGTGCCGGTCTTGGCGCGCAGGCGTCCCGAGGCCGACGTCTCGCTCATGCGCCGGCGCAGCCCGTCGCCCATGACCGGCAGGGACCGGTAGAAGGCGGCGCCTTCCGTGGCCCGCAGGCGTTCGTGCACCAGCAGCTGCACCAGGGCGCGCGGCGTCGCCTCGTCGAGCAGTGACAGGCCCGACCCGTCGGTGACCTGCACGGCGTCGGCCGGGATGCCGGCCTCGGTGGTGAGGTAGCGCGCCACCAGGCGCGCGCCGCTGGCGAACGTGCCCGAGCGGCCCGCGACGCGCCCCACGCTGCGCAGGGCCAGTTCCGCCGACAGGTTGTGACTGCGGTGGTTGATCATCATCACGATCTGGTCGAGCGGCGCCGAGCGGCGCACGGCGAGCGCGCCTTCGAAGGCGCCGGCCGCGCCGCCGGAGCGCTGGAGCATGAGCTGGGCCCGGGCCGGCGCGTCGTCGGTCACCGAGCGCGTGGCGCCGGTGATGACGATGCCGCGCCGTTCGAGCATCTGCCGCAGCAGCCCCGCGGCGAAGACCGCCGGCTCCGCGACCACCAGCCAGGTGCCCCACCCCCGGCTCGACGGCGCGATGACGCCCGACAGCTCGACCACGCCGCCCGAGCCGCCCCGCCTGACGGCGATGCGCGTGCGCTGGCCCGGCCGGCCGGTGATGACCGTGCTCACCACCTGGTAGTAGTCGCTGGCCGGCTCCGCCCGCACCGTGGCGGGCCGGCCGCGGGCCGCGCCGGGACGCACGTCGAGCCAGATGCGGTTCTCGGCCGCGCCCAGGGCCGAGGGCCGGGCGGCGTAGGGCCGGTCGAGATTGTCGGGCGCCCAGCCGGGCCCGGCGAGCTCGGCGCCGAGGAACGACGCGTCGCCGATGACGTCGCCACGGACGCGCCGCACGCCGGCCCGCACCACGCTGTCGGCGAACGGCGCCAGGGCGGCGGTGTCGAGCGCGAAGGTCGGATCGCCGGTGCCGTAGAGCACCAGGTCGCCGTACAGCTCGCCGCCGCGGATCGGGCCGTCGGCGAACAGCACCGTCAGGAAGCGGTAGTCCGCGCCGAGGTAGTGCAGGGCGGCCGCCGTGGTGAACAGCTTGGCGTTCGAGGCGGGGATGAACCGGCGGTCGGCGTTGAGCGACAGCAGGGTGTCGCCGCGCGAGAGGCTCACGACCAGCGCGCCCCACACCGCGTTGCGCCACACCGGGCGCTCGAAGAACGGCCGCAGGTCCTCGGCCAGCGGGCCGCGGAGCCGGTCCTGGGCCGCCAGGCCGGCCGGCCGGGCGCCGGCCGCCAGGGCCAGCGCCAGGGCCAGCGCCGGGGTCAGGCCGGTTCCTCGTGGACGTCGCGCGCGGCCGGGCATGACGCACCATACGCACCCCGTTGCCGCCCGGTCAACGTGCCCGCGCGCCGCCGCCGTTATCTTTCGGCCCGGATGCCCGCCACGACGACACCGCTCCCGCGCCCCGTCGGGTTCACCGGCACCGACGGGCTCCTCAGCCTGATGGTGTTCGTCTGGGGCGTGAACTTCATCGTCATCAAGGCGGCGATGACGGATTTCACGCCGCTGGCGTTCAACGCGGTCCGGTTCGGCCTGGCGGCCGCGTGCGTCATGCTCATCGCGCTCGGGATGGGCGCCGCCCGGCCGCCCCGCGAGCTCCTCGGCCGCTTCTTCCTCCTGGGCCTGCTGGGGAACGCCGTCTACCAGCTGGCGTTCATCGAGGGCGTGGCCCGTACGCGCGCCGGCAACGCGGCGCTCATCATGGCGGCGGTCCCCGTGCAGACCGCGGTCCTCAGTCACCTGCGCGGCCACGAGCGGCTCCGGCCGCGCGACGTGCTCGGCCTGGCGGTCTCCACGGCGGGCATCGCCATCATCGTCCTCGGCAGCGGCAAGACGCTCGACTTCGGCGGGACCATCACGGGCGACCTGCTGGTGCTGGCCGCCACCGTCTGCTGGTCGGTCTACACCATCGGCGCCAAGCCCCTGGCCGACCGCTTCGGCGCGATCTCGGCCACGGCCTGGACCATGGGCCTGGGCGCCGTGCCGCTGGTGCTGGTGTCGATCCCGGCGCTGGCACGGCAGGACTGGGCGCGGGTCACGGCGCCGGCCTGGGGAGGGCTGGTGTTCTCGGCGCTGGGCGCGCTGGTGGTGGCCTATCTCATCTGGTACCGCGGCGTGCAGACGCTCGGCCCGGCGCGGACGGCCATGTACTCGAACTTCACGCCGGTGGTCGCCATGCTGGCGGCCTGGGCCCTGCTGGGCGAGACGCCCACCGTCTGGCAGCTGGGCGGCGCGAGCGGCATCTTCACCGGTATCTGGCTGACGCGCACATGAGAGTGATCTGCTTCGACATCGACGGCACCCTGGTGCACACCCACGGCGCGGGCCGCCGGGCCATCGAGCGCGCGCTGGTGGAGGTGCTCGGGACGGCCGGTCCCATCGGCGAGCTGCGGTTCGACGGCCGCACCGACGGCGACATCGTCATCCGGCTGGCGGAAGGCGCGGGCATCGAGCCGACCCCCCGGCGGCTCGAGGCCGTGCTGGCCCGCTACGAGCAGCTGCTGGCCGACGAGCTGGCGAAGCCCGGTCACCGCACCCGCGTGTATCCGGGCGTGTTCGAGGCGCTCGACGCGCTCGAGCGGCGGCTCGACGCGCTCATGGGCCTGCTCACCGGCAACATCGCCGGCGGCGCGCGCCTCAAGCTCGGATCGGCCGGCATCGCGCATCAGCGCTTCCGGGTCGGCGCCTTCGGTTCGGATCACCACGTCCGCGCCGAACTGCCGGCCATCGCCCGGGCCCGGGCGTCCGACCTGCTGGGCCGCGAGGTGCGCGGCGAGGACCTGGTCATCATCGGCGACACGCCGGCCGACATGACCTGCGGTGACGCCGTGGGCGCGCGGGCCATCGGCGTGGCGACGGCCGCCTACTCGGTCGACCAGCTGATGGACGCGGGCGCCGACGCGGCCTTCGCGGACCTGTCCGACACGGCGGCGGTCGTGGACGCGATCTTCGCGTGAACCGGAGCCGGCCGTGACGCTCGCGGGCCGCCGGGCGGCGCGGATCGCCGCGGCGCTGGCCGTGCTGGGCCCGGCGGCCGCGCCCGCGCGCGCGGCCGCCCAGGAGCTGACGCTGGTGCGCTTCGCGGTGACCGGGCCGGCGGCGGTGGACTCGGTGCGCCGACTGGGCGTGGACGTGGTCGCGGTCCGGCCGGCGGCCGGGGCCGTCCAGGTCGAGGCCGTCATCACGCCCGCCGACCGGGCGGCGCTGGCCGCGCGCGGCTGGCTGGCGGCCGACGTGCCGCGCGGGCCG
>CAZJZC010000043.1:0-16707 GCA_964550365.1 uncultured Gemmatimonadales bacterium | reverse complement strand
TCAGGTCGCGCCGAGCAGTTCCGCGGCGACACGCTCGCCGGCATGCCCGTCCCACAGCGCCTTGCGCAGGACCGGGTTCTCGCCGATCGCCGGGTAGGTCTTCGCGATGAGGCCGCGGGCGGCGCCGCGCAGGTCGCCGCCGGCCGAAGGCTCCAGGATGTTGGTCCCGGCGTCCACCGTGATGGGCCGCTCGGTCGTGGTCCGCAGCGTCAGGCACGGCACGCCCAGGTAGGCCGATTCCTCCTGGATCCCCCCGCTGTCGGTCACGATCAGCGTCGCCTCCGCCATGGTCCTGACGAAGTCCCGGTACCGCAGGGGCTCGACCAGCTCGGCGCGCCGCGCGAGCGCGCCCCCGACGTCGCTGGATTCGAGCTGCTTGCGGGTGCGCGGGTGCACCGGGAAGAGCAGGTCATGGTCGGCGGCCAGCTCGGTCAGGAACGCGGCGATCTCGGCGAACCGCGCGGGGTCGTCCACGTTCGAGGGGCGGTGCAGGGTGATGACGACCAGCGGTCGTCCGGCGCGCGGCCGGCGCGCCCGGATGCCCTCCCGCGCCAGCAGTCCCACGAGCGAATCGATCATCACGTTGCCGGTATGACGGATGCGCGCCTCCGGGACGCCCTCCATGCGCAGATGGGCGTGCCCGGACGGCTCGGTGACGAGCAGCAGGTCGGCGAGGCGGTCCGTGACGATGCGGTTGATCTCCTCCGGCATGCCCCGGTCGCCGCTGCGCAGGCCGGCTTCCACGTGGGCGCAGGGGATGCCCAGCTTGGCGCACACCAGCGCCGCGGCCATGGTGCTGTTCACGTCGCCGTAGACGACGACCCGGTCGGGGCGCTCATCCATGACATGCCGCTCGAAGGCGGTCATGATGCCCGCCGTCTGCTCGGCATGGGTCCCCGAGCCGACACCCAGCGAGACGTCGGGCATCGGCAGCTGGAGGTCCTCGAAGAAGACGTCGCTCATCAGCCGGTCGTAGTGCTGGCCGGTATGGAGGATGCGCGAACGGACACCGTCGCGGGCCGCGAGGGCGCGGTGCACCGGCGCCATCTTCATGAAGTTGGGCCGGGCGCCGACCACGTGCAGGAGGGTCGTCATGGTCGGCGGAAGATAGCAGGGGCTGTCAAGGCGCGGGCTGGCGCCGCGGCGGTCAGGCGAGCACCCGGTGGTAGAGGTCGAGATGCAGGCGGGCGAGCCGGTCCCAGCCGTGCTCGCGGGCGGCGCGGCGGCTGCCCTCGCGCAACCGGGCCTCGAGCCCGGCATCGTCCAGCACCCTCCCGACGGCGCGCGCCATGGCCTCGGCATCGTCCGGCGCCGTGAGCAGGCAGTTCTCGCCGTCCACGATCGCCGGCTCGTCGGCCGGCGGCCGCGTCGTGACCACCGGGACGCCGGATTCCCACATGGCGTGCAGCGTGGTGCGCCGCATGGAGGCGCCGTCGGCGTAGGGCAGCAGGCCGACGTGGGCCCCAGCCAGCACCCGGGCGAGTGAGCCGTCGTGCAGGTCCAGGGCGCCGGTGAACACCACGTCGGGGTGGGCCAGCCGGCGCTGGAGGTCGGCCTGTTCGGCGCTGGTCGGGTCCAGCGGTCCCACGATGAGCCACCGCAGGGCCGCGTGCCGGGCCTTGAGGAGCCTGAACGCGGTGAACGCCGTGTCCAGGTTCTTGAGCCGCGACAGGAACCCGAACGTCACCAGCGTGCCGGGCGTGCGCAGGCGCCCGGTGTCGTCCACCGCGCGGACCGTGCTCCCGCTCCAGCCCAGCATGTCGGCCTGCCGCCCGGTGTGCGCCAGGCAGCGGTCGGCGTTGCGCCGGTCGTTGGCGATGATCGCCCGCGACCGCGCGATGAGCGCCACCGTGTGGCGGATGCTCGGCAGTTCCTCGTGGAACTCGTGCAGGGTGGTGATCACCGGGCAGCGGGCGGCGGCGGCGAGCCGGACCGCGGCGTCGGTCTCGTAGAACGAGTGGATCTGCTCCTGCACGTGCAGCAGGTCCGGGCGGAGCACCCGCACCGCGGCGCAGGCGAGTGCGGTCCACGGTGGCATCCAGGCATGGACAGGCCGCAGGTAGCGCGCGCCCTCCCAGGTGCCGAGCGGCGAGCGCAGGAGACCGGGACGCCGCGCCATCCAGGTCCAGTCCCAGTCCGGCCGCGCACGGCGCAGGGCCGGCACCAGCCGGGCCGTGTAGTCCCCGACGCCGTCCATGGCGGGCGGCCCGGCCCCGCTGACGATCAGGACGCGCACGGGGCCGCCGCCGCGCCACGCCGGACCAGGGACCGTCCGCTCACGTGCGCCGCAGACCGACGAAGACGAAGGTGTAGTCCTGGCCGTTCCAGTGCACCGGCCTGCCGGTGTGGTCCATGGACCGCGCGTCGGGTTCGAGCCAGGAGAACCCGGCATCCAGGAACATGCGGCACAGGTCCTGGAGCGTGTCGCGCGAGAAGATCTGCCAGGACTGCTCGAACACCCGGAACGTCGGGTCGATGTCGTGCCGCGCACCGGTGCCGTCGAAGTCCGTGGTGAACAGGAACAGGCCCCCGGGCCGGAGCAGTCGCGCCGCCTCGGCGACCAGGCGCTCCAGCGGGACCCCGTGCTCGATGACCGACATGCAGGTGAGCGCGGCGAAGCGCCCGGCGGGGAACGGCGTCGCCGTCAGGTCCGCGGCCAGGTAGCGGATGCGGTGCCAGTACGGCATCCAGCGGCACAGCGGATTGAGATCGCAGCCCGCCAGGTCACGATAGCCCAGCCGGTGCAGTGCCCACAGGGTCTCCGAGTTGTAGCAGCCCAGGTCGAGGATGGGTGCGTCGCGACCGGGCAGGTGGCGCTCGATGGCGTCGAGGGCCAGGCGCACGTCCCAGCTCTTCATCAGGTCGGCGTCCGGCAACGGCGCCCGGAATCGGAGCCGGTACAGGGCACGCCACAGGCGGATGCCGGAGCGGTCGGTGAAATCGAGTCCGCGACGGGCCAGTTCGGCGCGCGCCGCGCGGATCTCCTCGTCGGAGGACAGCACCCGGATCATGGGGCGAACTCCATCCAGGCGGCGCGGCCGTGCGCGTCGCGCCAGCGCGGCCGTCCGCCGAGGGACTGGCCGGCGGCTTCGGCGCGGGCGACCTGGAGCGCGCCCATGGCCAGGGCGTAGCGGGGACGGACCGAACAGCGGGCGGCCAGGACCTCGGCCGAGCGGCCGGCCTCGGCGAGGGCGGCGGCGAGCCGGTCGGCCAGCGTGCCGAAGAGCGCGGAGTAATCGCGAGCGGGCAGTGCCACGTCGGCCGGGCGGCCGTAATGCCATTCGGGCAGGTCGCCGGGCCGCCGCCTCAGGGCGAGCCGCCTGATCCCGGCGCTGTCGGCGCCGGTCAGCGCGGCGGCACAGACGGCTCGGTCGAACAGCACCGTGTCCGGTACCGACCACCACGCCTGCCACGGCGATCCGAACACCACGCCGTCGTAGCTGGCGCCGAACTGGCTGGCCAGGTCCGCCGGCACGGCCACCACGGCCCGCTCCGGTATGCCGGCACGCGCCAGCAGGAGCCGCGCCTCGTCGTGACGCATCCGGCCGTCGGCGATCGCGTTGCCAAGGCCGCGCAGGGCGCGCACCGGGCCGATCGCTCCGACGGCGCAGACCAGCGCGGTCGCGGCCCAGACGGCGGCGATGGGCCGTCCGTGGCGGCGCCAGGCATGCCAGGCCAGCGCGAACCAGCACAGCGTCATCAGCGGGCCCAGCGCATAGCCGAAATGGAAGCCCTCCAGGTCCC
Source organism: uncultured Gemmatimonadales bacterium (assembly GCA_964550365.1). Lineage (GTDB taxonomy): Bacteria > Gemmatimonadota > Gemmatimonadetes > Gemmatimonadales > JACORV01 > DASXPG01. Next base: position 12,963 of record CAZJZC010000043.1, on the reverse strand, counting down.
ACCCGGTGAGCGGCGTCTGGAGCATGGCGAACAGCCAGGCGCCCAGCGTCACGGCTCCCAGCGTCCGCGCGGCCGACCTGACGCGCCACGGCAGCCAGAGCAGGGCCGCCGCCGCCAGCGCACCGAGCCAGAAGCCGGCGTGCAGCAGGATCTGGGGCCGGTGCGTCCGGATGCCCCCGACCCGCATGACGGCCTCGGTCAGCGGACTGCCCTGGCGGCCGTGGCCGCCCAGGGCGACGAGCGCGACGGCTGCGACGAGACCGATGCTCACCGGCAGCAGCAGACGCCGCCGGCGCGGATGGGCCAGCGCGGTGAATCCGGCGCCCGCCAGCGCGGCCGACCAGGTGAAGAGGTTGCCGCTCAGCCCGACGGCGCCGATCATGACGGCGCCGCGCGCGGCCCGGCCGCGCCGCGCGGCGGCCATGACGCCCAGCAGGGCCAGCAGCAGCAGCGGCAGGGTCACCGCGGGCACCAGGGATCGCGACATGAGGATCTGGTGCGGGTCGTCGCCCGCGTGGGTCCCGATGCCGGCCAGGCTCACCAGGGGCTTGCCGGCGAACACGCCGGGGTCGAGGAGCAACACCACCGACGCCGCGGCGCCGACGGCCGGCGTGGCCACGGCGGCGCCCGCCAGCGCGGCGGCGCCGGCACCCAGGAAGCTGCCGAGCCAGCGCGCGGCGTCCCAGACCGCGCCGGCCGGCGCGCCGAGGCGGACCGGGACGGCCGCCAGGAGCACCAGCAGCCGGGCATTGGATGCCGCGGCGCCGGCCCACGGGCCGTCGAAGGGATTGGGGTGATCCAGGGGCGCACGCGCCGCGTTGCGCACCGCGGCGACATAGAGCCGCTCGTCTTCCGAGGCGGTATAGCCGCCGGTACCGCCCATCAGGCGCCACGCCGGCGCCGCCAACTGGGCCGCCGTCGCCACGACGGCCGCCAGCACCACGATCCGCCGGACGAGGGGCGGGCGGCTCATCGATCCGTGGCGCAATGCGTCAGGATGCGCGCCACCTCGGCGGCGTACCGGTCGGCCGCGAAGCGCTGCTCGGCACTGCGGCGGCAGGCGGCGCGCATGGCGTCGCCCGCCGGCGTACCCCCTTCCGCCAGCGCCCGGGTCATGGCGCCGGCCAGGGCGCCGACGTCTTCGGGCGGGACCAGCCAGCCGGTGACGCCATCCTCGACGATCTCGAGCGGTCCGCCGGCGCGTGCCGCGATGACCGGCACGCCCGAGGCCAGCGACTCGGCGACCACCCGGCCGAAGGGCTCGGGCCTGGTCGAGAAGTGCACCGTCACGGCGAACTCGGGATACAGGCGCCAGGGTTCGCTCTGGTGCTTCACGAAGTGGATCCGGCCGGACAGCCGGCTGCCCGAGCTTCCGCCCAACGAGGCGCGCCCCACCCGCCGGACCAGTTCCTCGGCGAACCCGCGCTCGGCGGTGGTGTCGTAGATGGCGCCGCCGGCCAGCAGCAGGTGCGCCTCGGGCGCGTCCTGCGCGGCGCGCTCGAACGCCTCGACCACCTGCAGATGTCCCTTCCAGCGCGCGAAGACCGCCGGCATGCCCACGAGCCTCGCGCTCGCGGGGAGCTCGAGCAGTTCGTGGAGCCAGCCGGTCGGCGGCGCGGGTCGGAATCGTTCGAGGTCCACGCCGTTCAGCACCACGGCGGGCGGGCGCAGGCCGGCGATGCGCCACGCGTCGCCGACGGCCCCGGAGTTGGCGATGGTCGCGTACGGCACCGCCCCGACCAGCAGCCGCCAGGCCGCGCGGGTGGTGTCGGGAGGGAACTCCCGCAGGTGCCAGACGCGCCGCGGGCCGCGCACCAGTGCGCAGGCCAGGTGGGCCTTGAAGCCGTTGGAGTACAGCAGGTCGGGCTCGGCGCCCAGCAGCCGGCTGGCCTCGCTGCGGATCCGCCGCGACCACGACGCGAGGCCGCGGGTGAGGGTCCACAGGCCGGCCGCCGAGACCATGCCGCGCTGGGAGAGCGCCAGGAGATCGTCCCGGGCCGGCGCGATGCCGACCCGCACGCCGGCCGCCCGGAGCAGGGCGACCAGGGGGCCGTCCTTCGGCAGGATGACGACGGCGTCCAGCCCGTTGGCGCCGGCGCGGCGCGCGAAGTCGAGCAGGCTCCATTCGGACCCGCCGAGCGCCGACGAGACGTGCACGCACGCGATGCGCGGCGCGCTCACGCGCGCCCCGCGGCCAGGAGGTCGGCGTAGACGCCGCGGGTGCCCTCGGCACAGGCGTCCCACGTGAGCGATCGGGCGCGGCGCAGGCCGCGCGCGACCAGGTCGGCCCGTCGCGCGGGATCCGCGAGCAGCGCGCCGACCGCCTCGGCCACCGAGTCCGCGCTGGTCGAGCCGGTCACCACGGCCGCCTCGTCCACGGCCTCACGCAGGCCGCCGGCACCCGAGGTGACGACCGGCAGGCCGGAGGCCATGGCCTCGATGGCGGGCAGGCCGAACCCCTCGAACGAGGAGGGAAGGACCATGACGTCGGCGGCGCTGTAGGCGCTGACCAGATCGGCCTCCGCGGCCGACGGTTCCTGGATGACGAACGCCTCGACGCCGGCTGCCGCCAGCGCGGCCTGGTGAGGCGCGCCGAAACTGCCGCCGATCTGGACCAGGGCCGCGGCCATGCCGTCCGCGCGCAGCCGCCCGAGCGCGCCGATGACGGCCTCGACGTTCTTGCGCGGAGCGCACGAACCCACGTGGAGCATGATCGTCCGCACGTCGTCCCGTCCCAGTCGCTCGAGCCAGCCCCGGCGGCGCCGGGCGACGACGTCGTCCGGCGCCCGCCGGAAGAAGTGGTCGTCCACGCCGTAGGGTACCACCCGGATGCGGGCGGCGTCGGTGTCGAAGTACCGCGTCATCTCGGCGGCCGTCCAGCGGGTGCTCACGATGTACCGGTCCGCACGTTCCATCCACTCGAGCGTCCAGCGGAGCAGGCGGTCGCGGACCGCGCGCCGGGGCGACCAGCGGTCCTCGGCCAGGGTCCGCAGCGGCCACAGGTCGTGGACGGTCACCACCGAGGGCCGCCCCCGGAAGGCGCGCAGGCAGTGCGCGTAGGTGTGGTCGAGGACGTGGACCAGGTCGCCCGGTACGCCGCGCAGGGCACGCGGATAGCTCCAGTAGCGCGCGAGCCAGCGCGGTCCGTTCATGCGCCAGGCGTCGGGGACGACGGCGTCCGCCATCCGGGCCGACAGGGCGTCGGCGTAGCGGTCCATCGACGGCCACCGCTCGAGCGCCAGGTCGCGGACGAGCACGGGCCTCACGCGGCGCTCCCGGCGGCGCCGAAGAAGCGCCGCCACCAGGCCTCGTGGACCAGCAGGCTCCAGAGCAGCAGGGCGTGGTCGGCCCCGCGGCGGTGCTGTTCGATCAGGTCACGCGCCACGTGCCGGTCCAGGTACCGGCTCGTGAAACTCGAGGGCCGCAGGATGGTCGCTTCCAGCTCCAGGCCGAGCCGGCCGCGGAGCCACGCGGCCACGGGAGGCCGGAACGGGTGCTTGGAACGGGCCGCGGTCGCCGGGGGCAGGTCGGCCCGGAACGCCTGCCGGACCCACCGCTTGCCGCGGGCCGCGAAGCGCCGCTCGAGGGGCAGACGGCAGACGAACTCGACCAGCCGGTGGTCGAGGAACGGCGCCCGGGCCTCCAGCGACGCGGCCATCGACATCTTGTCGAGCTTCAGCAGGATGTCGTCGACCAGCCACGCCGACAGGTCGCGGCGCAGTACGGCGCCCAGCGCCGCGGGGCCGCGCACCGGTTCGAGCGGCGCGTCGGGCACGTACCACCGCTCCCAGTTGAGCGGCGGCTGGCGGGTCAGGGCCGCCATCACCGTCGGCGTCGTGCCGCTCATCCACAGGGCGTTGCGCACCAGCGCGTCGGCCGGGGCGTCGGCCAGGCGCCGCAGCGCCATCGCGGCCCGGCCGCCGGTCAGCCGCGCCGCCATCCCGAAGCACGCGCGGCGCAGTCCCTCGGGCAGGAGCCTGGCCCGGTCGGCGAGGCGGCTCAGCAGGTACCGCGGATACCCCAGGAACAGTTCGTCGGCGCCCTCGCCCGAGAGGACCACGGTCACCTGCTCGCGGGCCACGCGGCTGATCAGCAGCGTGGGCAGGGCGGCGGCGTCGCCCAGCGGCTCGTCGGCATGCCAGACGACCTCGTCGAGCAGCTGGGTGGCGTCGAGCGCGACGACACGTTCGGTGTGGGCGGTGCCGAGGTGGTCGGCCACGCGCCGGGCGGCGGCGCGCTCGTCGTCGGCCGACTCCTCGAAGCCGACCGTGTAGGTGCGCAGCGGCTCGGCGCCCGAGCGGCGCATCGCCGCGGTGATGACGCTCGAGTCCAGGCCGCCCGAGAGCAGGACGCCCAGCGGCACGTCGGCCACGAGCCGCACCCGCACGGCTTCGAGCAGGCGGGTGCGGACCTCGGCCGGCACGTCGGCCGGCACCGGCGTGCCGTCGGGTTCCGGCGGCGACCAGTAGCGCCGCGTCTGCGCGGCCCCCTCCGCCAGCCTCATCCAGTGCCCCGGCAGCAGCCGGGTGATGTTGGCGAACGCGGTGTGCTCGCCCGCCACGAAGCGGTTGGCCAGCGACTCCGGGATGCGCGCCTCGTCGAGCTGGGGCGCGATGGCGGCGTGGCGGAACAGGGCCTTGATCTCGCTGGCCGCCGCCCAGCCCTGGCCGGCGCGCGCCAGGTAGAGCGGCTTCTTGCCCAGGCGGTCGCGTGCCAGGATGCAGGCGCCGCGCCTGGTGTCCGCGAGCGCGAAGGCGAACATGCCGTGGAGTCGTTCCAGCAGCCCCTCGGCGCCCCACTCCTCGTAGCCATGGACCAGGACCTCCGTGTCCACGCCGGTGTGGAACCGGTGGCCCCGCGTGATGAGGTGCGCGCGCAGGTCGGCATGGTTGTAGATCTCGCCGTTGAGCACCGCCCATACCGAACGGTCCTCGCTCGCCAGCGGCTGGTGGCCTCCGGCGAGGTCGATGATGGACAGCCGCCGGGCGCCGAGCGTGGTCTCGCCGCACTCGACGATGCCGTCGTCGTCGGGCCCGCGGTGCCGGATGGATGCCAGCATCGGCTCCATGGGCGCGGCGCCGCCGGCCCGGTAGAGCACCACGATGCCGCACATCAGCCGGGTCCGCCGACCCGCGCGAGCAGGCCGGCCATGCGCGCCGCGACGGCCTCCTGGCTGTAGCGCGCGCGCGCCGCCGCCAGGTTCGCCGCGCCGACGCGCTGGCGCAGCGACGTGTCGGCCAGCATCTCCGCCAGCGCGGCGGCCAGCCCCGCCGGGTCGCGCTCGGCCACCACGCGCCCGCCGCCGCCGAGGCCGGCCATGACGAACGGGATCTCGCCGGTCCCGGCCGCGACGATCGGCAGGGCCGTGGCCGCGGCCTCGACCAGGACCCGTCCGAACTGTTCCTGCCAGGCCGGCGAGGCGCGCGAGGGCAGGGCGAGGACGTCCATGAGCCGCAGGATCGCCGGCGCCTCGTCGTGCGGCACGGCCGGAACCAGCGTGAGCCGGCCGCCGAGGGCGCCGGCGCGCCCGCGCACCATCGGCTCGAGCGGGCCGGCGCCGACCACCAGCAGGCTGAACGCCACGCCGTCGGCGGCGAGGCGCGACGCGGCGTCCAGCAGGTCGGCGATGCCCTTGTCCTCGACCAGCCGCCCCGCGTAGCCGATCACGGTGCCCCTGAGGCCGAGCTCGGCGCGACGCGCCTCGTCGCGCCCCGGCCGGAACCGCGACACCTCGACGCCGTGCGGGACCACGTCGACCGGTTTCGCGAACCCGCTGGAGCGGAGCACGCTGGCGGTGGTCTCGCCGACGGCCCAGGCGGCCGCCGCCCGCCGGTACGTCGCCGAGCGCAGCAGCGAGAACGGCGGCGGCACGTTCTTGTGCAGGTTCTGCTTCGAGTAGACGATGAGCGGCACGCGGACGCCCGCGCGCAGCACCTGCCAGGCGGCCAGGGACCAGGGCTCCTCGTCGAGCAGGATGACGTCGGGGGCCAGGCGCCGCAGGGCGGCCGCCAGGCCGCGCAGGGTGTAGAGCGAGCCGTTGCCCGACCGGCGCGCCTTCAGCACCACCGCGGGGGCGCCGCCGGGCACCTCGGCGTAGCGGATGTCGGGGTCCGGCAGATCGCCGCGCCAGTGCTCGGGCAGGATGAGTGTCAGCGCGATCCCGTGCCCGGTGGCGACGAGGTCGAACGGGCGGCGGTTGAGGGGCACGATCGACCCGTGGCTCACGCAGGCCACCCTCACGTGCCCGCCTCCAGCGCCTGCCGGTACACGCGCTCGGTCTGCTCCGCCACGTGGGTCCAGGCCAGCGCGGCCGCGGTCGAGCGCGCCGCCAGGCCGATGGCGGCGCGGCGGGCCGGATCGTCCAGGGCGGCGCGCAGGCCGGCCGCGAACCCCTCCACGTCGTCGGCCGCCTCGACCACGAAGCCGTTCTCGCCGTGGCGGATCAGCTCGGCCGCTCCGGCGCAGGCGCTGACGACGACCGGCAGGCGGCTCGCCATGGCCTCGGCGATCACCATGCCGAACGGCTCGTACCGGGTCGGCAGCACGAAGGCATCGCTGGCGGCGAACAGGCGCTCGACGTCGCGGCGCATGCCCAGCAGGTGCAGGCGTCCGGCCATGCCGGCCGCCGCGGCCCAGCGCCGCGCCAGCGCGTCGTCGCCCGCGCCGGCGACCACCAGGTGCGCGGTCGTGGAGGCCCGGGCGAGGGCCGCGATGGCGGTATCCAGCCCCTTCCGCGCATAGGTCCCGACCAGCAGGACCAGCGGCGCGTCGCCCGCGAGCCCCAGATCCCGCCGGAGCGCGGCCCGCGCGTCGGCGTGGCGCGTGGGGTCGAACACCTCCGGATCCACACCGTTGTAGATCACGGCGGTCCGCGCGGCGTCCACGCCGTAGTGCGCCGCCAGCTCGCCGGCGGTCCGCACCGACACGGCGATGATGGCGCGGACATCGGGATCGCGGAACGCCCGCCACTCATCGCGCTCGGCACGCCGGCCGACCAGCCGCTGATACCAGCGTCGCGGCGCGGAGCCCTCGCGCACGTCGTAGCGCTCACGGGCCTCCCGCCACGCGGCGTGGACATACTGCGCGGTGATCACCGTGGCGCCGGGGACGGCCCCGCCCACCACGTGGACCACGTCGCACCCGAGCCGCGCGACGATGGCCGCCGCCCGGCGGGCGAAGCGCGCCTGCAGCAGCAGCACCGGCCGGTCCGCGACGCTCACCGGGTGGACCGTGGCCGCGACGTCCTCGCACCCCTCCGCCCGGACCGTCACCAGGTGGATCTCGTGCCGCCGCGACAGGTGCCGCGCCAGTTCGAGCAGGTACCGGTCCTGGCCGCCCGTCGGCCGCACGTGGTGCGCCACCAGCGCCACCTTCATCGGCGCGCCAGCCCCTGGTAGGCGCGCTCGATGGCGCGCGTCATCAGCACCGCGTCGAAGCGCGCGCGCGCGGTGGCGGCCCCGCGCTCGGCCAGCGCGAGCCGGAGCGGCTCGTCATCGCACAGCGTCAGCAGGGCCGTCGCGAGGGCCTCGTGGTCGCCGGGCGGCGTCAGCAGCCCGTCGGCGCCCGGCGTCACGATCTCGCGGGTGGCGCCGCCGTCGGCCGCGACCAGCGGCGTGCCGGCCGCCATCGCCTCGATGAGGCCGAGCCCGAAGGGCTCAGGGCTGGTGGATGCGTGCACCGCCGTGTCGAGCGCGGCGAGGCAGTCGGGCACGTCGTCCCGGAACCCGGTGAGCGTCACGCGATCGGCGATGCCGAGCCGGGCGGCCAGGGTCGGCAGTCCGGCCGCGTAGGCCTGGTCCAGGCCGAACAACGCGTCGCCGATGACGAACAGCCGCGCGTGCCGCCGGGCGTGCAGCAGCGAGGCGGCCGCCCTGATGACGACCTCCTGGCCCTTCCACGGCTGGAGCCGCGCCGCGATCCCGACGGCGAACTCCTGCGGCCCGATCCCCAGCGCCGCGCGGCCGCGGGCACGCCGCACCTCGCGCGGCTCCTCGGGTATGCGGGTGCCGGGATGCACGACGCGCACCGGCGTGCGCCACGGGTTGACGCGCCGCTGTCCCGCCGCGGTGAAGGCGGAGTTGGCGAAGATGGCCCGGGCGGGAACGAGCGCGGCGGCGGCCTCCACCGCGCTGCCCCAGGCGGCGCCGACATGCTGGAACCAGACGGCGGGCAGCCGCGCGGCCCGGGCCGCGCGGCCGCCGTACACGTGGCCCCAGGCCATGGCGCTGTGCACCAGCTGGACGCCGGAGCCGCGCGCCAGGTCGGCGATCGCGCGCACGGCCTTGCGGCCGGCGAAGTACTGCCGCAGCGGCGGCGCCGGGATGACCGTGACCGGCACGCCGAGCCGGTCGCGGCAATGCGCCACCAGCGGCCCGTCGCTCAGGAAGCACACCGACGGCTCCACCGCGGCACGCTCGTGCAGGGCGATGAGGTCGAGCGTCACCCGTTCCGCGCCGCCGAGCGACGCCTGCGGCGAGACGTACAGCACCTTGAGGGGGCTCATGCGCCGCCGTCCCGGGCCACGGCCTCGGCCCACAGGTTGAACGCCAGCGGCGCCGCCAGGCCCACGGCGGCGGCCAGGCGCCGGCTGGCGCGCTCCTCCCCGCTGAAGGCGTACCACACCCGGGGTGCCGGGAAGGCCGAGGCCAGCGCCGCGCGGAGCGTGGCCCGGCTGTGGATGTTCGAGTGACCGGCCTCGCGCAGCTCCGATTCGTATGTCAGGCGGGGCGCCACCGGGCGGCGCAGCAGCCACTGGAGCGCGCGCTTGAGGTGCTGGCCCGCGGCGAGGTACGCCCGCGTCGGCCCGGTATGCACCACGAACCGTCCCCGCGGCCCGAGGACGCGCCGGACCTCCGCCACGGCGGCCCGCAGGTCGGGGTCCGGGAGGTGCTCGACGATGTCGGTCGCCAGGACCGTGTCCAGCGCGCCGGCGCGCAGGGGCAGGGCCTCGGCCCGGGCGCACACCAGCAGGACGTCGGCACCGTGGGCCCGCGCCGTGTCACGCGCCATGCTCAGCGCGTCGCGGCTGAAATCGAGCGCGACCACCCGGGCGCCCGCCTGCGCGGCGGCGACGCACAGCTCGCCGCGGCCGCACCCCAGGTCCATGATGCGCTGGCCGGGCGCGGGCGCCATGAGCCGCAGGGCGGTGCGGCGGATGGGGTCGGCCACCCGGCCGCCCTCGGCCACGAACTCGGCGTAGCCGCCGCAGCGCCCCAGGAAGTAGGCGCGCGAGTAGAAGTCCGGCGGCGCCGGCGGGAGGTTGCTCCGCGGGTCGGGGTTCATGCCGGCCGCTCCGCCACCAGCAGGTTGCCCATGGTGTCACCCGGGACGTGCGCCACGCGGTCGCCGACGGCGGCGCACCACTGGATCAGCGCCTGGGCCGCCCGGCGCGCGTGCCACCAGGCTGAGCGCTCCCGCGCGCCGAGCATCGGCACGTGCGCGCTCATCAGGAAGCCCACCAGCGCCACGGCCCCGCCCAGGTGCCGCACGCGCAGGGGCGCGAGCCCGGCCTCGCGCGCCAGCTCCATCAGGCCGTAGCGGGTGAAGCGCCAGTAGTCATGCGGCTCCTCGTGCAGCCACTGCGCCTGCGGCGCCGAGACCAGCAGCGAACCGCCCGGCCGGAGCAGGCGCGCGGCCTCGGCGAACAGCTCGCGCGGCCGGGCCATGTGCTCGATCACCTGGGTCGAGATCACGCAGTCGGCCGTGCCGCCGCGCATCGGGACCGCGCCGGCCGCCGCGAACGCATCGGCACGCGGCCGCCCCGACGCGGTGCTCGGCAGGTCGAAGCCGACCCACCGGCCGGCGCCGCGTCCCAGCCAGCCGGCGTAGGGCTTCATGCCGCAGCCCAGGTCGACCACCGTGCCACGCACCCGCTCGCGCTCGGCCCAGAGCGCATCGCACAGCGCCTGGTCATAGAGCCTCGTGCCCCAGGTCCAGGGCACCCGCACCGGCGAGCGCTCGTTCACGTCCGTGCCAGGTCACTGCGCAGGAGGTTCGCGAGCACCTCGATCGACGCGGTCTCCTGGTACCGTGCGGTGGCCCGGGCCCAGCGCGCCCGCTCGTCCGGGTCGTCCACCAGGCGGGCCAGCCGGTCGGCGAACGCCGCCGGCGTCGGCTCGCAGGCCGCCAGCGCGCCCAGCGTCGGGTCGTACAGGTGGCCCGTGGAACTCACCAGCGGCACGCCGCTGGCCAGGGCCAGCATGGCGCCCGATCGACGCATGGTCAGGCCGTCGATGTACGGCGCCGCGGCGGCGTCCATGGCGCGCATGGTCACGGCGATGGTGGCCGGATCCGCGGGCCCGGCCAGGATGGCGTTCCGGCCCGCCCGCAGGCCGGGCAGTGCCACGTCGCCGCCGTTGCCGAAGGTCACCCACACGACCTGGGGCCGCTCGGCCAGCCGGGCGGCCGCGATCCCGATCCAGTCGCGCCGGAAGCCGTGGGCCGCCGGGCTGAAGACGCCGATCGCGATCTGCTCCTCGGTCAGGCCCAGCCGCCGCCGGGCCTCGGCGCGATCGAGCGACGCGACGGGGATGGTCGCGCCGATCGGCGCCACCCGGACCACGGGCCTGCGTCCGCCGTACCGGCGCGCCAGGTCGGCGTACTGCGGGATGGGCGCGTACAGGTGTGACGCGCTCCGGGCCAGCCAGGCGAACTGCAGCCGCTGGGGCACGCCGGTCACGAGCCAGGCCAGCCGGGTGAACGGCACGAAGGCCTCGTGCACGATGACGGCGATGCGGATGCCGGCCCGCCGCAGGGCGCCGATGCCCAGCGCCAGCGACGGCGACACGCCGCGGCGGGCGAACAGGAAGGGGACGTACTGCACCACGAGCGTCGTCACGCCGTGCTCGAGCGCCGCGCCCGCCACGGCGCCCGGCGCGAGGCCGGTCACGCAGGCCAGCGGCGCGAACCCGGCCGGGTCGCCGCGCCGCGCGAACACCGCCGGCCGCTCGCCGACACGCTCCAGGGCCCGGGCCAGCGCCAGCGTGTGGTCGGACACGCCGCCGGGCGCGGGCGGAACGTCTGGGCAGTAGAGCCCGATCAAGGGAGGGCCCGGCCCAGCAGGTCGTCGAACGCGGCGGTGCTGGCGCGCCAGTCGTACCGCGCTTCGACCAGCGCGCGCCCGCGCGCGCCCATCGTCGCCGCGAGGCGCTCGTCGCGCAGCAGCGTCACCAGCGCGTCGGCGAACGACGCGTCGTCGTCGCGCAGGAACGCTTCGCGCCCCTCGGTCAGGGCGATCCCCTCGGCGCCGACGCGGGTGCTGACCACCGGCCGGCCGGCGGCAAAGGCCTCGAGGATCTTGATGCGCGTGCCGCCGCCGACGTCGATCGGCACCGCGGCGACGCGGGCCAGGGCGAACTCGGGACGCACGTCGCTCACCGTGCCCACCAGGGTCACGCCGGGATGGTCGGCGACGTCGGCGAGCACCCGCTCGCCGTTCAGCCCGACCAGCCGCAACGTCGCCTCGGGCACGGCCCGGCGCACCAGGGGCCAGATGTGCCGCACCAGCCTGCGGGCCGCGTCGGCGTTGGGCGCATAGGAATACGACCCCGTCATGACGACGGCCCGACCGGGCGGCGCGGCGGAGAAGGCGGCGGTGTCCACCCCGTTCGGCACCACCGCCACCAGCGCGTGCGGCGCCGCCCGGCGGAACAGCGCGGCGTCCTCCTCCGAACAGGCCGCGATGGCACGCACGCGCCGCAGGTTGCGCCGTTCGGCGGCCTCGGTGATCCGCAGGTAGGCCCGCCATTTCAGCGCCGCGAGTCCGGTCGCCCCCGCGGCCATGCGGGCGGTGATGAGCGGATCATAGTTCTGCTCGTTGACGACGGCCGGGACCCCGTTCGCGGCCCGCGCGTACGGCAGGGTCCACGAGTCGTAGATCACGGCGTCGGGGCGCAGGGACCGCACCAGTGCGGCGAATCGCCGCTCCACGTCGGCCTGGTAGAACGCCGCGGCCGGGTGCCGGAGACTGCGGACCCGGAGCCGCAGCCACGCGGTCGAGAACCGCGGCGGGCTCGCCGTGGGCACGGCCGCCGTCTCGAAGGTCGTGAACGGCAGGCGGGCCGGATCGGCGGGGGGCTCGTCGGGCGATGCCAGCGCCAGGAGGTGGACCTCGTGTCGCTCGGCCAGCTGTGACAGCAGGTACCAGCTGCGGGCTCGGCCGCCGCCGACCGGCGGCCAGGGCACGTGAGGCAGCGTGGCGAGCAACCGCACGCGCGGCGGCTACCGGTAGCCTGCCGGCACCGGCAGGTACTCCGCGTCGGCCGTCTCGGATTCCTCGAACTCGGCCTCGTCGTCCATCCGCGCCATGGCGGCGAGCATGCCGGACAGGAACCAGAAGTATGCCGTGATGGGATTGCCCAGCAGCGGCTGCGAGCCCCACGAGAGGGCCAGCAGGCTGAAGTAGAATCCGGCCAGCGCGGCGGCGCCGGCCGCGATCGTCGGGTCGCGCGCCCGCCGCGCCAGCTTGAGGGCGAACAGGCCCATCCCCACCAGGATCGTCGTCAGCATGAGCATGCCCGGCACCCCGGTCTCGACGATCATGTCGGCGAAGAAGTTGTCGGACCAGCCGACTTCCTCCTGGATCCGGGCACTGCGGGCGTCCTTGCGGTACTGGGCCTCGAAGGCGCCCGCGGTCGAACCGGTCCGCCCCAGGCCCGCGCCGAACGGATACCGCTGGGCCCGGTAGATGATGCCGGGGATCGGATTGCCCCGGGCATCCTGGTAGCTCCCGACCTGCGCCAGCGTGAACAGCCGCGTGGTGACGTCCCGCTCGCGCCAGATCTGGGGTGAGCGGCGGTCGCGGGCCACAGCCTCGGTCGCCATCGGCCGCAGCCAGGCCTGTACCGAGACGAAGGCGAACCCGCCGACCAGCAGGACGCCGCCGAGGGCGACGGCACCGCGGCCCCGGCCGCGGGCGGCCATCAGGAACGCCATGGTCACCAGCGCCAGCACGCAGCCCAGGAA
>CAZJZC010000042.1:0-16901 GCA_964550365.1 uncultured Gemmatimonadales bacterium | reverse complement strand
CGGCCAGCTCCCGGCTCACCCGGCTCGTCGGGTCGTCCATGTCGCCGAAGACGAGCGCTTCGACCGGGCACACCACCACGCACGCCGGCAGCAGTCCTTCATCCACCCGGTGCGAGCAGAAGTTGCACTTGGCCGCGGTGTGGGAATCCGGATCCATGTAGATGGCGTCGTAGGGGCATGCGTGCATGCACGCCTTGCAGCCGATGCACAGCGACTCGTCGAAGTCCACCAGGCCGTCGTCGCGCTGGTACATGGCCGTGACGGGGCAGATCGCGACGCAGGGCGCGTCCTCGCAGTGGTTGCAGCGCAGGACCGCGAAGTGACGCTTCACGTCGGGGAAGGTGCCGACGTCCACGTTCTTGACCCAGGTGCGGAACACGCCGACGGCGACGTCGTTCTCCGACTTGCAGGCGGTGGTGCAGGCGTGACAGCCGATGCAGCGCGTCTGGTCGATGACCCAGCTCCAGCGCGTCACCGCAGGATCTCCAGCCACATCTTCACGGCCACGGCGGCGATGATCAGGGCGAGGATGCCGCGCAGCTGGCCGGCGCGCAGGCGCCGGCTGGCGGCGGCGCCGAGCTGGGCGGCCGGCAGGGCGCCGGCCACCAGCGCCAGGGCCGGCCAGCCGGCGACCTGGCCCGTCACCAGCTTGCCGGTCAGGCCCATGGCGGCCCCGGCCAGCGCGACGGCGAGCGAGCTGCCGATGGCGATGCGCGCCGGGATGCGCAGCACGAACAGCATCAGCGGGATCAGCAGGAAGCCGCCGCCCGCGCCCACCGCGCCGGCGAGCAGGCCGACGCCGAAGGCCAGGCTGAAGCCGAGGGGACCGCTCCATGGCGGCGCCGGCGCATCGCCCTCCGGCGCCTCGCGCGTCAGCAGCAGCAGCACCGCGCCGGCAACGGCCATGGTGGCGAAGACGGCCTGGAGCGCGGCGGAGGGCACCCAGCGCGAGGCCACGGCGCCGATCAGCGAGCCGGACATCATCCCGGCGCTGAGGACCACCGCGGTGCGGCGGTCCACGAAGCCCTCGCGCAGGTGTCCCGCCAGTCCCGAGGCCGCGGCGGCGAACACCTGCACCATGGTGATGGCGGCGATCTCGTGCATGCTCAGCCGGCCGGTCCCCAGCCATGGCGGCACGTAGAGCAGCAGCGGGATCATCACGATCGCGCCGCCCACGCCCGTCAGTCCGGCGACGAACGCGCCGCCGGCGCCGAGCACCACGAGCGTGGCCAGCAGCGGATCGGAGTGCATCACCAGTCCCACGGCGGCGATCCAGGAGAGCACCAGGGCCGACGCCGGCCCGAGAAAGGCCTCGAGCGCGCGGGTCGCGGGTGGTTGTGGCGGTGCGGGGTCGGTGGTCACGAGGGTGTGGGAACTTGCCGCGCGCCGGAGCGCGGCGCAACCGACGCGCGGGTGCTCGCGAGCGGCCGGAGCGGGCGGGCGTGCTAGTGAGCGGCGCTGTCGGGCCGGCCGGAGGCCGGCCCGCTCTTCCCCTCGCGCACGTTGTCGTAGAAGCGCGTGGTCGGGTAGGCGAAGTCCATCTCGGGGCGCGCGGCGAAGGCGTCGAGCAGGTCCTCCCAGACCGACTGCGCGACGGACCGGCGCTGCCTGGGGTTCACCAGGTAGCGGGCCGTGAGCAGGACACCGCTGTCACGCACGGCGGTGAAGACCGTCGGCGACGACGCGTCGTAGAGCAGCATGTACTGGCGCGCGGCCGCGCGCATCTCCGCCTCGGCCTCCTGGGCGAAGGGGGCCGCGTGCCGCTGCACGATCGCCGCCAGCACCTCCTTCGCCGCCCGCCAGTCGCTCTCGAACGTGACCAGGACCGGCAGTTCCTCCCAGATGAACCGGAACCCCTTGGAGTAGTTCGCCAGCGGACGGTCGAGCACCTGGCCGTTGGGCACGTGGATCATCCGGCCGGTGCTCTGCTCGGCGTCCACCCAGTTGCCGATCTCCATCAGGCTGAACTGGAACAGCCGCAGGTCGATGACGTCGCCCCGGTGCTCGCCGATCTGGATGCGGTCGCCGACCTCGAACGGCCGCCGCCAGAGGATGAAGATCCAGCCGGCGAGGTTGGCGACCAGGTCCTTGAGGGCGATGGCCAGGCCGGCCGACAGCAGGCCGAGGTAGGTGGTCAGTCCGCTGAAGCCGGGGAACCAGACCCGCGCCACGAGCAGCAGGGCGAGGGTCACGGCGGTATAGGTGAGGCTCTTGCGCCAGCGGAACTGGGCTCTGGGATCCTGGATGCGCCGGTGCACCGCCGCGACCGACAGCCGGTGCGTCAGCCAGAGGACGGCCAGGATCAGGACGGTGGCGATCAGCTGCTGGTGCGCCCGCCAGTCGAACCCCGTCAGCCAGGCCCGCACCGACCTAGAACCCGACCTGCAGGTTGACCAGCAGCTGGTGGCGCTTCAGCGCGGCGTCATTCAGGTCGATGATCCAGTTCACCTGGATCTCGGTGGCGCGCGTGGGCCAGCGGTTCCAGCCGAGCACCAGGAGGTCGCTGTCGAGGCCGAGGCCGTCGGGCCGGAAGGCGTCCCAGCGGGCCAGCAGCTGCGAGCGCGGGTTGACGTGCCACCCGACGGTGGCGTGCCATCCGGCGGGCGTGTGGCTGCCGCCGCCGGTCGAATCGAGGTCCGCCACGATGGCCTCGCCGGCGAGCAGCAGGCGGCCCCGCCGCAGCCGCGCGTCGACGCCGCCGAGCGTACGACCGCCGCGGTACGCCGGTACCAGGCCGCCGACCGGCGCGGCCCGGTCGTGGCTGGTGGCGGCGTTGACACCGACCTCCAGCCGCCGGTCGGCGGGCGCGCTCGCCGGGTCACCCATGGGCCAGAACGACACGCGGGCGACGTACATCAGGTCGTTGTTGTCGTTGCCGGAGGCCAGGCCGTTGCCGTTGAAGGCGCCGACCCCGTATTCGACGCGACCGCCCGAGAGCCGCCCGCGCGCCTGGGCGCCGACCTGGCGGCCGGGCGCGAGCGTCGTGGTGACCTGCGCGCGGTTGACGAAGTCGATGCCGGCGGCGCTGGTCAGCCGTTCGCGGCTGAAGGGGGCCTTGAAGCGGCCGGCGTCCACGGTGAGCCAGGGCGCCGCGGTGAAGCCGATCCGGGCGTCGAGGATGGCCGGCGTGCCGGTGAACGCCGTCTGGAGCTGGTACGACCAGCCGCCGTCGAGCCGGCCGCTGATGCCGAGCCGGGCGTTGGCGACCTGGAACCCGTTGCGGCCCGGCAGGGTCCGCTCCGGCTGGAGGTCGCCGACGATCTGCAGCAGCGCGCCGACGCGGAACGCGTCCTGCTGGAAGGCGCGGGCGAGCGCGTCGAGGAGGGGTTCGGGCTGCTGCGCCGGGAGCGGCGCGGCGGAGAGGACGGCGATGGCGGCCAGGGCCGCCCGGGTGCGGACGCGCACGATCAGGCGCCTCCCCGCTCGACGTGCTGGACCCGGAACGGCGGCTGGACGTAATCCTTGGGCAGGTAGCTGGCCGGGATGGTCGTCGGGTTGCCGTCGCGCAGGGTGGCGTAGTGCGGTGACATGATCTCCACGCCGCCCTCGTTGAACTTGTCCTGGATGTTGGCGTGCAGGTGCGAGTAGGTGCGCGCCATGATCGCCGGCTGGTCGGTATAGGCGTTCAGCTGGTAACTGACGTAGAAGTCGTCGAGGCTCGTCTGGAGCACGAACGGTTCGGGCCGCTCGAGGATGCCGGGCGTGGCCCTGGCCGCCGCGAGCAGCAGCTCGTGCACCTGCTTCCAGGGCGCGTCATACCCGATGGTCACGCCGGTGTGGAGGATCAGGCCGTCGGCCTTGGCCATCGCCGTGTAGTTGGCGATGTGCGCCCCGAGCACCATGGCGTTGGGGATGGTGATGTCCACGTTCTTGATGGTGCGGATGCGGGTGACGAGCAGGGTCTTCGCCACCACGTCGCCCATCGTGTCGGCGATCTTGACCCGGTCGCCTATGTTGAACGCCCGGGTGTAGGTCAGCACCACGCCGGCGACGATGTTGGCGATGGCCGACGAGGAGCCCAGGGAGAACAGCACGCCCAGGAACAGCGACACGCCCTTGAAGGCGTCGGACTTGGCGCCCGGGAGGTACGGGAACGCCACGACCACCACGAAGGCCAGCACCAGGAAGCGGGCGATCTTGTAGGTGGGCTCGGCCCACTCGCGGTCGAAACTCCCCAGGGTGACGGTGCCGGCGCCGATGGCCTGGAACAGCATGTGGATGACCTTGAGCACGTACCGGGTCACCAGGATGATCACCGCCAGGAAGAACACGTTCGGCACGTAGGCGATGAACGCGCTGAACACGTTGGCCAGCGGCGTGGTGACGTAGCTCAGGAGACTGTCCGACAGGTGCGCCGTCCACGGGAAGAAGCTCAGCACCAGCGGCAGGTAGAAGTAGAGCAGCACCAGCACCACGACGATGCGCAGGACGCGCGCCAGTCCCAGCAGGGCATCGGTCAGGCGCGTGGCCGAGAGCAGTTCCAGCGTCTGGATGCGCAGGGCCGGCATGCGCGTGTGACGCCAGGACTCGATGGTGCCCGTCAGCCTGGGGAAGAGCCGGCCCAGGAGCATGAACAGGGCGACCAGCACGGCCGTGGCCAGCAGGGTCCACAGCGAGCCCAGAGCGATGATGATCAGCGTGGCGCGCAGGGAGACCGCCTTGAGCTTGCCGAACATGGCGGCGGCGTTCTCGGCCGCGAGCACGTCGCGCGGCTTGCCCACGGCCGCGGCGTCCGCGTCGGTCACCGTCATCACGACGGTCTCGCCGGCCACCAGGTCGGTGGAGGTCTCGCCGGGCACGATCACCAGCGAGTCGATGCTGGCGCGCGACAGCAGGCGCACCCGGTTGGCGATGGCGGCGGCCCGATCCTCGGCGGTGAACGCGCCATGGCGGGTCGGTATCCACAGCACGGTGTCGCCCCGGACGACCACCGGCGCACCGACGTACGCGGGGGCCGAGTCGGGAGCGGCCCGCGCCGTGTCGGCGGCCGCGGGTACGGCGGGCCGCTGGGCCGCGAGCGCGGCCGGGAGGCCGGCGAGCAGCGCGGCACACAGGGCGAGGCGGCGGACCAGGAACGGCATGGGGCGATACTCCTTCCGGGTGGTTGCTAGGACGGCCGCAGTCCGAGACCGCCGGCGTCGAGCGTGACCGTGATGGGCGGCGCTTCCACCAGGTGGAACGTCGCCGAGGCCAGCGCCACGCGCCCGCCGCTGGCGTCCACCTCGTCGAGGATGCGCTCGAACAGCAGGTCCTTGGTGGCCCGGCGCCGCCGGAAGTCCACCACGTAGCGGACCGTGTACTCGATCCAGTTGTCGTTGGCGATGAGCTGCACCATGGGCTCGATCCTGGCGTCCTCGATGCGGTACTTCCGCACCATCTCGGCCCAGGTGCGCCGGCCCGACTCGACGGTCTCGCGCGTGACGTCCTCGACCACGCGGGTCAGGATCTGGCGCGCCAGCTTCCGGTCGGAACCGTACTTCACGGGGATCTTGATCTCGTCCCACAGGAACGGGAAGTCTGCCGTGTAGTTCACCACCGGTTCCTTGAACACGAAACTGTTGGCGACGCGGACGATGCGTCCGTTGTAGAGGTCGCCGTCCACCCACTGCCCGCATTCCATGATCGTGGTGCGAAGGACGCCGATGTCGATGACGTCGCCCTTGACGCCGCCGAGCTGGACGCGGTCACCGGGGCTGTAGAACCCGCCGAACAGCACGGCCACCCAGCCGGCCACGCTGGCGATGACCTCCTGGAGCGCGAAGGCGATGCCGGCGCCGGCCACGCCGAAGGCGACCGTCAGGCCGGCCAGCCGCTGGCTGAAGCTGGCGATCACCACCACGACGCTCAGGCCCGCGGCCACGAAGGTGATGGCCTTGCGGACGCCGTAGCGCAGGTCGGTGTCCTTGATGTAGCGGCTGGCCGCCCCGCGGGCGAAGCGGGAGGCCAGCATGATGACGACGACGATGAGGACCGTCGTCACCAGGCGGGTCGTGTTGGCGTTGTCCAGCCACGCGCGCAGCGTGTCGATCACGGGGACTCCCGGCGGTTCGTCACGGATGGCGAATCGGCTGACAATGTAAGCCGGGGGCGGGGAATCCGCTTGGGAGCATGCGGCCGTCCGGAGCGGCGCGGGCGGGTGCTCGCGCCGGAATCCGTGCGCCGGCCGAGGTCAGTACCGGCCGCCGGCTCCGCCACCTCCGGCCGAGCCGCCGCCGAAGCTCCCGCCCCCCCCGCCGCCGCCGTCACCGCCGAAGCTCGAGCCGCCGCTGCTCGAGGTCGTACCGATGCGCGGGATGGTCTCGAACGCGACCCAGGCATGACCGCAGTGCTTGCACTTGTGGCGCACTTCGGCGCTGCCGGCGGACATGGTGGTGGGTGCTCTGACCTGCTGGCGGTTGCCGGCCTGGGCCGTGCGCCGCTTGCACTCGGGGCAGTCCAGGTAGCCGCTGAAGAGCTTCTTGTAGGGCAGGCTGAGCGTGTGGTCGCACGACGGGCAGAGCCAGACGTCCCAGTCCACGCTGCCGAGTTTCTCCTCCATCCTCGCGCCGCTGTCGAGCCGCTCGTCGTCGGCCGTCTCGCTCATGAGGTTCATCCGGACGCCGCACGCGGGACAGGGCCGCGGCCGCCGCCGCCGCCAGCGCCGGAGGCCGACGGCGCCGCCGACGCCGGCCGCTCCCAGGCCCAGCACGCCGCCGGTATAGAGCAGGCCCGCCGGGATGCCGCCCCCGCCCCCGCCCCCGCCCCCGTCGCCGTCCGCGGCCATCGCGGCGCCCACACCCCCGCGCGGGCGGGCGCCGGTCCGGCTGACGGCCGCCTCCTCGGCCGCCGCCGCTGCCAGGGCCCGCACGCCGGCCAGGATGCCCGCGTCGAATCGCTGGTCGCGGAAGGCCGCGAAGATCTCCTCGTCGCGGATGCGCCCGGCACGACGGTCCGGGATGATGCCCTCGAGGCCGTAGCCGATGCTGATGAAGACGGCACGGTCGCGCGGCGCCCACAACAGCACCACGCCGTTGTCCCGGTCCTGCTTGCCCACGCCCCACGAGCGGTGGAGCGCGAGGGCGAACTCCTGCTCGCTGAGCCCCGACAGCGAATCCACCACGGCGACGGCGATCTCGACGCCCGTCGCCGCCTCGAGGGCGCCGATGACGGCGTTGATGCTGTCGATCGTGGCGGGCTGGAGATGACGCGCGGCATCGCTGACCCAGGTGCCGCCGGCGGCCCGCGGGTTCGGGACCCAGGCGACGCGGGCGCGCTGGGCGGCATTGACCGAGCCCTGCCAGGCCAGGGCGGTGATCAGCAGGCCGGCCGTCAGCACGGGGCGGTGCCGGATGGCGCACGGTGCATGATGGAGGAAGCTGGGGCCGCCGCGCCGCCGGCGGAAGGGGACGAAAAGGCCGGCCAGCGGCCGGCTCCCGGGACCAGGTGCCCCGCCCGCGGAGGGGCGGGCGGGGCCGTGACCCTAGGCCACGGCCGCCTCCCGGTCCATCGTCACCACGATATCGGGCGTGTGCGTCAGGGTGTGATGGACGGTGCAGGTCTCGGCGGCGCGCAGGACCGCCGCGCGGTACTTCTCGGGCACGCCGGCCGGAATCCGGACGCCGACCTCGAAGCGGCCGAGCCGGTGCGGGTTCGGTGCGCCGGCGGCCGTGACGGACACCGTCATGCCGCTGGGGTCGAGCCCCCGCGCGGTCAGGAACTGCTGGACGAAGTACGCCACACAGGTGCCGAGGGACGCGGGGACCAGTTCCAGGGGCGAGGGCGCCGTATCGCCGCCGCCGGCCTGCCGGGGCTGGTCGACCGCGAGCCGGTGCCCCCGGATGTCGGCGGTGAAGCGCACGCCGCCATCCCAGGTCACCGTGACGGGCCTCATGGCTTCGCCGCGGCGACGCCGAGATGCTTGTCGAGCATCGCGTGGAAATGCTGCTGCGGCGCGGCGCCCATCACGCCGTCGATCACCTCGCCGTCCCGGAACAGGGCCACGGTCGGGATCGAACGGATGCCGTAGGTCATCGAGACCTGCTGGCTGTCGTCCACGTTCACCTTGACCACCTTCACCCGGCCGGCGTAGGCCTGCGCCACCTTCTCGAGCACGGGCCCGACGATGCGGCACGGGCCGCACCACGGCGCCCAGAAATCCACCAGCACCGGGCCGTCGGCCTTGAGCACCTCGGCCTCGAAGGTCGCGTCGGTCACGTTCATCAGGTCCGCCATTCATCCCTCCCTGGTGCCGGCGCGCCGTTGGCGCGGCGCGGGCACGTCACAGTGTCTGAGACAATCGAGCATCCGCACGACGCGGCCGTCCGCGATCGCGTACCACTTGTTGACGCCCTCGCGCCGGCAGCGGACGATGCCGGCGGCCCGCATGCGGGCCAGCTGCTGCGAGACGATCGCCTGCGGCAGATCGAGCCGCTCCTGGAGAGAACTCACGGTGCACTCGCCCGGTTCCAGGCACTCCACGATGCGCAGGCGCACCGGATGCCCGAGCGCGCGCACCATCGCGGCGGCGTCGGACAGGACGTCGGGGCGCAGCGGGGTGCGGCGGAGCAGGGTCGCCATGGTGGGATAGTAACATAGCTATCTCTCTATGTCAAGCGGGCCGCCGGCGGCCGGCGGCGGGCCGGTTCCGGGCCGGCTGTCGCGCCGCTGCGCCATTTGACAGCCGCCGCGGGCCCGGCTATCTCCATGGGGTAGCACCCCGTTTCCCACTCCGCACCCAGGGTTCATGTCCCCTATGAAAGAGTACCCGAGTACAGCGATCAGAAACGTGGCGGTCGTCGGCCACGGAGGCAGCGGCAAGACCAGCCTGGTCGACGCCCTCGCCTTCGTGGCCGGCTCCGGCAAGCGGCACGGCCGCGTGAAAGACGGTACCGCCCTCACCGACTACTCCCCCGACGAGATCGAACGAGGTTACAGCATCAACCTGGCGCTCGCGGTCGCCGAGTGGCAGGACTGCAAGATCAACCTGATCGACACGCCCGGGTTCCTCGACTTCGCCGGCGACACCGAGGCGGGCATCTTCGCGGCCGACGCGTCGCTCATCGTGCTGGGCGCCACCAGCGGCGTCGAGGTCGGGACCGAGAAGGTGTGGGAGTACAGCCAGCAGTTCCGTCATCCGTCGGTGTTCTTCGTCTCGATGATGGACAAGGAGCACGCCGACTTCGTGCGGGTCTACGACGACATCCGCGAGCACCTGACGCCCAAGGCGATCCCGGTGGAGATCCCCATCGGCGAAGGGGCGCAGTTCCGCGGGGTCATCAACCTCATCACCCAGCAGGCGCTGATCTACAAGGCCGGCACCAAGACCGGGGAGTACCAGGAAGGGCCGATCCCGCCGGAGCTGGACGAGATGTACCAGCGGTTCGAGAAGGACCTGATCGAGAAGGTCGTCGAGACCGACGACGGCCTGATGGAACGCTACCTCGGCGGCGAGACCATCGGGCACGACGAGCTGGTGCCGGCCATGCGCCGCGCCATGAACGCGGGCGAGCTGTATCCGATCCTCTGCGGCGCGCCCGAGGCGACCTTCGGCGTCCGCACCCTGCTGGACGAACTCGTGGAACTGGTGCCGGCGCCCTCCGAGAACGCGCCCGTCGAGGCCGAACGCTGGGGCGGCGGCGGGACGGTGTCGCTGGCGCCCGGCGACGACGCGCCGCTCGCGGCGCTGGTCTTCAAGATCATCTCGGAGCCGCACGTCGGCGACGTGTCGTTCTTCCGCATCTACGCCGGGTCGATCAGGAACGGCCAGGAGGTATGGAACGCGGCGCGCAACAGCGTGGAGAAGCTCAACCACCTGTCCATCGCCCAGGGCAAGGACAAGATCGAGGTCCCGGTGCTCCACGCCGGCGACATCGGCGTGGTGGCGAAGCTGCGGGAGACGCACACCAACGACACGCTCTCCAGCCAGCAGACGCCGGTGGTCCTGCCGCGGGTGCCGTTCCCCGAGCCCATCATCCACGTGGCCATCGAGGCCAAGGTGAAGGGCGAGGAGGACAAGCTCTCGACCGGCCTGACGAAGCTCCGCGAGGAGGACCCCACGTTCCACTGGGAGTACAAGGCCGACGTGAAGCAGACCTGGATCCGCGGCCTGGGTGAGCGGCACCTGGAAGTGGTCCTCGGCCGGCTGGCCCGCAAGTTCGGCGTGCACGCCACGACGCTGAAGCCCAGGATCCCGTACCGCGAGACCATCCGCGGCCGGGGCGAAGGGCAGGGCAAGCACAAGAAGCAGAGCGGCGGGCGCGGGCAGTTCGGCGACTGCTGGATCCGCATGGCGCCGGCGCCGCGCGGCTCCGGCTACGTGTTCGAGGACGCCATCGTGGGCGGCGCCATCCCCAACAAGTTCATCCCCGCCGTGGACCGCGGCATCCAGGAGGCCTCGGCGCGCGGCGTGCTGGCCGGCTGCCCCATGGTGGACTTCAAGGTGGAGCTGTACGACGGCTCCTATCACACGGTGGACTCGAACGAGATGTCGTTCAAGATGGCCGGCATCCTGGCCTTCAGGAACGTGGCCCAGCAGTGCAAGCCGGTCCTGCTCGAGCCGCTGGCCGACGTCGAGGTCCTGACACCGGAGGAGTACCTTGGCGCCGTGATGGGCGACCTGTCATCGCGCCGCGGCCAGATCCTCGGCTCGGAACCGGACGGCCGTGTCACGAAGCTCAAGGCGGTGGTGCCCGAGTCCGAGATGTACAAGTACGCGACCCAGCTGCACTCCATCACCCACGGCCGCGCGACCTATCGCGCCAGCTTCAAGCAGTACGCCGAGATGCCTCCCGACGCGGCGGCCAAGGTGATCGAGGAGTACGCCGCCCAGAAGAAGGAAGAGACGGAGTAGCCGGCCGGCGCCGGCTACCGGATCACCACGTCGCCGCTGCCGGTGTCGATCGAGATGCGGCCGCGCCCGTCGCCGAAGCGCAGCGTCATGCCGCTCTCGTCCCGCCGCTCGAACACGCCGCCCGCGCGCTGGACCGTCACGTCGCCCCGGCCGGTGTCGACCACGACGCGGGCGCCCGCCGAGGCGGGCAGGGTGAGGATCACGCCGCCCGACCCGGTGTCGATCACCAGGTCGTCGATGGTCCCGCCGGCGTACTCCATCTCGACGTCGCCGCTGCCGGTGTCGGCCACGCACCGGGACGCCGTGAGCTGACGGGCGCGCACGTTGCCCGAACCGGTGTCGAAGCGGCACCGCGTGACCTGGGCGTCCGAGACGGTGACGTCCCCCGAGCCGGTGTCGATGTCCAGCAGGTCGCCGCGCATGCCGGTCACGCTGCCGCCGCCGGACCCGGTGTCGATCCTCAGCACGCCCCGCGCGCCGCGCACCACCACGTCGCCGCTGGCGGTGTCGAACAGCCAGTCGCCGGCGATCTCGCTCGCCTCGGCCGACGCGCTCCACAGGTCGATCAGCCCGCGCCGGGCCTCGACGCCGGCGAGCACGGCGCGCCCGGCCGCGAGCCGCACGATGATGTCGGCGCCCGCGGGCACCGCGATCTCGAGGTCGGCCCAGCCGCGGAAGCCGCGGGTGCCGCCGATCTCGACCTCGCGGCCGTTGCGCCCGCCCCACCAGCGCCGATCACCGCTGTCGCCGCCGAAGGTGCCGTCGCTCCTGAGGTGCAGGGTGCTGTGGCCGTCGGACCGGCCGGCGCCGGGCATGCCGTCCGGCATCGCGATGCGGTCCACCTCCGGGAACACCACGCGGAAGCGCGCCGCACCGCCCTCGGTGTCGCTGACGAACTGGAGCCGGCCGCCGTCGGCGCCCCGCGCCGTGGCCGTCACCTCGACGTTCGACCCGGTGGCGCGCCGCAAGGTCACCGTGCCGACGGCGTCGTAGATCACCACCGGCCCGCTGCCCAGGGACACGGTCTGGCCCGAACGGACCTGGTTCTGGGCCGTCAGGGGAGCAGAGACAAGTACAAACGGCGCAACGAGTTGCGCCAGGCGGGCAGCGGTCATGGACGGCCTCCGTAGGGGGACATGCGGGTCACTACGGTTGGACAGGCCCGACGGCGTCAGGGTTGGCACCGGCCGCGGCGACCGGTCATGGCCGGCGGGACGCCCCCGGGCGGCCGCTGAGGGCGGAGCCCCGGCCGGAGATCTCAGACCTTGTGGTAGCCGACCCGGCCCGACTCGGCCCCGTCGGCGGCGCGGTAGATCTCGAAGTCGGAGAAGAAGGCCGGCGCCGCACCTTGCAGCACCCGCAGGACCGCGACGGCCATGCGGCGGATCTCCTGCTCGGCGCCTTCGCCGGTACGCAGTTCGAGCATGGTGCGCCAGGCCCGGGCATTGGCGCTGGCGACGATCTTGGTCTCGGTGCCGTTGGGCAGGACGCTGCGCGCGGCTTCGCGCGCCATCTTCCGGCGGTGGATCTTGTCGTCCACCCACTCGTAGCGCTTCATGAGCGCCTCCACGGTCCGGACGTAGGACGCCTGGGCCGCCTCCATCTGCGCCTGCCACTCCGCCTCGAGCGCCGCGTCGCCGATGATGGCGGGCGGCATCACGAAGGCCGCGTGCGACTCGTCCACGTAGCGCTGGCTCAGCTGGCTGTAGCCGAAACCGGCCCGATGGCGCACCAGTTCGTGGGTGCACGAGCGGCTGATGCCCTCGATGAGCACGACGTAGACCGCGTGCTCGAGCACCGAGCCGTGGCCCTGCTTCTTGATGTTCTCGAGGTACTCGGCCGTGGTGCGGCTGGCCGGGTTCTTCTGCGACATGTAACAGATGCGGCCGGCGAACTCGGCCAGGCGCTCGCCTCCCGTGGCCTCGCCCACCCACTGCACCGGCAGGTGCGCCGGCTCGAGGAACTCGGGACGGGCGATCAGCGTGACCGTGGGTTCGCGCAGGATCTGCATCGGGGACCGGGGCTGGAGTGGGACGGCGCGCGCTAGGGTACCGGCGGCGCGAGGTCGAGCCGAAACGTAGCCCAGGCGGCGGCCTTTTCAATGCGCCGGAGTTCGGCCGCGATGCCCGCGGGCAGGCCCGGGGCACCGGCGCCGACCTTCAGCATGTCGCCGCGCAGGCCGGCCGGCTGACCGGCGAGCGGCAGTTTCACGCCCGGGTTCAGCACGCCGGCCGGGTCCCAGGCGGCCTTGGTCTTTCGGCACCAGTCCAGGTAGTCGTCGCCGAACAGCCGGCCGAGGAACGGGGCGCGGAGCCGTCCGTCGCCGTGCTCGCCCGAGAGCGTGCCGCCCAGGTCCACCTGGAGCGCGGCGACCTCGGCCAGGCACGAGGAGAGCCGCGTCACGACGTCGGCGGCGGCCACGTCGGCCAGCACGTTGGCGTGCACGTGGGCGTCGCCCGCGTGCCCGAAGATGACGATGTCGAACCCGTGGGCCTCGGCCACGCGGCGCAGGCCCGTGATGTAGGCCCCGAGCCGCTCGGGCGGGACGCATCCGTCCTCGACGACCTGGAGACTGCGCAGGTGATCGGGGAGGCCCGCCAGGATGGGGCTCGCAAGGTGGCGGAGCTCCCAGAGACCCGCGGCGGCATCGGCCTCGCCGGCGCGCAGGACCCTGGTCGCGATGCCCGCCAGCGCCGCCTCGGCGGCGCGGCCGTCGTCCTCCAGTTCCACCAGCAGGACCGCCTCGGTGCCGGGAGGCAGGCGGGCGTGGGCGGCGGCGCGCACGAAGTCCAGGTAGGTGCGGTCGAGCAGTTCGATGGCCGCCGGCGCGAACGGCGTCAGCGCCTCGACCGCCAGTTCGAGGTCGTCGAGCGCGCCGAGGGTGACGAGCAGGGTCGCGATCTCCTCCGGCAGGGGCGCCAGCCCGACCTCGACGGCGGTGATCACGGCCAGCGATCCCTCGCTGCCCACCAGCAGTTCGCGGGTGCGGGCCCGGCCGCCGTCGGGCGCCAGTTCGTAGCCGCTGGCGTTCTTGCGCGTGGCCGGCCGGCGGGCGGCCAGGGCCTCGTGGTGCTCGGCCAGGCCGGGCACCACGTCGGCGAAGAACCGGCGCTCCGCGGCGGTCCCGCCCGGACCGGCGCCGTCCTCGGCCCGGCCCGATTCACCGTCGGCGGTGACGTAGTCGAGGGCCCGCACCCACTGGCGCATGGCGCCGTACTTCAGCGAGCGGGCGCCGGCGGCGTTGCACGCGGCCATGCCGCCCAGGGTGCAGAACGCGCCGCTCGACGGGTCGGGCGGCAGGCGCAGTCCGCGCGCGCGCGCGGCGGTATCGAGCTCCCGGAAGGTGACGGCCGCGCCGGCGCGGGCCACGCGGCGCTCGGCGTCGACCACCGGCGGCTCGCGGCAGGCCCGGGTCAGGTCCACCACCACGCCCTCGCCCACGTTGTGGCCGGGCATGCCGCTGCCCGCGCCCCGCGGCACGAGGGACCGGCGTTCCGCGCGGGCCCACGCCAGCAGCGCCGGCAGGTCGTCGGGGTCCGCCGGCACCGCCACGGCGGCCGGGATGATGCGGAAGATGCCGGCACCCTCGGCGTACAGGGCGCGGGCGTCGTCGTCGGTGCGGAAGGTGCCGCGGAAACGCGGAGGGGGCTGCACGGGGGCAAGCTAACGGCGGCGAATCGGCGCTGACAAGCAACCCGAGGCGGGCCGGCGGTCGGCTTGACATCGCCCGCGGGGCCGGTGATGCTCCACTGTTCCCATGGCCACCACCGTCCGCGCCCGCAAGGCCGAGCTCATCCACATCGAGGTGGACCGCCGCCTCGGGCACGAGTGGGACGAGTGGAACGGCAAGCCCCTGCCCAACGGCGGCGACTACTCGGCGCCGCCCTCGACGTTCTGGCTGTTCGGCGGCCTGACCATCGCCGCGTCGATGGGTCTGCTCTTCGGCGCCTGGTACCTGCTGGCCCCGCGCCTGGGCGCCGTGTGGGGGCCCCTGCCGACGGCGATCCTGCTGACCATCTCCGGTTTCTCGCTGGTGTCGTGGGTCTGGTACGGCCTGCTGGCCGCCTCGTTCTACGGCCCGGTGCTGCTGCTGCCGGAGCGGCTGGCCGAGCGGGGGCCGTTCCTCAAGCTGATGCTGGCCACCAGCCACGTGGCGCGGCGGTTCGGCGTACGCGACCGCGCGGAGCATGCGGCCGTCGACGTCTACAACCGGCTGGCGGAGCGGCGGGCCAGGAAGGTGGGCCAGGGCGAGCTGCTGGTGCTGATCCCGCGGTGCCTGTCGAAGGCCACGCTCGACGGCGTGCTGGAGATCGCCGGGCGCTACGAGGTGCCGGTGTTCGTCGCCACCCGCGGCCAGCTGGCGCGCCGCGCCATCCGCGAGCGGAGGCCGCGGGCGGTGGTCGCGGTGGCCTGCGAGCGGGACATGGTCACCGGCCTGCACGACGTGGCGGGCAAGCTGCCGGTACTGGGGCTCACCATGAGCCTGCCGGCGGGGCCGTGCAAGGACGCGGTGATCGAGATGGAGAAGTTCGAGAGCTTCGTGAAGAGCTTCGTGGAGAAGCCGTAGCCGCCCTGCCGTCAGTCCGGCCGCACCAGATAGACGTCCACCTTGTACTCGGCCATCACGAACACCCGCTTGCCGTCGGGATGGAACACGGCGGCGTCGTGGATGGCGCCCGGGCGCTCGGGGAACGCGTAGCGCAAGCGCAGACCGGGCACGTCGAAGAGCAGCGGGGCACGCACGCTCGTGCCGGCCGGCGGGCTCCAGGTCACCAGGAGCACCCGGCCGTTCGGCGACAGCGCCAGTTCCCGGGCGTTGGAGGGCCCGCTCGCCGGATAGTGCGCGACGGAGAGGCCGGTCTGCGTGTCAATCTCATCAACACCCTCGCCGAGTCTCGCGAGGTACAGCCAACGATCGCCGCCAAGCGCCATTCCGCGAGCGTTGCCATAGTCCCCGTCCCCGAGCGGCGGCCGGATGTCCAGGCGCTCTGCAAGCGCGTAGGTCTGGGCGTCGAAACGCACGACCCCATTGCGAACCAGGTTGGCCCATGCCCGTCGTCCATCGGATGCGACTGCGAACGCGGTCGCGTTCGGGCAGGAGCCTCCTACAGCTTGCGCGCCCACTACCACGCGACCAAGCTGCGTGAGTGTCGCCTTCGAATAGACACGAATACTCCCATCGGTGCAGACCTCGCCGGCGAGCAGGAGGCCCCCGGCGATGAACACGCTCGCCACCAATGCCGGCAGGCTCTGCGAACTGAGAAGCGCCCCCGAAGTCGGATCGATGATGCTGACCCCGGCCGAACCAAGCCCGCCGACGAAGGCTCGGCCGGTGGCATGGTCAGCGGCGACGCCAGCTGCGAAGACCGCGTTGGGGACGTTCTCGATCCAGACAGTCGGGCTGATGCCGTCCGTGGCGAATACGGCTACGCGACCGCTCTGGAACGGAGCCACACCGCGGGAGCCGTCGGCCGAGAGGGCGAGGTTGACACCCCGCACCTGCGGCCACTGGGGCTGGTACGCCAAGTCGATCTCCCGGTGGAACTCCCCGGGAGGCACACCCACCTGGAAGGTGTCCGCCCCAACGTTACCGGCCGTGTCGGCCACCTCGGCCACCAGGCGGCTCAACCCCGAACGCAACAACAGGGGAATCGTCTCCTCGAATACCGCGCCGACGCTGTCCAGCCGCGCTTGCCGCCAGCCGCTGACCAGGTTGGTGTCGGGCGGCGCACCCGGGACGCCATCCAGGCTCCTCAGGCGCACGGACTGCGGGTTGATGGCGCCGCCGGAATCACTCCACGCGACCTCGACCTCGATGAGGCCGTTGGAGTCGCGGTCCCACGTGTTCGGGAGGCCGAACGGCCAGGCGGCGGTCGGGAAGATGATCCGCACCCGGGGCGCCGTGGTGTCGGGCACGACAACCCGCGCCGGCCCGTCGCTGCACGCGGCGACGGCGATTGCGAGCGCGAGCACGGCCCGCGCGCGGCGCCAGGTCCGACCCGCAAGCATCGAGGTCAACGCCAGTAGAGGCAGGGCACCGGCCAGCGCCCCGACATGGCGATGGCATGGAGCG
>CAZJZC010000041.1:0-17124 GCA_964550365.1 uncultured Gemmatimonadales bacterium | reverse complement strand
CGGCGCCCACGGCGCCCACGGCCGCCCGGCCGCGTCCCGCGGCCGCGCGCCCCACGCCGGCGACGCCCGCCGGTGTCGCGAGCGGCCGGGGCGTGCTCCGCGTGGCGGTCGGGAACGGCTGGGCCAACATCACCGTGGCGGGGATCACGGTCGAACAGCGCCGATCCTGGCGCAGCGACTCGCTCCCGGCCGGCAGTTACACGGTGACGCTCTCCCGCGAGGGCTTCGAGCCGCTCACGCGCACCGTGACGGTGCGGCCCGGGCAGGAGACCCTGCTCGAAGCGACCATGCGGCCGCGGACCCAGCCTTGACGCGTCGGCGCCGCGCGGCCGTCCTCTCGACGCTGTCCTTCCTGTTCCTGCCCGCCCTGCTCCAGGGCCAGGGCCGCGATTCACTGCTGCTCGGACGCCGTGCCTACGAGCGGGCGGACCTCGATGCGGCGGTGCGACTCCTGCCGCCGGCGCTCGCCGCGGCGCCCAGCGGCGACTCCCTGTGGGTCGGCGGCGTCCACATGCTGCTCGACGCCCTGCTGGAATCGGGCCGCGACTCGCTGGCAGGCCTGTGGGGTCGCTGGGCGGTGCGACTCCACCCTGCCATGCGCGCCGACTCGAACCTCTTCCCTCCACGGGTCGCGCGGATCATCGGCGGCGCGCGGCGCGAGGTCGCCGGCGCGGCCCTCGACAGCCTGGCCGCCGCGACCACGGCGTATGCGCCGGACCCGGATGCGGGCGCCGGGCGCGGCGCGCTGAGGCTCCAGCGCGGCGGTGGCGCCGACCTGGCGATCGTCGAGAGCGTGGGCACCCTTCTGCCCGGCGAGATCCGCACCCTGCCGCCCGGCACCTACCGCGTCCGCATCGGCTTCGGTCCGGCGCGCGCCGTCGTCGTCGTGGACGTGCTCCCCGGGTTCGCCACGCTCCTGACGCCGCGGACGCCGACGGCCCGCATGATCGCGGCGGCGCCGCCCGCCGAACCCACGTCGGCCTCCGCGCCGGCCATCCGCGGCTCCGGGCTCGCGAGCGCCGGCGCCGTGACCTGTGCCGTCCTGCCGGCGGGGGCGCTGTACTGCTGGGGCGACAATCGCCAGGGCCAGCTGGGGCGCGGGTCGATGGACAGCGTGCGAGGCCTGCAACTGGTGCCCATCGACGGGCCCGTCACCGCCGTCGGCGTGGGGACCGCGCACGCCTGCGGCCTGACGCGGGGGGCACGGGCGTTCTGCTGGGGTCAGGGCGCCGGCGGCGCGCCGGGCGGCGGCCGCGCCATGGCCGCCGCCGGGCCTGTGGCCGTGACCGGCGGCGCGCCGTTCGCCGCGATCACGGGGGGAGGCGCGCACACCTGCGCCCTGAGCACGGCCGGCGCGGCGTTCTGCTGGGGCGCCAACCGCGCCGGTGAACTGGGCACGCGTGCGGGGGCGCCCTCCGCGGTGCCCGTCAGCGTGGCGGCGCCCGCCGGCGTGGTGTTCACGGCCATCGCCGCGGGTTCGTCGCATACCTGTGCGCTGGCATCGAACGGCGCCGGGTACTGCTGGGGCGCCAACGACGACGGCCAGCTCGGCACGGGGACCACCAGCGGCGCCAACCAGCCGGCAGCCGTCCTGGCGCCGGGGCCCCTGCGCGACATCAGCGCGGGCGGCACCCACACCTGCGCGCTCGCCGCCACGGGCTCGGCGTGGTGCTGGGGCGCCAACGCCAGCGGCCAGACGGGTTCCGGCGGCGCCGGGACCAGTCCGGTGACGCGCCCCGTCGCCGTGGCCGGGGGCCTGACCTTCGCGTCCATCGCCTCGGGCGAGGCACACTCCTGCGGCCTCACGACCGACGGCGCCGCCTACTGCTGGGGCGCGGGCCGCACCGGCCAGCTCGGCAACGCCCAGCTGGCGGACAGCCCCCGGCCGGTGCTGGTCGTCGGCGGCCACGTGTTCCGGGCCCTGGCGCTGGGCGTCGCGCACTCGTGCGCCGTCACGACCGCGGGCACCGTGTGGTGCTGGGGCGACAACAGCGCCGGACAGCTCGGCGCCCTCGGCGGACGCCAGAGCGCCGTGCCGGTGCCGGTCCTCGTCCGGCCGGCGCCGCGCGCCGCGGGCACCAGCGCCCCGGCACGCCTGCGCGAGTCCTTCGCCGACGGCAACTACAGCGCCGCGCCGGCGTGGCAGGCCGACAGCGCGCGCGGTACGCGCCTCGCCGTCCGCGATGGCGCCCTCGAGGTCGCGCGCGCCGACACGCGGGGGCATGTCGCCGGCGTCGGGCTCAGCCTGCCGGTGCGCATCCCGGTGGGCCGCGAGACCGCCATCCAGTTCGACGTCCTGGTCCAGGCGGGCTTCATGGGCTGCGGCCTCAACTGCGCCGAGTGGCCCGCGGCCGTCAGGGTGCGCACCCGCAACAGCGATCTCAGCGAGACCGAGATCTGGTTCGCCTATGGCACCGGCGGGGGCGCGGGCACGACGCTGGGCGGCGTCACGATCGCCGCGCGCGGCGACCTGGCCGCGGGCGAATGGCTGCGTGGCCAGCGCTTCGTCGTCCGCGACCACCTGCCGCGCGCCGACACCATCATCCAGATCAGCCTGGGCGGCCTTGGCGCCGACTTCTCGGCGCGGTTCGACAACATCGTCCTGCCGGTCCCCGAGCCCCGGGCCATGGCCATCCAGCCGGCCTCCCCGCCGCCGATGCGCCCGGGCGCCGCCGTCCAGCTGACCGCCGCCGCGCGCGACGCGTCCGATGAGCCGATGCCCTGGGTCGCCGTCGCGTGGTCGTCCGGCGACACGCTGGTGGCCCGGGTCGACGCGGCGGGCCTGCTCACGGCCGTCCGCGCCGGCCGGACCTGGATCCGCGCCGCGGCCGGGCCGCTGGCCGACAGCGTGCAGATCACCGTCACGCCGCCGCCACGCCCCGGACCCACGCGGCGCCCGGGCCGCCCGCCGCGCTGACACGGGCGGGTCCGGGCGCCTCGCCTTGCGGGCAGGCGGCGCGCCGCTCATGTTCACACTTTGTTCGACCACCAGACCCGCCTGAACGACGTCGACCTCGACGTGCGCACGACGCTCATCCGGACGTCCGTCCGACACGCCCGGGCCACGCAACCGGGGGAACCGCCATGAGACCACGCGTCATCCTCGTCGTCGGCGCGGCCCTGCTGGCCGCGTGCACCAAGGGCGAACAGCCGGCCGACGAGCCGCCGGCGACCCTGCCGCCCGGCGAAGCCATGCTGGCGGTGCCCGACGGCCGCATCTGGTACCGGCAGACGGGTGCCGGGACCGGGACGCCGGTGATCCTGCTCCACGGTGGTCCGGGCTTCTCCAGCTTCTACATGAAGCCGTTCGAGGACCTCGGGGACGACCGGGTCGTGGTGCGCTACGACCAGCTGGGTGCGGGCAAGTCTGACCGCACGACCGATACCACCCTGTTCACCATCGCGCATTTCGTGCGCGAGCTGGACTCCCTGCGCAGCCACCTGGGGTACCAGCGGGTGCACCTGTTCGGCCACTCCTGGGGGACGATCCTCGCGGTCGAGTATTACCGGGTGCATCCCGAGCGGGTCGCCAGCCTCATCCTCGGCAGCGCGGCACTGGACATCCCCGCCTGGGAGCGGAACGCGCGCCGCCTGCTGCGCACCCTGCCCGACTCGATGCAGCGCGCCGTCGCCGCGCGCGAGGCCGAAGGCCGGTTCGACGCGCCCGACTACCAGGCGGCCCTCCAGGAGTTCTACGGGCGCTACGTCTGGCGCACGCCGGTGCAGGCCGACCTCGACAGCACCTTCGCCACCGTCAACGAGGGCATCTATCGCTACATGCAGGGCCCGAGCGAGTTCACCATCACGGGGACGCTCAGACGGTACGACGCGACGCCGATGCTCGCGGGCATCCGGGTGCCGCTGCTGTACACGGTCGGCGAATTCGACGAGGCCGACCCGGCCACCATCCGGCGGTTCGCGGCGCGGACCCCGGGCGCCAGGGTCGAGGTCCTGGCCGGCGCGGCACATATCACGAGCTGGGATGCGCGCGAGGCGAACGTCCGGGTGGTCCGCGAGTTCCTGCGTACCGCCGACGCGGCCGCGGTCCGCTGAGCCGGATGGCCGGCGGGCCGGCGGGCCGGGCGCGCGGAGGCATGGCCCGGCAGGGGCTCAGGGCCCATATTAGGCGCTGACATCTCCCCGGGACCGGCATCGTGACGCAGTGGATCAACCAGTCGGCGGCGTGGCTGACACGCCGGCCACTCCTGCTGTTGGCGGCCCTCTACCTCGGGCTCGCCGTCGTCGCGCTGGCCGCCGACCGCACGCTTCCCGACCACTACCACCGCGCCGTGGACGCCCTGATGGGCGGCCGCGGGCTCGGCGCCGCCGACCCGGCGCTGTTCGGGCGCGACGGCAGGCCGATGTCCGTGCCGGATGCCTCGCTCTGGGCCATCGCGGCGGTCGCGATGGTGAGCGCCGGACTGCTGGCCCTGCCGATGGCCTGGCTCTACACCATCACCCGGCAGAAGCGCGGCTACCAGCAGTCGGTGGTCCACACGCTCATCCTCCTGCCGGTGATCGTGGCCGGCGTGGTGGTGCTGGTGAAGTACAGCCTGGCCCTGGCGT
Organism: uncultured Gemmatimonadales bacterium; assembly: GCA_964550365.1. Classification (GTDB taxonomy): domain Bacteria; phylum Gemmatimonadota; class Gemmatimonadetes; order Gemmatimonadales; family JACORV01; genus DASXPG01. Next base: position 12,558 of record CAZJZC010000041.1, on the reverse strand, counting down.
TCAGCCTGGCGGGCATCGTGGCCGCGGTCCGGTTCCGCAACACCCTCGAAGACAGCAAGGATGCGGTCTACATCTTCGTCGCGACCGGCATCGGGCTGGCGGCCGGCGTGGAGCTGTCGGTGGCCGTCACGCTGTCCGTCGTGTACAACCTGGCCACGCTGATGCTGTTCCAGTCGGATTTCGGCCGCACCCCCGCCCGGCTCGAGGGCGAGATGGCCGAGGAGCGCATGCAGCGCGCGCTCGACATGGCCAACCGCACCGGCCAGTTCGTGGCGCGTCTCGACCGCGAGGTGCTGGAGGACATGGCTCCCGAGCAGCTCGAGGCGGTGGCCGACCGGGCCTGGAAGCGCCGCCGTGAGGCCGGCGACCGCGGAGGCGGGTACGACGCGGTGGCCCGGGTCTACACCGGCGGCGCCCCCGAGGCCCGGGTGGCGGCCGAGAAGGTCCTGAGGCTCATGACCAAGCGCTGGCAGTTCAAGGGCGCCTCGACGCCCCAGGCCGGCGGCGAGGTGCTCGAGTACCTCGTGCGGCTGCGCAAGAGCGTGTCGCCGACCTCGCTGCTCGATGCCCTGCGCGCGGAGACCTCGGCCGGCATCCTCGACGCCGAGTTGTCGTGAGGGTACGCGGCACGCTGGCACTGGCGCTGGCCTGTGTCATGGGCCAGCCGGCCGGCGCCGCCGCCCAGGCGCCGTTCTTCGATACCGACAGCATCGCGACGTTCACCATCCGCACCGACCTGCGGACCCTGCTGCGCGACCGCCATCCCGACAGCGCCGCCTGGCACGAGGGAAGCCTCACGTGGCAGGCTCCCGCGGGGCCGCGGACGGTCCCCGTGCGCCTGCGGACCCGCGGGCTGTTCCGGCTCCGGCACTGCGACTTCCCGCCGCTGCGCCTGCGGTTCTCCGAGAGCGACGTCCGCGATACCCCGTTCGCCGACCTGCGGCGACCCAAGCTGGTGACGCACTGCAAGGAGCGCGGCGACTACCGGTCGATCCCGCTGCAGGAGTACGCCATCTACCGCGCCTGGCGTCTGTTCACGCCGGCCGCCATGGCGGCCCGGCTGGTGCGCATCACCTGGGAGGACTCCGCCGGCTCCACCCGGACGGTGACGCACCTCGGCCTGCTGACCGAGGACCCCGACCGGCTGGTCGACCGGCTGGGCGGCACCGCGGTCGAGGCGGTCGGCATCCGCTTCAACCAGCTCCGGCCTTTCGATGCCGCCGTGCTCGGCGTCTTCCAGTATCTCATCGCCAACACCGACTGGTCGGTACCCGCACAGCACAACGTCATGCTGGTGCGCGTGGCCGACACCCTGCTCGCGGTACCCTACGACTTCGACTGGGCCGGCGTGATCAATGCCGCCTACGCCCGGCCCGACCCACGGCTGCCGATCCGGTCGGTACGGACCCGCATCTACCGCGGTCCCTGCGTCCAGCTGGACGTGCTGGGCCCGGTGCTGGAGCGCTTCGAGGCCCTGCGCGACTCCATCACCGCGATCTACCGCTCGGTGCCGGAACTCGACAGCCGGACGGCGGAGAGCTCGATCCGGTACCATGAGGAGTTCTTCCGCGCCATCACCGACCGCCAGCGCTTCCAGCAGCGGGTCGTGGCGCCCGACTGCCTCCGGCAGGCCCTGTGACGGCGGCCGTGGCGGCGGTCGCGATCCTCGCGGTCCTGGCCGCGGCGGCGCTGGCGGTCCGGCTGTACCTGCTGGAGCGCGAGGTCAACGGCCGGGTGCGCCGGGAGGCCGAGGCCTTCCGCCGCGAGGACCTGCTGGCGGCCAGAGCCGAGCTCCAGGACTCGGCCCGGCGCGAGGCGGCCATCGCCCTGGGCGAGTGGAAGGCCCGGTATGCGGTCGCCCTGCGCCAGGACGCCGTCCAGCGCAGCCAGGCGGTGACGGCCGGCAAGGTCTGGGAGCAGCTGGTCCCGTTCCTGCCGGGCTTCGCCTTCAATCCGAAGGACGCCCGTTTCCTCGGTTCGCCCATCGACCTGGTGGTGTTCGACGGCCTCGACGAGGGCGATGTCCGGCGCGTCGTCCTGGTCGAGGTCAAGACCGGCGGTTCGGCCCTCAGCGCCCGCGAGCGGCAGGTCCGCGACGCGGTCCAGTCCGGCCGGGTGGAGTGGTGCGAACTGCGCCTCGGCGACCCCGGCGAAGCGCCGCGCTGATTACTTTTCTGCCTGCCTGACACGCCGGCCGGCGCGATCGCCGCGGCGGCACCTGCGGGACCCGAGGACCTGACGCGATGGCCCATGTCTCCCACCGCCTCCGCACCGCGTTCCAGGGGGCGCTGGCCGGCGGCGGCGACCCCGCCACCAGCCCGCTGTACGTCTTCGGCCCGTTCCTCAAGCTCGTGGTCGTGGCCGGCGTGGCGAACGTCACGTTCGGCGCCAGCGTGTGGATGGTGGTCTTCACCGTGGCCATGGTCTCGGCGATGTACCGCCTGGTCATGCGCTGGGTGGTGGACGGCAGCGGCGGCAGCGGCCTGAGCGAGGAGGAGTTCGGCCCCTGGGCGGTGAAGGTCAACGCCGGCATCACCTTCGTCGAGTACACCCTGACCTTCCTGGTCAGCATCGCGGCCCTGGTGACCTTCGTGGCCGACCGGGTGCCGGCGCTCGCCGGCGGCGCGTTCGGCGTCCCCTACCGCACGGCCCTGGCCATCGTGATCTCGGTGTCCATCGGCTGGCTGGTGAACCGCGGGCCGCGCACGGCGGCGCGGGCGTTCGGCCCCGCCACGCTGGCGGTGCTGGTCCTGCTGTGGACCATGATCGCGGCGACCATCGTCAGGCGCGGACTGCACCTGCCCGGTTTCGACCTGCGCGCCTTCAACCCGGAGTACTTCCACTTCACCCTCGGCGGCTTCGCGCGCATCCTGGCGCTCATGACCGGCATCGAGATCTTCGCGAACCTGGTGGCGGCCTACGAGGGCACCAGCGCCGAGCGGAGCCGCAAGGCGTTCGGCAGCCTGCTCATCATCATGGGGACCACCTGTCTCACCATGCTGATCGTCGGGCCGGCGATCCTCGCCGAGGCCGACCCCACGCTGTCGGTCTCGGTGTTCACCCAGACCATGGACCACCTGCTGCCCAGGCCGCTGCCGTGGATCGGCACCCTGGTGGGCGTGCTGGTGCTCGGGTCCGCCGCGGCCGCGAGCGCGCAGGGCCTCCAGAACCTCGCCCTGGGCCTGCGCTACCGGCACTACATCCCGGCGTGGCTCGGCCTGCGGAACCGGTTCGATGTCGCCGACATGCCCGTCTGGGTGGAGGTGGCCGTGGTGGCCGTCTGCTTCGCGGCCTTCGGGACGCACGAGGAGACCTACCTGGCCATCTACGCCGCGGGCGTGTTCATCCTGCTCAGCATGACGGGCTGGGCGGCGGCCAAGCGGCTCCAGCGGCAGCTGCGCGCGCGGTTCGACGCCGCGACGCTGGCCACGCTCCTGGGCACGGTGCTGGCGGCCCTGCTCACCACGGCGGCCACGGCCATCATCTTCGAGGAGCGGTTCTTCGACGGCGCCTGGACCTACCTGCTGTTCCTGCCGGCGCTCTACCTGGCGTTCTCGTACGTGCGCGGCCGGCTGGGCCCGCCGCTCCCGCTCGACGAGCACCTGGGGCGCTTCTTCGTGGGCCAGTACCTGCTCCCCTACCAGCGCCATGCCAAGCCGGTCGATGCGATCGCCATCGAGCGCATCCTGGTCCCGCTGGACGGCTCGACCTTCGCCGAGCACGCGCTGCCGATCGCCGAGGTGCTGGCGCACGCGCCCGGCGGCCGGCTGGAACTGGTGTCGGTGAGCACCGCTGACCGGCCGGAGGAGGGCGCCGCCGGCCCGGCCGACGCCGGCACGGCCGCGGCCTACCTGGAGCAGCAGGCGTGGGGGCTCCGGCGGGGCGGCGTGGCGGTCGGGACCGCGGTCGAGCACGGCGCCGTGGCCGAGGGCATCGTCCGTCGCGCCGGTGCGGCGGGCGCCGACGTGATCGTGATGGCGACCCACGGGCGCGCCGGCGTCGAGCGGATGCTCGCGGGGAGCGTGGCCACCGGCGTCATCCGGCGCAGCACCGTGCCGGTGCTGCTGATCCGTCCGACCGACGAATGGACCAGCCGCACCTCGAAGTTCCAGCGCCTGCTGGTCTCGCTCGACGGCTCCGAAGGGGCGGAGGCGGCCCTGCCCTACGTGCGCGCCGTCGCCCAGCGCTTCGGCGCGACCGTGCGGCTGCTCTCCGTGCCGGAGACCGAGGCCGAGAAGCCGCGGCTCGAACACTACCTCCAGTCGGTGGCCGACGCCCTGCGGTCGCACGGCATCGAGGCCGAACCCGTGGTGACCGGCTCGGGCGCCTCGCGCACCATCCTGGCCGGCGCCGCCGACGGCGCGGCCGACCTCATCGTCATGGCGACGCGCGGGCGCGGCGCCGTGCCGACCCGGAGCGGCGTCGGCAGCGTGACCGAGAACGTCGTGCGCGGTACGCCCTGCCCGGTGCTCGCGGTGCCGGTGGCCGCGCTGAGCGGCGAGGCGGAGCGGGCACTGCGTCCATGAGGCGCCTGGCGCTGCTGCTGCTGGCGGCGGCCGCCTGCGGCCACGACGGGCCTTTCGCCTATGCGCCGCCCACGTTCAGCCAGCCGCTCAGCGCGGCGCTGCCGCGGCGGCTGACCTATCACCCCGGCGACGACCGGATGCCGTCGGTCCACGGCGACGTCATCGTCTTCGCCCGGCAGAGCGACGCCGAACCGGCCCTGACCTACGCGCCGGCCGGGCGCGAGACCTGCCTCGCCTGGCTGCCCCTCGGCGGCGGCACCCTGCTGCGCGCCCTGTGCCCCGAGCGCTTCCTCGGCCCCACCGACACGCTGGTGGACACCTGGTTCGAACCGGCGCTCTCGCCCGACGGCCGCCGCGTCGCCTTCAACTGGCAGCGCGCCCTGCGGATCAGCGCGCTGGGCTACGTGACCAGCCACCTGATGGTGACCGACGCGGACCGGCCGGCCGACACCACCGCCTTCCGGCAGATGGTCCGGTACGTCGAGGCGGCCCAGCCCGGCGAGAACCCGCGACGGGCCGACATCGCGACCCGCATCACCTGGGTGGACGACGGCCGCCTGCTGTTCCTGGCGACGTTCGAGCAGATCATCAAGGTCAAGGGCGGCGGCGCCAGCCGGGTGACGGACACGCTCTTCGTCCCCCTGGCCCTGATGACGGCCGACCTCGCGACCGGCAGCATGACGGTGGTGCCGGGCGGCGACTCCGTCATCGCCTACGCGGCGGCGCCCGGCGGCGGACTCTGGGTCGTGAAGGCGGCCGACTCGGCCGCGCTGCTGCGGCTCGAACCGTCGAGCGGGCTCACCGGCCCGGTCGGCGCCTTCTCGGGCGCCGTCCGCGACCTGATCGTCGTCGATGGCGCGCCGGTCGCCATCGTCGGCGACGGTGCCGCCATCGAGCGGCTCGAGCCGGCCACGGGCGTCCGTCTGCGCGTGGGCCGGTTCACCGGGCCGGTCATCCGGCTCGCGCCCGCGGGCGGCCGGCGCCTGGTCGCCGAGGTGGAAGCCGGGAGCGCGCCGTTCGGATCGCCGCCCGACCTGTGGCTCGTCGAACTGCCCTGAGCCTCGAGCGCCGCGCGCCGGATCGGAAGCCGGCGGGGCTTGCCTCCTCCGACGCCGCCGCTAGCCTTCACCGACGGCCATGACCGACGCACCACGCCCCATCACGTTCGTCTACGATCCGGCCACCCGGGTCCGGACCGCCACCTACCGCGGCATCATCACCGACGACGCCATCCTCGAGGCCTACGCGCGCGTCATGTCCGAACCCGGCTACGTCCCCGATGCCGACAGCCTGGTGGATCTCAGGCTGGTCACCGGTTTCGAGGTCAGCACGGACACCCTGCGCACGATGGTCGAGCGCGTGGCCGCACTCGACACGCGCGGCCGCCGCCCGCGGATCGCCCTCGTGGCGCCGACCGAGCTGGCCTACGGCCTCTCCCGGATGTACGAACTGCTCAGCGGCCCCGACGCGCCGCGGCTCATCCGGGTCTTCCGCGACTTCGACGAGGCCGTCGGCTGGCTCGGCGCGGAGCGGGCCTGAGCGGCCGGCCGCGGGCCGCCCGCCGGCGCGTTCCCTGGGCCGCGTGGCCGCGCGAGCGCCTCCTGGGCCTCAGGATCCGCGACCTGGGCCTCTCGCTCGAGGGCACCTGGGTGGCCGAGTGCGTCGAGGACCTCTACGCCGAACTGGCCCAGCGCGGCATCGGGTTCCGCCCGCACGTCTGGCTGTCGCACGACTGGTTCTCGCCCGACGGCATCCCGGGCATCGCCATCCCGTTCTACCTGGTGCATCCCCGGCTGATGCGGCTCGAACGGCGCATGATGCTGGAGGTCGAGGGCGGCTCGCGCGAGGAGGCCATCCGCATCCTGCGCCATGAGTGCGGCCATGCCGTCCAGCACGCCTACCAGCTGCAGCGGCGCCGGACGTGGCAGCGGCTGTTCGGCCGCTCGTCCACCCCCTACCCCGAGTCGTACCGGCCCAACCCGGCCAGCCGCCGCTTCGTCCAGCATCTCCGGCTCTACTATGCGCAGGCGCACCCGGACGAGGATTTCGCCGAGACCTTCGCGGTGTGGATGCAGCCCCGGGCCACCTGGCGGCGGCGCTACGCCAGGTGGCCGGCGCTGAAGAAGCTCGACTACGTCGACGAGCTGATGGCCGGCCTGAAGGACCAGCGGCCGCGGGTGCGCTCCCGCGCGCGGCTGGACCCGGTGGCGCGGCTCTCCACCACGCTGGGCGACTACTACGCCGAGAAGCAGGAGCTGTACGCCGTCAACTACCCCGACATCTACGACCGGGACCTGCGGCGCATCTTCTCCGACGAACCGCGGCACCGTGGCCGCGAGGGCGCCGCGCGGTTCCTGCGCCGGCACCGGACGGTGATCCGGCGCATGGTGGCACGCTGGACCGGCGAGTACGAGTTCACCCTCGACCAGGTCCTGCGGGACATGATCGGCCGGTGCGGCGAGCTCAAGCTGAGGGCCGCCGGACCCGAACGCCGGCTGCTGCTGGACTTCGCCGGCATGCTCGCGGTCAAGACGGTGCACTTCCTCTACAGCCGCCGGGTCTCGATCGCCCTGTGAGCCGCCGGCGCCGCCTCCGCATCCTGGTGCTGATGCACCCGGCGCTCGTGCCGCCCGAGTCGCGCGAGGGCTACGACGAGCGCGAGGCCTACGTCTGGAAGACCGAGTACGACATCGTGACCACCCTGCGCGGCCTGGGTCACGAGGTCCGCCCGCTCGGCGTGGCCGATGAACTGCGGCCCATCCGCACCGCGGTCGCCGAATGGAAGCCGCACCTGGTCTTCAACCTGCTCGAGGAGTTCTACGGACTCGGCGAGTTCGACCAGCACGTCGTCAGCTACCTGGAACTGCTCCGGGTGCCCTACACCGGCTGCAATCCGCGCGGCCTGGTGCTGGCGCGCGACAAGGCCCTCTCCAAGAAGATCGTCGCCTACCACCGCATCCGGGCCCCGCACTTCGCGGTGATCCGCCGCGGCCGCCGGGTCCGGCTGCCGGCCGCCCTGGCGTACCCGCTCATCGTCAAGAGCCTGACGGAGGAGGCGTCGCTCGGCATCGCGCAGGCCTCGGTGGTGGACGATGCCGCCCGGCTCGAGGAGCGCGTGCGGTTCATCCACGAGAGCATCCAGAGCGATGCCATCGTCGAGGAGTACATCGAGGGGCGCGAACTGTACGTCGGGGTGCTCGGCAACGACCGGCCGAAGGTCCTGCCGGTCTGGGAACTGCTGTTCGAGAACCTCGCGCCCGGCGCGGCCGCCATCGCCACCGCCCGGGTGAAGCACGACGTGGACTACCAGGAGAAGCGCGGCATCTACCAGGCCGCCGCCGAGCTGCCGGCCGCGACCCGGGCGCTGGTGGTGCGGACCACGCGGCGCGTCTACCGGGCCCTGGGACTCGACGGCTACGCCCGCGTGGACTATCGCCTGCGGCCCGACGGCCGGCTCTACTTCCTCGAGGCCAACCCCAATCCGGAGGTCGCCCGCGGCGAGGAGCTCGCCTCGGCGGCCGAGGCCGCCGGGATGGACTACGAGGCCCTGCTGGCGAAGATCGTGGCGCTGGGGCTGAGCCGCGGCGCCGTCTAGGACGGCCGGCGGCGGGGGGGGAACGCGAACGGGCCGGCTCGCACGAGCCGGCCCGTCCGCCATCAGGGATGCGGCGGCCTCAGGCGTCGGACTGGTGCGCGTGCGCGCGCCGCTCGCCGTGGTGGCGGATCAGCACCGGGCTCACCAGCGGGAAGCGCTCGGCGAACCACAGGTAGCACAGGCCCCAGACGCCGAAGAAGCCGGAGGTGATGAGCAGTTCCTGCCAGCCGAGCGGCAGGTGCTCGGCTTCCTGCACGATGGACGGCACCACCAGCACGAAGCGGTCCACCCACAGGCCCACCAGCGAGATGACGGCGAACAGGGCCAGCAGGGCCGGCGTCTTCTTGGCCTTGATGCTGATGAGGCCCCAGAACGGCACCAGGAAGCAGAGCACCAGCATCGCGGCCGAGATGCCGCGCCACTCGGGCCGCACCATCCGGAGGAAGATGAAGCTGGTCTCCTCCGGCATGTTGCCGTACCAGATCACCAGGAACTGGGAGAAGAACGTGTAGGCCCAGAAGATGGTGAAGGCGAAGCACAGCTTGCCCATGTCGTGCAGGTGCTTCGGCGTGATGACGTCCTCGAGCGCGAAGTGGCGGCGCCACAGCAGCATGAGCAGGGCCAGCGACATCAGGCCCGCGAGCCACGCGCCCATGAAGAAGAACCCGCCCAGCAGGTTCGAGATCCAGAACGGCGCCAGCGACATGACCATGTCGAACGCGACGAGGCTGAGGACCACGGCGTACAGGATGATGAGCACCGGCGCCAGCGCCGCGCGCTTCTCGCCCGAGGTGACGAAGCCGGTGGCCGGGTCCCACCCCTCGGTCAGGCGGTCGTAGAGGGCGCGGAACCGGGCCGGCAGGCGGTCCTTGAGCTCCGCGGCGTCCTGCCGCACGCCGTGGTAGACGAACCAGAGGCTGGCGCCGAACAGCACCAGCAGGGCGGCGCCCACGCGGGCGTAGAGGAACCAGTCGCGCAGCCAGAACGCCTTGACGTGCGGCTCGTGGATCGGGTGCTCCACCCAGGGGTAGATGTGCCCGCGCCCCAGCCACGAGACCAGGAACAGCACGAAGGCGACCGGCAGGAACGCGACCGACGCCTCGCCGATGCGCCGCAGCGGCACCGCCCAGCGGCCCTTGGCCACGGTCGTCACCGCCGCGAACAGCACCAGCGCCTGGGCCAGGCCCGTCCAGAAGAGCCAGTTGACGTGATAGACGCGCCAGGCCCGGTCCGGATCGACCGCGAGGGCCAGCACCAGGAACGCCAGGCCGCCCACGGCGGCGGTGGCGAGGAACAGCGGCCGCATCCAGCCCGGCAGGGGCCGGCCGATGCGCTCCTTGACCGATTCGCTCAGGGCGACGAGGTCCACCGCGTGCTCGTGGCTCATCGCGCCGGCTCTCCCTGCAGACTGCGGACGTAGTTGACCACGTTCCAGCGATCCCGCGGGTCGAGGATCCGGTCGCCGTAGCGCGGCATCAGGCCGCGGCCGTGCCGCAGGACGGCGTAGAGGTAGCCGTCGCTGAGGCGGATCTGCATGCCCACCGAGACCGGCGTGTTGATGGCGGGCACGTAGCCCAGCCGGCCGGCCACGGTGCCGTCGCCGGCGCCCTGCGCGCCGTGGCAGACCGCGCAGTAGGTGTCGTAGATGCGCCGGCCCCGGGCCAGCGACGCGGCCGTGGCGGGCACCGGGTTGCGCATGGCGTTGACCGCCGCCAGGCCCGCGCCGAAGATGTCCAGCGAGTCCTCGTGGCCCGTCGTCGGGATGCTGCCCTCGGGCGGCAGGAACTTCGGCGCCCGGAGGCTCGAATCGGCGTTCTCGAACGGCCGGACGGCCACCTGGTCCCGCATGGTGGTGAACCACGGCACCGACCCGACGGCCCGGTCGACGGTGGTGCAGCCGGTCGCGGCCAGCGCGAGACCCGCGGCCACGAGCAGGGCGCGGCGTTCAGACATCGCGCACCTCCTCGGCTCCGGCCGCCGTCAGGATCTGCTCGGCACCCGCCAGCAGGGCCGGCCCGCCCTGGGCCATGATGCCGAACTTGTCGTTGCTGAAGCGCGGGTCGTAGCCCGCCGCCTGCCGCAGCTTCGGCAGGCGCGAGTTGAGGAACATGCCCGCCACCGTCGCCAGGGCCCCGAACAGGATGGTGCACTCGAACCCGATGACCACGAACGCCGGCAGGGAGTTGATCGGCTTGCCGCCGACGATCAGCTCCCAGTCGAACGACGCCGCGATCGCGAAGCCGAAGCCGGCCGTGACGCCCGCCAGGCCGCCGACCAGCGTGAACATCCGCACCGGGCTGACCGGCTGGTCGAGCACCTCTTCCAGTTCGTGCCGCGGCACCGGCGAGTAGACCGTGAGGCCGTCGTAGCCCTTGGACTTCAGTTCCTTGAGCGCCAGCACGGCGCCGTCGAGGTCGGCGAACACGCCGACGACGCCGGTGCGCGTGCCCACCACCGGAGGCGTGGCCATCAGTGCGTCCCTCCCGCCACCGACCGTCGGGGAGGCGGCAGGGCCTCCTTCACCTCGGCGATGGCGACCGACGGGAAGAACTTGATGAACAGCATGAACCACATGCTGAACCAGCAGAAGCTGCCGATCACGATGGCCATCTCCACCCAGTTGGGGGTGTAGTAGGCCCACTGCCACGGCTCGAACTCGTGCGACAGGCTGGTCGTGATGATGACGAAGCGCTCGAACCACATCCCGATGTTGATGAAGATCGAGATGACGAACAGCCACGTCAGGTTGGTCCGGATCCTCTTCGACCACAGCAGCAGCGGGATGAACACGTTGCAGACGATCATCGTCCAGGTGGCCCACCAGTAGGGGCCGAAGGCGCGGTTGTAGAAGCTGGCCCGCTCGAACGGGTTGCCGCTGTACCAGGCGATGAAGTACTCGGTGAAGTAGGCGTAGCCGACGATGGACGACGTCAGCAGGCAGAGCTTGGCCAGGTTCTCGAAATGCCGGATCTGGATGTAGCGCTCCAGCTGGAACGCCTTGCGCAGCGGCACCAGGATGGTGATCACCATGCCGCAGCCGGAGAAGATGGCGCCGGCCACGAAGTAGGGCGCGAAGATGGTGGCGTGCCAGCCCGGCACGATGCCCATGGCGAAGTCCCACGACACCACCGAGTGCACCGACAGCACCAGCGGCGTGGAGAGCGCGGCCAGGAACAGGTACATCCGCATGAAGTGGCGCCACTCGTTGTTGGAGTTGCGCCAGCCCAGCGACACGATGCCGTAGACCTTCCGCCGCCAGCCCGTGGCCTGGTCGCGGATGGCCGCCACGTCGGGGATCAGGCCCATCACCAGGAACGTGGCCGACACGGTGAGGTAGGTCGAGATCGCGAAGATGTCCCACACCAGCGGCGAGCGGAAGTTGGCCCACAGGCCGCGGATGTTCGGGTACGGCCCGACCCAGTAGGCGAACCAGGCCCGGCCCAGGTGGAGCACCGGGAACAGGCCGGCCGTCATCACCGCGAACACCGTCATGGCCTCGGCGGCGCGGTAGACCGCGGCGCGCCAGCCCGAGCGGAACAGGAACAGCACCGCGCTGATCAGCGTGCCCGAGTGCGCGATGCCCACCCAGAACACGAAGGTCGTGATGTAGGTGCCCCAGAAGATCGGGGGCGTGTAGTTGGTGACGCCGATGCCGTACTTGAGCTGGCGCATCCAGGCGAACCCGCCGAACGCGAGGCCCGTGAGGATGACCGCCATGCCGAGGAACCATCCCCGGCCCGGCGGATCGAGCGTCCGGATGATGTCGCGGTTGACGTCCGCGTAGGTCGGTTCGGCCGCGGGGGTGGGCCGGGCCATCGTCGCCATGGCTCAGGCCTCCCCGGCGTGGATCACGCGCGTCAAGTAGGTCACTCCCGGCTTCGTGTTCAGCAGCTCGAACACGTGGTAGGCGCGCTCGTCCGCCTTCGCCGCGGCGATGCGGCCGCCGGCGCGCGTGGCGTCGCCGAAGGTGATCGCGCCCGACGGGCAGGTCTGGGCGCAGGCCGGCTGGACGTCGTCGTCCTGCACCGCGATGCCGCGCACCCGGGCGTCGGTCTGCGCGTGCCGGATGCGCTGGACGCAGAAGGTGCACTTCTCCATCACGCCCTTGGTGCGGACCGTGACGTCGGGGTTGAGCATCAGGTGCAGCGGGCCCGGGAAGGCGTACTTCGGCGCGCCGGGTTCGCCGTAGTCCCAGAAGTTGAAGTAGCGGACCTTGTAGGGGCAGTTGTTGGCGCAGTACCGGGTGCCCACGCACCGGTTGTAGATCTGGCCGTTGAGGCCGTCCGGCGTGTGGTAGGCCGCGTAGACCGGGCAGACCGGCTCGCACGGCGCGTTGCTGCACTGCTGGCACAGCATGGGGATCTGCGCCACCTGCCAGTCGCTGCCCGAGGTGTCGCCCTCGTAGTAGCGCTCGAGCCGGATCCACGACATCTCGCG
>CAZJZC010000040.1:0-17201 GCA_964550365.1 uncultured Gemmatimonadales bacterium | reverse complement strand
GCTAGTACCAGGGGCAGCTTGGGGTCACGTTGCCGAAGCGGTGACCGGGTAGGGGTGGGGGTGGGTGAGAGGGGTCCGGGTAGGTGAGAGGTGAGGAGTGATGGGTGAGGGGTGGTGATGGGTGATGGGTGATGGGTGAGAGGTGGTGATGGGGGTTGGGTGATGGGAGGGCCCCCCTGTCACCACCCACCCCACTCACCCCACTCACCCCTCACGTACCCCTGCCCTTCTCACCCACCCCCACCCCTACCCGGTCCCCTGGTCACTGCCCCACGATCTGCGACCGCATCCCGCCGAGCGCCCGGAGCAGTTCGCCCTGTTCCGCCGCCGGCACGTGGAACTGGTTGAGCGCCGCCACCAGGTCTTCCACCAGGGCGTCGAAATGCGCGTCGGTCAGGCCCAGCCCGCGATGCGCGGTGGGCATGTCGCGGCCCGAGTAGGCACACGGTCCGCCGGTAGCCTGGCAGATCTGCTCGGTCAGCAGCCGTTTCAGGTTCGCCAGGTCCACGCCGCGGAAGAAGCCGTTGATGCGCTCATCGGCGGCTACGCGTTCGACGAAGGCGCCGACCACCGCCGTGATGGCCGGCAGGCCGCCCAGCCGCTCGAACAGCGGGCGGGCGCCGGCTGCGGGGCGCGCCGCGGCCGACCGCGGAGGTACGTCGAGCGGTGACTGCGCCGCCACCGCGCCACGAGATGGTCCGGCCGCGGCGGCCGGCGCCGCCGGGGCGGCCTCGGGCGCGGTCTCGGGGGCCGCGGCGCCGCCGCCGAACACACAGGCGGTCGTCCCCAGCGCGGCGGCCATGGCCAGCAGGGTTGGAACGCGTCGCATCGTCAATCCTCGCGGACAGGGGCCTGCATCAAGATACACCGGGTGGCGGGGGCGACCAGCGCCGCCGTCCCGTCCACGGCCCGTCCGCTCCGCGGCGCCGACCTCGGGAGCAGTGCGCGCGGGTGGCTACAGGCCGAACTGGCGGAAATGGTGGTCCAGGTGCTTCCAGGCCAGCACGCCCCAGTCCCGGCCGCTCATCCTCCCGAAGGCCGGATGGTCGGGCCACACCCCGCCCTGTGCACACCGTCCGAAGCGCTCGACCAGGTCGCCGATGGCCGTCCGCTCCGCCTCGAAATCACCCTCGTCGGCGCGGGACGTCAGTTCGCGGGCCGTCGGCGCGCCCTTGGGCATGGGCAGGGCGTAGATGATGAGCTGCTTGATGCCGGGATACCGGAGCGGCGTCTTCTTCGGCGCCACCGGCAGATCGCCGAGCGCCATGCGCATGGCCCGGGCGCAGTGCGTGACCATCTGCGTGGCGTTCATGCTGCCCCACAGCGCGCCGGTCCCGCTCGTCAGCGGGCCGAGTCGGGCCAGCAGGGCCTGTCGGTCTCCGGCGTCCCAGAGCGTCGGCATGTGTCCCCGTCAGGGTGTCGGAGGTCCGGGCGCGGCGGTGGCGTCGAGGCGGATGGCGCGGCCCGCTTCGGCCAGGGCCTCGTAGCGGCGCGCGTCCTCGGTACCGGCCGCGAACGGGTGCCCGGCCGGGCGGGACAGGACGTAGACGAACGGACCCAGGGAGGCGACGCTGTCGCCCACGCGGGCCAGGGCGGCGTCCTTCCAGGTCACCGAGTCGTACACGACCAGCGCCACCAGCGAGGGGCCGGCACGCAGGGTGTCACGCGGCACGTACGCGTAGTCCGTCACCTCGAGGGCGCCGGGGTAGCGCCGGGCCGCCGAGTCGCCGCTCAGCCGGTCGCGGCGGACGCCCTGCCGCCACGACTCGGGCAGATTGAGCCGCACCTGGCCCACGCTGCGCCCCGGCGGGTCGGCCGGCCGCGCCGCCGGCGCCTCGCCGGAACCGCCGCACGCCGTCAGGGCCGCCGCGAGCAGCCACCCGGCACACCTCACGCCGGCGCCCGCAGCTTCCGGTAGGCGAGCAGGATCGCCATGGCGCCGAGGACCGAGGCGATGAGCCCGGGACCCTCGCCCTGGCTGTACCAGCCGGTCATCCGGCCCAGGAAGCCGGCCACGACCGACCCGCCGATGCCCAGCAGCACGGTCACGACGAAGCCGCCCGGGTCCTTGCCGGGCATGAGGAACTTGGCCAGGGCCCCGATCACCAGGCCCGCGAGGATCGTCCAGAGCAGTCCCATGGTCCCTCCCGCGGTCGAGTGTGCACGCTACCAGCGTCCGGCGCGGTTGGCGAGCAGGTGATCCGCCAGCGCCCTGACCCGCGGATCGGGGTGCCGGCTCGAGTCGGGCCACCATACGCGGACCTGTACGCTGTCCGTACGCACCAGCGTCAGAATGGTTGCGCTGCCGCTCGCGGTGGGACCCGCGGTGTCGGGCGGCTCGAGGGCCACGGGCAGCGCGGCCTCCCAGATGGCGCGCACGCTGTCGCCGGCGATGCGCGTGGAGTCCAGGTGCACGAAGCCGGCGCTGATGTGGCCGCCTTCGACCCAGCCGTCCGGGCGGAACGTCGAGAAGGCGGACCACTGCTGCGCCGGCATCTGCACGTACAGCTCGATCCGCGTGAGACCCGGCGGCGGGGCCGGCGGGCGGGCGCAGGCGGCGGCCAGCACCAGGAGGACGGTCGGGGTCAGGCGCATCAGCGGACCTCCATCACGACGGCGAGCACCAGCGAGAGAGCGCCCAGCACGAACAGCGCCGCCACCCGCGGGACGGCGAAGCGCATCCAGCGGTCGTAGCCGACGCCGGCGGCGGCCAGGACGGCCATCAGCGCCCCGTTGGTCGGCGTCAGCAGGTCCGAGAGGCCGGCGCCGTACTGGTACGCCAGCACGACGGCCTGGCGCTCGAGTCCCATCAGGTCGCCCAGGGGCACCAGCACCGGCATCGTCAGCACGGCCTGCCCGCTGACGCTGGGTACCGGGACGTGCACCAGAGCCTGGGCGCCCATCATGGCCAGCGCCCCGAGCGCCGTCGGCAGTCCCGCGATGGGCGTGAACAGCCCGTCGACCAGCGTATCGATGATGGCGCCCTGGTCGAGGACCACGAAGATGGCGCGCGCGAAGCCGATCAGCGCGGCGGCGTAGGCCATCTCGCCGAACCCCCTGGCGAACGCCTCGGCCGTGCCCTGCACGCCGAGGCCGCCGACCAGCCCGGCCAGGACGCCCATCACGAAGAACATCGCCGAGATGTGGTCGAAGTCCCAGCCCCAGCGCAGGATGCCGACCACGAACACCACGAACGCCGCCAGCACCAGCAGCAGCACCACGCCGTGGCGCCCGGCCGCACCTCCGGTGTCCGACGCGTCGGCCGGCGCGGGCGGCTGGGCGGTGCGCGCGGCGTAGCGCATGGTCCAGCCGATCCACAGCCCCAGCGCCACGGCCAGCGCCGCCGTGCGGAAGCCCCAGGCCGACAGCAGGGGCAGCTGCGCCAGCTTCTGGGCGATGCCCACCTGGAAGGGATTGATCGGGCTGAAGGCCGCGCCCACGGCCGCCGTGCCGATGCTCATCGCGACCGCCGTGAGCGCGTCGAATCCCATCCGCCGGCTGAGCACCAGCAGCACCGGCACCAGGGCGATGATCTCCTCGCCCATGTTCTCCAGCACGCCGCCGGCCGCGAAGAACAGGCCGACAGCCGGGATGACCAGCGTGGCGCGGCGCTCCAGGCGGGACGCCAGCCAGCGCATGCCCGCCCCCAGCGCCCCGGTGCGGTCGACCACGACGAACGCGCCGCCCACCAGCAGCACCAGGAAGATGACGTCCCCGGCGTCGGCCATGCCCCGGGGGATGGCCACCATGGCGTCGAACGGCCCGACCGGGGTGGGCGCGACATGCCGGTAGGTGCCCGGCACCACCACCGTCCGCCCGGTGGCCGGGTCGTCGCGGCGCTCGTAGCGGCCGGCGGGGACGACGTGACTGAGTGCCGCGGCGAGGATGACGCAGCCCGCGAGCAGGGCCAGCGGGTGCGGAAAGCGCTTCACCTACTCGTCGTTCTCGGGATGCCGGACCAGGACCAGGATCGCCGCCAGCGGGACCACGAGGTACTTGGTGCCCTCGAAGGTGATCTCGACCGATGCCTTGCGGAAGAACAGCGCGTAGTCCCCTACCCGTGCCTGCATCGGCACGTACCTCGGCAGGCGCCCGGTCCCGATCTTCCAGGGTTCCTCCTCCAGCGACGTCGGGTCGGCCATCGGGGTCCCGGGGCCGGTGGCCAGCACCCGGCCGCCCTGCACCGCCAGGGCGTCCACGGCCGTGGCCGGGAGGTAGAGGCCGACCCGGGTGCGCTCCTCGCCTTCCTCGGGCACGATGAGCACGCGGTCGCCGACGACGACCAGCTTCTTGTTGGCGGCGGGCGTGAGGTCGGTCATCGGACCAGCGGCGCCGGGTCGCGCGCCGGGGGCCGCACGGCCGCGACGCCCGCGCCGGCGCCGACGAGCCCGAGGATCAGGAGGTCGAGGACCCAGCCGAGCTCGGTGGCCGGCACGGCCATCTGGGTGAAGTACATCAGCGCGTTGAACGCGCCGACGCCGAGGGCGGCCAGCAGTCCCCGGCGGGGGCTGATGTAGTGCCGTCCGCCGCCCCGCGCCAGCGCGGTGGCGCCGGCGGCGATGCCCTGCCCCAGCCCGATCGCGGCCACCACCGCCACGTCGGTCGTGAGCAGCCAGGCGAACGACAGCGGCCCGCTGGCCGCGATGACCGAGTGCACCGCGGCCGGCAGCAGCCCGCCCGCCGTCCCCAGCACCGCCGTGGCCGCGCCGGTGAAGCCGGCCGGCCGGATGTCGTCCTTGAGGTCGTCGTACGCAGGCATCATCGCTCCGTCGGACAGGGGCGCTTCCGCGGTCCGCTCGGCCGGCCGCTATCCATAGGTAACGGCGAACATCTCGTGAAGTTCCACCGAGAGCAAGCCGGCGCGCACCATGGGCTGAGCCTCGACCAGTTCCTCGGCCTCGCTGAGCGACTGGACGTCGTAGATCACCAGGCCGGCCGACCCGTCGGCCAGCGGCCCCGAGATCAGGATCTCGCCCGAGCGCTGCCGGGCGGCGAGGTACTGCTTCTCGCGATCCTGGAGCACGTCGTCGCAGCGGGAGGCGAAGATGTCGGCGGCGACCGCCACCTTCACCCACCCCATGATCATCTTCCGTTCGGTGGACATGGGCTTAAGTTAATGCAAATGGCCACCGGCAGTCTCCTCCGCTCGACCATCGGCCGCAAGGTGGCCATGGCCGGCACCGGCGCGCTCCTGGTGGGGTTCGTGCTGGCGCACATGATCGGCAACCTCCAGGTCTACCTGGGCCCCGCGGCGCTCAACGCCTACGCGGTCTTCCTCCGCGAACTGCTCCACGGCGCCGGCATCTGGATCGCCCGGGCGGGGCTGCTCGCCGCCGCCGCGGTCCACGTCTGGGCGGCCTGGTCGCTGACGCGGGAGAGCCGCCGCGCCCGCCCGGCGGGCTACCGGCGGCTCGAGCCGGAGGAGAGCACGCTGGCCTCGCGCACCATGCGCTGGGGCGGCCTGACCCTCCTGCTGTTCGTCGTCTACCACCTGCTGCACCTCACGTCCGGCACGGTCCACCCCGATTTCATCGCCGGCGACATCTATCACAACGTCGTGGCGGGCTTCGAGGTGCTGCCGGTCTCGCTGTTCTACCTGCTGGCGAACGTCGCCCTGGGGCTGCACCTGTACCACGGCGTCTGGTCCGGCTGCCGCACGCTGGGCCTGAGCCATCCGCGGCACACCCGGCTGGCGAAGGCGGCCGGCGCCGCCCTCGCGGTCGTGGTCGCGGCCGGCAACATCTCCGTCCCGCTCGCCGTCCTCGCGGGGATCGTCCGATGAACCTCGACGCCAGGATCCCGTCCGGCCCCATCGAACGGAAGTGGGAGAACGCCCGCTTCCAGTACCACCTGGTGAACCCGGCCAACAAGCGGAAGTACACGGTCATCATGGTCGGTTCCGGCCTCGCCGGCGCCGGCGGCGCCGCGGCCCTGGCCGAGCTCGGCTACCGGGTGAAGTGCTTCTGCTACCAGGACAGTCCCCGCCGCGCGCATTCGATCGCGGCCCAGGGCGGCATCAACGCCGCCAAGAACTACCGCAACGACGGCGACAGCGTGCACCGGCTGTTCTACGACACCATCAAGGGCGGCGACTTCCGCGCCCGCGAAGCCAACGTGCACCGGCTGGCCGAGATCTCGGTGGAGATCATCGACCAGTGCGTGGCGCAGGGCGTGCCGTTCGCGCGCGAGTACGGCGGCCTGCTCGACAACCGCTCGTTCGGCGGCGCCCAGGTCTCGCGGACGTTCTACGCCAGGGGCCAGACCGGCCAGCAGCTGCTGCTGGGCGCCTACCAGGCGCTGGAGCGCCAGATCGGCGCCGGCGCGGTGCAGATGTACTCCCGGCACGAGATGCTCGACCTGATCGTGGTGGACGGCGTGGCCCGGGGCATCGTGGTGCGGGACCTCGCCAGCGGCCGGCTGGAGACCCACATGGCCGACGCCGTCTGCCTGGCCACCGGTGGCTACGGCAACGTCTTCTACCTCTCGACCAACGCCAAGGGCTGCAACGTCACCGCCGCCTGGCGCGCGCATCGCAAGGGTGCCGGGTTCGCCAATCCGTGCTTCACCCAGATCCACCCCACCTGCATCCCGGTGAGCGGCGACCATCAGTCCAAGCTCACGCTGATGTCGGAGTCCCTGCGCAACGACGGCCGGGTGTGGGTGCCCCGGCAGGCCCGCGACCCGCGGGCTCCGAACGACATCCCCGAGGCCGAACGCGACTACTACCTCGAACGCCGCTACCCGGCGTTCGGCAACCTGGTGCCGCGCGACGTGGCGAGCCGGGCGGCCAAGAAGGTCTGCGACGACGGCCGCGGCGTGGGCCCGACCGGCTACGGCGTCTACCTCGACTTCGCGGACGCCATCGGCCGGCTCGGCGAGGCCGCCATCCGGGAGAAGTACGGCAACCTGTTCGAGATGTACGAGCGCATCACCGACGAGAACCCCTACCGCGTCCCCATGCGCATCTACCCCGCCACGCACTACACCATGGGCGGCCTGTGGGTGGACTACGACCTGATGAGCAACATCCCGGGCCTGTTCGTGCTCGGCGAGGCGAACTTCTCCGACCACGGGGCCAACCGCCTCGGCGCCAGCGCCCTGATGCAGGGCCTGGCCGACGGGTACTTCGTGATCCCCTACAGCATCGGCAACTACCTCGCCGGCGTCCGGCCGGGCGCGGCCGGCGCGGACCACCCGGCGGCGAAGGCGGCCCTGGCGGATGTCGAGGCGCGCCTCGGACGGCTGCTGGCCGTCCGGGGCCGGCGCACGCCGACCTCGTTCCACCGCGAGCTCGGCCGGCTCATCTGGGACGAGTGCGGCATGGCCCGTACCGGGGCCGGGCTGGCGCGGGCCCTCGAACGGATCCCCGCCCTGCGGGAGGAGTTCGGGCAGAACCTCAACGTGACCGGCGAGGCCGGCGGGCTCAACATGGCCCTCGAGGCCGCGGGCCGCGTGGCCGACTTCCTCGAGCTGGGCGAGCTGATGTGCCGTGACGCGCTGGCGCGCGAGGAATCCTGCGGCTGCCACTTCCGCGAGGAGCACGTCACCGCCGACGGCGAGGCGCGGCGCGATGACGAACGCTTCGCCCATGTCGCCGTCTGGGAATACGCCGGCGAGGGCCGGACGCCGGTGCGCCACGTCGAGCCGCTGGCCTTCGAGAACGTCCACCTGGCGACCCGGAGCTACAAGTGAACCTGACGCTGCACGTGTGGCGCCAGGACGGGCCGGGCGCCCCCGGCGGCTTCGTCACGTACCCGGCGCCCGACATCAGCCCGGACATGTCGTTCCTCGAGATGCTCGACGTGGTGAACGAGCGTCTGATGGAGAAGGGCCAGGAGCCCATCGCCTTCGACCACGACTGCCGCGAGGGGATCTGCGGCGCCTGCGGCATGGTCGTCAACGGCCACCCGCACGGCCCGCGCGCCAGGACCACGACCTGCCAGCTCCACATGCGGAGTTTCCGGGACGGCGATGCGCTGTGGATCGAACCCTGGCGCGCCGCGGCGTTCCCGGTGGTGAAGGACCTGGTGGTCGACCGCAGCGCCTTCGACCGCATCATCGCGGCCGGCGGGTTCATCTCGGCCCCCATCGGCTCGGCGCCCGACGCCAACGCCATCCCCATCCGGAAGGAGAACGCCGACCTGGCCATGGACGCCGCGGCGTGCATCGGCTGCGGCGCCTGCGTGGCGGCATGCCCCAACGCCTCGGCCATGCTGTTCACGGCCGCCAAGGTGACCCACCTCGGACTGCTGCCACAGGGCCAGCCCGAACGTGCCGAGCGCGCCCTGCGCATGGTCGCCCGGATGGACGCGGAGGGCTTCGGCGGGTGCACCAACCACGGCGAGTGTCACGCCGCCTGCCCCAAGGGCATTCCCACCGAGTTCATCGGCCGCCTGAACGCGGACTTCCTGCGCGCCGGCCTCGGCCGGGGCCGCCGGGAGGCCACGGCGGGCGACGCGGCCGGAGGCTGAGCACGGCGGCACCGCCGCGCCGCCGCGCCGGCACCACCGTGGCGGTCGCCGCCCTGTGCCTCGCGGCCGCCGCCGCGCTGACCATGGTGGCGCTGGTGGCCGTCCGGCGGCCGACCGGCGCGCGGGCGTGGGTGAGCGAACAGGCCGTCCCGGCCCGGGCGCTCGTCGAGGGACACCTGCTCCGTGTCACCGACGTCCGCGACTTCCGCTACCAGGCCGACGGGACGGCCGTCCCGGGCTACTACGACGCCGTCTACGACCTCGACGGTCTCACCAGCGTCTGGTTCGTGCTCACCACCTTCTCCCGGCGCTGGCGGGCGCCGGCCCACACCTTCGTCAGCTTCGGGTTCGCCGACGGGCGCTACCTGGCGCTGTCGGTCGAGGCCCGCCGCGAGCGCGGCCAGGCCTACGGCATCGTGGCCGGGGCCCTGCGGCGGTTCGAACTGATCTACGTGATCGGCGACGAGCGGGACCTCATCGGCCGGCGCGCCGTGCTCGAGGGGGGCGACACCTATCTCTATCCGGTCAACGCCCCGCTGGACGGGGCTCGCGCCATGCTGCTGGGCATGGTCGCCCGGGCGGCCGCGCTCCAGGCGCGGCCGGAGTTCTACAACTCCTTCACCAACAACTGTGCCTCGAACCTCATCGCCCACGTGAACCAGGTGGCGCCCGGGCGCATCCCGGCCGGCTGGAAGGTGCTGGTCCCCGGCTACACCGACGACGTCGCCCTCGGCCTCGGCCTCATCGCCGCCGACGGCGACGTCGCGGCGGTCCGCCGGCGCTACCGCATCAACGACCGGGCCCGGGCCGCCTGGGGCGCCCACGATTTCTCCGCCCGCATCCGCGACGACGCAGGCCGATAGCCGCCCACCGGCCCGTGTAGGGCAACCCTCGCAGGCGGCGGTCCCGGCCGCCCACAGCCCGTGACCGGTTTCCGCGCCACCTTGGGTCGGGCTCACCGGGAGGCGCCATGACTGACAACCGAGCGGACCAGACCAGCGGCCGCGGCCTCTTCGAGGGCGCCCCCGTCGCCATCGTGATCGTGGACGACGATGGGCGCGTCCGGCGCGTCAACCGCCGGTTCACGGCGCTGTTCGGCTACACCGCGGCGGAAGCGGAAGGCCGCGCGCTGGACGAGCTGATCGTGCCCGAGCACGACCGCGCGCGCGGCAGCGACCTCGAGCAGCGCGTGCGTGCGGGCGAGGACGTGTGCGTGGACCTCGAGCGGCGCCGGCGCGACGGATCGCTGATACCGGTGCGGGCGTCGGCGGCGCGCGCGAAGGACAGCCCCGAGCTGTTCGTCATCTACGAGGACATCTCCGACACCGTTGCCGCCCGGCGCGCCCTCGAGGACGCCCTGGCCTCGGCCGAGCGGGCCAGCGAGACCAAGAGCACCTTCCTGGCCAACATGAGCCACGAACTGCGCACCCCGCTCAACTCCATCATCGGTTTCGCCAACGTGCTGGCGGGCAACCGCAGCGGCAACCTCGGCGCCATGGAGCTGAGCTACGTCGACCGGGTCCGGAAGAACGGCATGCACCTGCTGCGGCTCATCAATGACATCCTCGACCTCTCGAAGATCGAGGCGGGACGCATGGAACTGGTCCTGACCGATGTCGATCCGGGCCCGTTCATCGCCGACATCGTCGACCAGATGCAGCAGCCCGGACGGCCGGTCACGCTCCGGGCCGACGTGCCGCCCGACGCCGCGCCGCTGCGTACCGACGCGGTCCGGCTCAGGCAGATCATCACGAACCTGGTCGGCAATGCCCTCAAGTTCACCGAGACCGGGTCGGTGACCGTGCGACTGACCAGCGTCCGCGAGTCGGGCCGGGCCCGGTGCATCGAGGTGATCGACACCGGGATCGGCATCCCGGAGGATCGGCAGCAGGCCGTGTTCGAGGCCTTCCGGCAGGCGGACGATTCGACGTCGCGCAAGTACGGCGGCACCGGGCTCGGCCTGGCGATCACCCGGTCGCTGTGCGAACTGCTCGACTACCGGGTGACGATCGAGAGCCGCGCGGGCCATGGCTCCACGTTCCGGATCCACCTCGACGCCGAGGCGGCCGCGGCGCCGACGATCGAGCCCGCGCCCGAGCCGGCGGCCGCCGCACCGGTCCCCGCGCGCCGGGTCCTGGTGATCGACGATGACGCCAACGTGCGTATCCTGCTGAAGCGCATGCTGGAGGACGCTGACTGCGACGTGCTCACGGCGCCGGCCGGGGCCCAGGGCCTGATGTTCGCGCGCTCGCGCCGGCCCGATCTCATCGTGCTGGACCTGATGATCCCCCGCCTGGCCGGCTTCGAGATCCTGGCGGCCCTGCAGGACGATCCGGTCCTGGCGGAGATCCCCGTCGTGGTGGTGAGCCTCGTGGACGGCGACCGGCGGCAGGCGCACATCGGTGCGGCGGCGCTGCTCGAGCGGGAGGTCGACCGGGCCGACCTGGAGCAGATCCTGCGCCTGTACCTCGCCGAAGACCCGGCGGACAAGCGCGCCGTGTTCTACGCCCTGGTGGAGCGCGTCCTGCGCCGCGTGGAGGCGGCCGCGGCCGCCTGAGTCAGCGCGGCGGCCGTCGGACCCGGCGCCGCCCCGCCGCCATGCGGCTCAGTGCGGCCGGCCCCCGAGGCTCCGGTAGTACTCCTCCACCATGCGCCGGTATTCCGGCGCCACGTCCTCGGACCCGGGCAGCTGCGGCCGGCGCGGGTCGCGCCCGGCCAGCTGGCGGCGCATGTCGAACTCGAACTCCTTCAGACCCTCGGCGATCTGCCGGCCGAGCTCCTCGGCGGCGGCGAAGTCGCCCGCCGCCAGGGCTCGGTCCATCCGGCCCATGGCGCGGCCGATCGCATCGAGCTGTTCCACGTCGACGCCCTCCCGGGACAGCCGGCCGCGCAGGCTGTCCAGCTCGGCCCGACGGCGTCCCAGCTCGCTGCGCATCTGCCGCATGTCACCGGCCGCTGTGCCGCCCCGCGGCGGGCCGCCGGCGTCGGCCGACGGCTCGCCGCCGCCGCGAGCACCCTGGGGTGATCCTGGCCGGCCCTGATCGGCGCCCGGCCGCCCGGCCTGCGCCTGCCGGCCCGGGGTGTCCCCCGGCTGTCCCGGGCGCGCCCGGGCGTCACCCCCGACCGCCATCGAGTCCGCCCGCTCGCCCGCCCGC
Organism: uncultured Gemmatimonadales bacterium; assembly: GCA_964550365.1. Taxonomy (GTDB): domain Bacteria; phylum Gemmatimonadota; class Gemmatimonadetes; order Gemmatimonadales; family JACORV01; genus DASXPG01. Next base: position 5,575 of record CAZJZC010000040.1, on the reverse strand, counting down.
CGGCCCATGGACTCCACGGCATTCGCGAGGTCACCGGCGCGGTCCAGCGAGCGGGCGAGCCGCTGTTCCCGGCCCTCACCGATGGCGCCGGCCGCGGCCTGGATCTGGCGCTCGAGCCGGCCGATGTCGGCCCCGATGATCTCCTCGAAGTTCCTTGCGTACTCCGTGTCCCGTCCCTGCACCACGCCGCGCGAGAAGCGGATCTTGTCCTCGAGCCGCGTCTCGCGAACGCCGGCCGCCGCCTCCCGCAACTGGCGCGCGGCTTCGGGCTGATCGGCCCGGCCCTCGCGGCCGAGGCGGTCGAGGTCCGCGGCGATGCCCGCCACCTCTCCTGCCATCTGCTCCTTGCGCTCGAGCAGGCGCCGGACCCGCTCGGCCCGCGCCGCCTCGCCGTCGGCGCCAAGCCGCCCGACGTCGTTCTGGACGTCCTGCTGCTGCTGCGCCAGCCGCCGCGCCCGGTCGGCGAGCGCCCGCACGTCGCGCTGGAGGCCGGCCGAGCGGTTCTGCTCCAGCTGGCGCCGGGCGTCGCGCAGGCGGTCGAGGGCCGAAGCGGCCTGCGCGCCGCTGCGGTCGGCGGCGGCACGGCGCATGGCATCGGCCGCCTCCTGGAGCCGCCGGGCGGCATCGGCCAGCTCGGGCTGGTTCTGGTCGCGGGAGAGCCGCTCGAGCCGGCGGGCCATCTCGGCGGCCTCGTCGGCCAGCTGGCGCTGGGCGTTCCCGGCGGGCCCCGCCGCGCCGCCCTGACGCGCCGCCGCCTCGCGCCGCTCCATCTCCTGCTGCTGCCGGCGCGCCAGCTCGCGCAGGCGTTCGAGCGTCTCGTCCACCTCGCGGCCGGCCTGCTCCCGCTGGCCGCGCTGGACCTGCTCGTACTGGTTGCGCATGCGGTCGAGATCGAGTTCGAACAGCTCGCTCAGCTCGGGATCGGTCTGCGGGCCCCCGCCGCCCCCGCCGCCGCCCTGGCCGCGGGCCACCTGCTGGTCGCGCCGGAAGATGGTCTCGGCCCGCTGGAGGTGCTGCAGCGCGCGCTGTTCCGGCGGCAGGGCGCCGGCCGCGTCCCGCCGGCCCAGGCTGGTCTCGGCCGACTGCATCTCGCTCACGGCGCGCGGCAGGATGTCGGCGATCTGGCGGAGCGAGGAGTCCTGCGACGCCACGCCACGGCTCACCAGCCGGCCCGCCAGCGTGGCGACCTCCTCGCGCAGACGCCCTTGCGCCAGCGCCAGGGTGGCCGTGTGCTGCCGGAACTCATCGGCGCCGTACCGGGTGCTGTCGCGCACCAGGTTGAACGTGGCCGCCACGATCTCCCGCTGACGCTGGGACAGCTGGCCCACGTCGTCGTCGGCCTGCCCCGGCTGCGGCTGGCCGCCCTGCTGGGCCTCCCGGAACGACCGGTCGAACGGCCGGATGGTGACGAAGTAGATGTCCGACGAGGACGGGCGCGCGCCGGGCCGCGCATCGCCGGCGCGGCCGTAGTACGCGACCACGTCGCCGGGCGCGAGCGAGAACTCCTCGAGGAACAGCGTGTGGCCCGCGGTCACCTCGCGGCGCGGCGCGCCCTGGTGCAGGCGCGCGGTGCGCTCGGGTCCGCCGTTCACCGAGTAGACCAGTTCCAGGCCGCGGACGCCGTAGTCGTCCTCGGCCCGGGCCTCGATGAACAGCTCCTCGATGCTGGTGGCGTTCACGTCGCGGCCCGGCCGGGGGATGGTCACCAGGGGCGGCAGGTCCTCCAGCAGGGTCACCAGGTAGGGCGACGAGGCCGGGAGCAGACGCCCGTCGGCGCCGGCCAGGTGCACGCGGTAGCCGTCCGCGCGCCGCACGACGAAGGCCGCCGCGAGCGTGCCCGACGGATCGGGCGCCAGCGCGACCGTGTCACCGCCGTCGAACACCAGGGCGCCCGACCTCGGCGACAGCGTGGGCGTGACCGTGACGACGACCCGCGAACCCGGCAGGGCGGCGACGTCGCCCTGGTCCTGACGGACCGGCGCCTGGCCGGCATAGGCGGGGGGGCGGATCTCGAGGCTGAGGGAGCGCACGTACGGCAGGTCCCGCACGTCGATCGTGCGCGCCGGCGTGCGGACGCCGCCGGCCTCGACGAACCAGGTGGTGCTGCTGTCGAGGGCGAAGAGCACCAGGGCCCGGCGGCCCGTTGCCTCGTCGGTCGGCATGTCCCAGCGTTCCCATTCCCCGCCGGCGCCCCGGCGCACCGCCAGTTCCACGCGCTCGGCGGCGAAGTTGCGCAGCTCGGCCGTGATCGTCAGGTCGGCGCCGCGGGCCAGGACGGTGTCGCCGGGCTCGGCGTCGATCCAGTAGGGCGCCGTCCCGGCGGCCCCGAGCGGCAGGAGGAACGGGGCGCCGCGCGCGACGAACGCCGGCTGGACGATCGCCAGCATCGCGGTCACCAGCGCCGCGCCGCCGATCACCATCGCCGAACGGGTGATGGCGGGCCGCTCGATGGCGGCGATGCCGCCGGGGGCCTCGAGCTGTTCGAGCGCGCGGCTCACCAGGCGCTGGACCAGCGCCGGCGACGTGCCGGCGCGTTCCGCTCCGCCGAACTCGACGGCGCCGGCCACCTGCCCGCTCAATGCCGGCTCGTGCTCCTCGAGGTAGAGGGCCACGCGGCCCTCGTCCACCGCCCGGCGCAGTGGGCGGACGAGATACCGCCAGGCCAGGGCAACCAGGGCCAGGTACAGCCCGGTCCGCAGGATGGCGACGGCCGCGGGCGTGAACCGCATGCGGTCCATGCCGTAGAGCGACGCGAGGGCCAGGACCAGGCCGACGCTGACCACGATGGCCACCCCGCGCAGCGCCACGCGCAGGCGCCAGCGGTTCCGCACGGCTCGGATCGCCTGCATCAGGCGAGTGTGCATCAGCGGACCCCCACGCGGTGCGCCACGGCCGACTCGGCGGCCATCAGCAGCAGGACCCCGAACAGGAGGTACCACCATAGCCCCTGGGTTCGTTCCGGTCCATCGCCGATCCGTGCCGCCGCGTCGGCCGCGGCGCCGGAGAGCGGCGTGAGCGCCCGTGTCAGCTCCTCGGGGTCCAGCCGGGCCGGATCCGACTCGGAGGGGTCGGAGTTCACGGCGAACTCGGCCAGCACCCGGCCCCGGTCGCTGAGCCGCCGGAGCGTCCAGAACCCTGCCGCGTCGAGCGTGACCTGCCGCGCCGCGTCGCCCTCGAGCGCGAGCCGCCCGCCGTCCGGCCGTTCCAGGACCAGGGCTTCATCGGCCGGCAGGTCGAGCCGCGACAGGTCGAGCACCTGGCCCGCCGGCCGCGAGGCCGGGCGGTCGGCGTAGCCGCCCAGGTGCCGCGCCAGCTGCTGGACCAGCGGCACGAACACCGGCTGCAGCGGCAGGTCGTTCCAGCGGTTCGCCAGGTCGGTGGCCCAGAGCATGACGCGCCCCTGGCCCCAGCGGCCCTCGACCAGGGCCGCGGTGCCGTCGTCGAAGCGCGCCAGCACGGCCGCCGTGGGCGCCGGCGCGAGCGGCCGGTACCGGAAGACGCGCGCCGCCGCGAAGTCGCCGCTGCGGGGCCGGCTGAACGGCGCCATCACGGGGTGATCGTAGCCGGACGGGCTGACGAACGCCCCGCCCTCGCGCACCCGGTCGGCGACGGCGCCGGCACGCGCCACGCTGTCCGCCACGTCGGCCGGCAGTGCCGGGGCCCGGGGCCCGAGCGTCGCCAGCACGCCGCCGCCGCGGGCCGCGAAGGCCCGCAGGCGCCGCCCGCTCTCGCCGCCCGGGAAGGCGGCGTCGTGCAGGATGACGACCCGCGCCGCGTCGATGTCGGCCGCCGTCACCTGCGCCGGGCGGCGCAGGGTGATGGGGAACGCCGGGTCGAAGCCCACGCCCAGCGCGCGCGAGAGATACAGCTGGTCGCCCGCGGGCGCATCGGCCGCGGCGATCAGGAGGATCGGCACCCGGGGCCCGGGTTCCAGCACCAGGCGCAGGGAGTCATCGTGCGCCAGCGCGTCCCGCGGGATGGTGAGCCGGGCGCGGACCGACCGGGCGGGCTCGGCCACCGGGCTGAAGCGCACCGCGTCGGCGCCATCCGGCGCCGGACGCACGGTCCGGGTCTCCACCGCGCGGCCGTCGAGGTCCAGCGTCACCGGGACGTCCCCGGCCGAGGCGCCGCCACTGCGCGCGACCCGGGCCGTCACGACCAGCTCGGCGCGGCCGCCGCGCCGCGTGCGGGTCACGCTGGCCCCGGCCAGGCCGGTGTTGGGCGCCAGAGCGGCGCCGACGTCCACGATCCGGAAGCCGGCGCCGGCGGGCAGGCGGATGTCGGGGCGCTCCTGCCAGCCACGCCGCTGGAGGTCGGTGATCAGCACCACCTCGCGCCGACGGGCCGGGTCGTCGAGCAGGTCGCGGGCCACCTGCAGGGCCGGTCCGTAGCGCGTGCCGCCCGAGCCGGGGTGCAGGGCCGCGGCCAGCGCCTCCAGGCTCCCCCGGTCGCCGCTCAGCCGGCTCACCACTTCGGCGCCGTCGTCGAGCGCCACGATGGCGGCGCGGTCGGCGCCGCCGAGCCCGGCGATCTCCTCGCGCATGGCGGCCTGCGCGCGCGACCAGCGGCCCTGGTAGCCCATGCTGTACGAGCGGTCGGCGATGATGGCGACGTCGCGCGGCCCACCGGCGGCCGTCGCCGCGCCGCGCCGGCTCAGCAGGGGGCGCGCGAACGCCGCCACCAGCAGGACGATGGCCGCGGCCCGCAGGGTGAACAGGAGCCAGTGGCGGATGCGCTGGCGTCTCGCCTCCCGGAACGGCACCCGCTGGAGGAACATGAGCGAGGGGAAGCGCACCGGCTCCCGGCGCTCCCGGTGCGTGAGGTGGACGTAGATCGGGATGCCGACGGCGGCCAGGCCGGCGAGGAACAGGGGCGCCAGGAGCGTCAGGCCCACGTCAGCGCACCCGGGCCAGCGCCTGGCGGCGCGAGAGGTACTCGAACAGCGCGAAGTCGAGCGGCTTCGACGTATCGATCAGGATGTAGTCGATGCGGTTCTCGCCGAGGCGGCCGGACAGCGCCGCGAGGTGCCGGTCCATGAGCTCCTGGTAGGCGGCCCGCTGGCGCTCGGGGACGACGGGGATGCGCTCGCCGCTCTCCAGGTCCTCGAAGTGGGCCGCGCCCTCGAAGGGGAACGACCGCTCGGCCGGGTCGAGCAGCTGCAGGACGATGACGTCGTTGCCGCGGTCGCGCAGCGTACCGAGGGCCGTGACCACCGTCTCGGGCTCCTCGTAGAGGTCGGAGATGAGCACCAGGATCGAGCGCCGCCGCAGGGTCTCGGCCACCGTCCGCAGCGACGGCGCCAGCGCACCCCGGCCGCCCGGCTCCAGCCGGTCGAGGGTGTGCAGCACCAGGTCGAGGTGCCGCGCCGAGCACGGCACGAAGTCCACCACCGCCCGGTCGAAGGTCACGATACCGACCCGGTCCCGCTGGCGGCGCGAGAGGTAGGTCAGCGCGGCGGCGAGGAAGCGGCCGTAGTCGAGCTTGGTCACGGTGCCGCTGGCGTAGTGCATCGACCGCGAGACGTCGAGCAGGACGCTCATGTTGGCGTTGGTGTCGGCCTCGAACTCCTTGACGT
>CAZJZC010000039.1:0-17489 GCA_964550365.1 uncultured Gemmatimonadales bacterium | reverse complement strand
GGCGATGATGGTGCCGTAGTTCGCCAGCGACAGCTCGAACTGGTTGATCTCGGCGTAGGCCCGCCGCCACTCCGCCTCGGTGCAGAACCCCTCGATGCGCTCGACCAGCACCCGGCCGTACCAGGTGCGGTCGAAGATGCTGATGTGCCCGGCCCGCGGGATGCGGTTCCAGAAGCGCCACAGGTAGTGGTGCGTGGCGTCGTCCCCCTTGGGCGCCGCGATGGGGACCACGCTGTAGCCGCGCGGATCGAGCGCGCCGATGACGCGCTTGATGTTGCCGCCCTTGCCCGCGGCGTCCCAGCCCTCGTAGGCGATGATGACGGGCCGGCCGCTCTCGTAACAGCGGAACTGCAGCTGCCGCAGGCGGACCTGGAGCGCCTTGAGCTCCTTCTCGAACTTGCGCGCGCTGAGTTCCTTCGTCAGGTCGACGTCGTCCAGGATGTTCCTCGTCGAGACCGCCGCCTTCACCGTCGTGCCGCGGCGCGCCGCCTTCACCGCCGCCTTCACGGGCTTGGCGGCCGCGGCGGCCGCGTGGGCGGTCAGGGCCGCCTCCATCGCCCCGGCGACGGTGCTGAACACGGCCACGCGGCGGTGGTACTTGTCGGCCGCGGCCACCAGCGTCCAGGGCGCGTAGGCCATGTTGGTCCGCTCGAGCATCTCCTCGGCGGCGGCGAAGTACTTCTTGTACTGCTTGTGGGCCTTGAGGTCCTTCTTGGTCACCCGCCAGCGGTCGTACTTGCTGGCCTGCATCTTCCTGAACCGCTTGCCCTGCTCCTTCTCCGAGATGTGCAGCCAGAGCTTGACCACCACGGCGCCGTCGTCGGCCAGCATGCGCTCGAACTGGTTGATCTCGTTGAACGCCTGCTGCCACTGCCGGCGCTTGATGTCGCCCTCCACGCGCTCGGCGAGCACCCGGTGATACCACGAGCGGTCGAAGATGACCAGCTGGCCGCGGCCGGGGACCTGGGTCCAGAACCGCCACAGGAACGGGCGGGCGAGTTCCTCGGTGCTCGGCGGGTAGACCGGCACCACGCGGTATCCGCGCGGGTCGAGCCGGCCGACCATCTTCTCGATGGTGTCGCCCTTGCCCGCGGCGTCCCAGCCCTCGAGCACCACGAGGACCGGGATCCCGGCCTCGAAGATCGCGCGCTGGAGGTCGTCGAGCCGGTCGCGGATCGGCCGGAACGTCTTGTCGTACTCGGCCTTCGTGATATGCTTCGTGTTGTCGATCGTCTCGAGCATTGGGGACTCCTCGCGCCCTTCGACGCCTCGGCTCCTCACCACTCCACCAGCCGCTGGAACCTATCGCCCGATGGACAACCTCTGCCATACCCTGGCCGGCGCGGCCCTGGCCGAAGCCGGTCTCAAGCGGAGAACGCGACTCGGGATTGCCACGCTGGTGATCGGCGCCAACCTGCCCGACGTGGACATCCTCAGCTACGCCTGGGGTCCCGTCACCGCCCTGGGGTTCCGGCGCGGCTGGACCCACGGCGCCCTGGCGCTCGCCCTCTGGCCGCTGGTGCTGGCCGGCCTCATGCTCGCCTGGGACCGGCTGGTACGGCTCCGGCGCCGCCCGGACGCCGAACCCGCGGACCCGCGCGGCCTGGTGCTGCTCTCGGCGGTGGCCGTCCTCTCGCACCCGCTGCTCGACCTGCTCAACACCTACGGCGTGCGCCTGCTGATGCCGTTCAGCGACCGCTGGTTCTACGGGGACACGCTGTTCATCGTGGACCCCTGGGTCTGGGCGGCCCTGCTGGCCGGCATCGTGTTCGCCCGCCGCGCCGGCCGGATCGGCGCACCCGCTCCGCACGGTCCCGCGCGCCGCTCGCTGGCGCTGGTCGCCGGATACATCGGCGTGATGGCGGTCGTCGGCGTACTGAGCCGGAGCGTGGTCCGCCGGGACGCGGCGGCGATGGGGTTCGCCCCGCGGGCGGTCATGGCGGGGCCGGCGCCGCTGAACCCGCTGGCCCGCGCCAGCGTGATGGCGCTCGATGCCGGCTACGTCCTGGGCCGGGTGGACTGGTTCACGGCCGAGAGCGAGGACGGCACGCGCGTCTGGTTCGGCGGCCCGTCGTACCGGGGCGAGGCCGACGCCATCGCCCGACAGTGGGACCTGCCCGCCGTGCGCGCGGCCGCGGCCACCGACCTGGGCCGCACCTACCTCCGGTGGGCGCGGTTCCCCTACGCCGTCCTGGGCCCGTACGACGCCTGCCCGGTGCTGCACGTGTGCCTGCGCGACGCGCGCTATTTCGGGCAGTCGTGGGCCGAGGTGGCCATTCCCGTGACCGTGGCCGTATCTTCACGCAGACCCGAGTCCGCGGAGCATCCATGACCCGCCCCACCTCCCGACGTGACTTCCTGCGGGCCGGCGCCGCCGTGCCCCTGGCCGCGGCCCTCGCGCCCCGCGGCGCCGGCGCGGAGGCGCCGGCCGTGATCATCCCGCCGCAGTCGCGCGCCGTGCTGGTCGGCTCGTCGAACGCCCTGGCGGGGGCGGCGCGGGCCTTCGAGACGATGGTCCGCGGCGGCGACACGCTCGATGCCGCGGTGGAATGCGTCAAGGTGCCCGAACTCGACCCGGACGACACGTCGGTCGGCTACGGCGGCCTGCCCAACGCCGAGGGCGTGGTCCAGCTCGACGCCTCGTGCATGCACGGTCCGACGCGGCGGGCCGGCGCGGTGGGAGCGCTCGAAGGCATCAAGACGCCCAGCGAGGCGGCGCGCCTGGTCCTGCGCCACACCGACCACGTCCTGCTGGTGGGCGAGGGCGCCCAGCGATTCGCCGTCTCGTTCGGGATGCGGGTCGAGAACCTGCTCACCGAGCGTTCACGACAGGCCTGGCTGCGCTGGCGGGCGAACCTGAACCCGGGCGACGCCTGGCTCGACATCCCGCAGGGCGAGCGGCTGCCGGAGTTCACCACCGGCACGGTGAACTGCAACGCGGTGAACGCCCGCGGCGACATCTCCTCCTGCACCAGCACCAGCGGGCGCTCCTGGAAGGTGCCCGGCCGCCTCGGCGATTCGCCGATCCACGGCGCCGGCCAGTACACCGACAACGACGTCGGCGCGGCCGGTTCGACCGGCTGGGGCGAGATCAACATCAAGGTCTGCGGCGGGTTCCTCACCGTCGAGCACATGCGCCGGGGCATGACGCCCACCGACGCCTGCCTCGAGACCCTGCGGCGCGCCATCCGGGTGACCGAGGACCGCCTCCGCACCGCCGACGGCCGGCCCCGGTTCAACCTGACGTTCTACGCCGTGAACAAGCGGGGCGAATTCGGCGCCGCCTCCATGTACGGCGGCTACCGGGCGGGCCGGTACGCCGTGTGCGACGCCGCCGGCGCCCGCCTGGTGGAGATGGCCCAGCTGTACGAGGGCGAGCCGCCGGCGTGAGGCGTGCCGCCGCGCTGGCGCTGACCCTGGCGCTGGCATCGCCCGCGCCCGCGGGCGCGCAGGCGTTCCGGCGCTACACCACCGCGCCGCAGGACTGGTACTTCCGGCTGGTGCCGTATCCGACCTACGACGGCGACGAGGGCCTGGCCGGCAACCTCCGCGTCGCCTGGATCAAGCCCACCAACCGCGAGCCGCCGCCGGTCTCGAAGGCGATCGTCATCACGTCCCGCGTCGCGACCAGCGGCACCTTCGGCGTGGTGGCGATGTATGACGCGCCCGGCTGGTACCGTGACTGGCGGCTGCTGGGGTACGCCGGCGTGGAGCGGCTCGAACGGGTCCCCTACTACGGCCAGGGCAACAACTCCACGGCCGCCGACACCCTGCCGACGTCGTACTACCGCTACCAGCTGATCCGCACCACGGCCGGCGGGGTCGTCCAGCGGCGGATCGCCGGCGGCCTGCGCCTGCACCTTGGCGGCCAATGGCGCTACTACCGGGCCTCCTCCCTCGGCGACAGCACCGCCTACGGCGCCGACGTGGCGGCCGGCCTGGTGACCGACACGATCGGCATCCGCAACGTCGAAGGCCGGGCCGGACTGATCCTCGATACCCGCGACGAAGAGGCGTCGCCCAGCTCCGGCGTGGTCTTCGAGGCCATGGCGGCGCGCGGGCTGTCGGCGGCCGGCTACACGCGCTGGCTGTTCAGCGCGCGCGAGTACATCCCGCTCGGCGAGTTCGAGCAGTGGGTCATCGGCCTGCGGCAGACGGCCGAGGTCGCGTCGGGGACCGTGCCGCCGTTCGTGTCCTACGAGCGGCTGACCACCTGGTACCCCGAGGACGGTTTCGGCGGGCCGACCAGCATCCGGCTCTACACGACCGGCCGGTGGCTGGCGCAGAACCGCTCGGTGTTCAGCGTGGACCTCCGCAAGAAACTGCTGGACTTCCCCCTGCGCACCAGCCCGTTCCGGGTCTGGGCCCTGGCCTTCGGCGACGTGGGACGGCTGTGGAACGCCGGCGCCTCGCCGAGCCTCAGCGGCCTGCACTGGGCCGCGGGTGTCGGCGGGCGCCTGCAGTTCGGCAAGGGCAACAGCTTCGGCCTGGACATCGGCGTGAACGACGCCGACGGCGTCGCGTTCGGCGTCGGGACCACGTTCGCCTTCTGACGGCCGCGCGCCGCGGGATCCTGCTGGCGCTGGCCGCGGCCCTGCCGCCGGCCGCCGCGCCCGCCCAGGCGCCCGACTCACTGCTCCCGTGGACCTTCGGCCGCGCGCCGCTGGCGGCCGTCGGCGGCCAGATGGCCCTCGGCCTCGGCGTCGCCATCGGGTTCCGGCGCGAAGCGGCCGGCCGCCCGTACCCGGTCGCGGCGTCGGCCGGCATCGGCCTGCGCTACGGTATCACCGGCTCGCGCGACGCCACCCTGCTGTTCTCGGCGCCCGGGCTGGCGGACGGCTGGCGGCTGTTCGGCCTGGGCCGGCTCGAGCGGATGCTGCGCACGCCGTACTTCGGATCCGCCAACGCCGCGACCCGCGACGACTCGCTGGCGGCCGTGCACGGCGACCTGTTCTACCGCTACGCCCTGGTGCGGGCGGGCGCCTACGGCGCCGTCCAGCGCCGGCTGGCCGGAGCGCTGTGGCTCCACGGGGCCGGGCAGGTCCGCCGTTACCGCGCCTCGGCGCTCCGTCAGACCCCGTCGCTCTACGCGCGCGATGCCGCCCTGTCGCTGGTGCCCGACACCGTCCGGTACCAGGACGTCGAGGGGCGGCTCGGCCTGGTGTACGACGCGCGTGACGACTGGACCACGCCCTCGCGCGGCGCCTTCATCGAAGCCGTGGGCGCCGCCGGGCGCCTCCGCGACCGCACCCGGGGCGGCACGCTCGCCTACCGCCGCCTCCAGGTCACGGCCCGGGAGTACCTGGCGCTCGATGCGGCCGGACGCACCGCGCTGGCACTGCGGCAGCGGCTGTCGCTGGCCTCGACGCCCCTGCCGTTCGTCCTGGCCTACGAGCAGGTCACGGCCTGGGGGCCGGCCGACGGCGTCTTCGCCGACCGCGGCATCCGCCTGCACGGCGGCGGCGACCAGCTGGCCACGAATCATGCCGGACTGAGCGCCGATCTGCGGCACAAGCTGCTGCTGCCCGGCGACGATCCGGCCAACCCCGTGCGACTCTGGGGCGTGGCCCTCGCCGACCTCGGCGTGCTGTGGGAACCGGGACAGGACCCGTCGTTCTCCCGGCGCGCCTGGTCGATCGGCGCCGGCGTGCGCGTGCAGTACGGCCGCGGGTTCATGGGCGGTTTCGACGTCGGCATGACCGACACCGGACCCGGCGGCACGATCACCGGCGGGTTCGGGTTCTAGACCCGCGGGCGCCGCCGCCGACTACATTCCCCATCATGACCGGCCTCGCCGAATCGCTCACCGGCAGCCCGCTCGCCGCACTGGCCACGCTGTTCGTGGCCGGCCTCGCGACCAGTCTCACGCCGTGCATCTACCCGATGATCCCCATCACCGCGGGCCTGCTCTCGGGCGCCGCCGGCGCGAAGGCCTCGCGCCTCAGGACCGCGGGCCTCACCGGGAGCTACGTGCTGGGCCTGGCCCTGCTCTACGCCGCCATGGGCCTGGTGGCGGGCCTGACGGGCTCGCTGTTCGGCACCATCGCCTCGAACCCGTGGGTCCGGTTCGGCATCGGGAACCTTCTGCTGGTGTTCGGTCTTGCCATGCTGGATGTCTTCCCGCTCGCCGCGCCCCAGCGCCTGCTGGCCTGGGCCGGCCGGCTCGGCGGCGGTTCGTACCCGGCGGCCTTCGTGCTGGGCGCCACCTCGGGCATCGTCGCCGCGCCCTGTGGCGCGCCGGCGTTCGCGGCGGTGCTCACCTGGGTGGCGGCGACCCGGAGCGGCGCGCTCGGATTCGCGTACCTGTTCGTGTTCTCGCTCGGCATGACCGCGGTGCTGGTGGCCGTGGGGCTGTTCTCGGGCACGCTGGCCGCCCTGCCGCGCGCCGGCGCCTGGATGGTCTGGATCAAGCGGGCCGGCGGCCTGATCATGCTGGCCATGGCGGAGTACTACTTCATCCAGATGGGGACCGTCCTGTGACGTTGCGCGCCGCCGCTCTGCTGGCCGGACTGACCGTGGCGTCCGCCGCGCCTCTGCCCGCCCAGGGCATCGGCATCCCGATCGGCCAGGTGCCGCCGGCCGCGCAGGTCGAGGACCTGGAGGGCACCGCGGTCGACCTGTCCCGGTACGTCGGCCGGAGGCCGCTGGTCGTGGAGTTCTGGGCCACCTGGTGTCCCATCTGCGACGCCCTGCTGCCGCGCATGGAGGCCGCTCACCGCCGCTACGGCGACCGGGTCGACTTCCTGGTGATCGGCGTCGGGGTCAATCAGAGCCGGGCCAGCATGCGCCGTCACGTCGAGCGCCACCCCGCGCCGTTCCGGTTCTTCTTCGACGCCCGCGGCGCTGCCGTGCGCGCCTTCCAGGCGCCGGCCACCGGCTACATCGTCGCGCTCGACGCCGCCGGCCGGGCCGTCTATACCGGCGCCGGCGAGGATCAGGATGTCACCGCCGCCGCGGCCCGCGCGCTGGGGCTGCCGGGCAGATAGGTCACCGCCGCGACGATGCGAAATGAGGCCGGACCCGAGGTCGGGGCCGGCCTCCGATCGTTCGGTGCGGCGCAACCGCTACTGCCGCGTCCCCTCCGGCGGCGCCAGGCGCCCGATCGCCTCGCCGAGTTCGGTGTAGGCCGTGGGGTCCACTTCCCTGAACGGCGTGGCTCGATACGCCACCCGCCCGTCAGGGCCGATCACGAACAGGTTGCGGTTGTCCACCACCCGCCCCGGCACTGTCGCCCCGTACTGCTGGCCCACGCGGCCGTCGGCGTCGCTGGCGAACAGGAACGGGAACTGTGAATCCCGGGCCCATGACGCCAGCGCGGTGTCGGCGTCCACGCTCACGGCGATGAGGACGACGTTCTGGCCATTCCTGAAGAGCTGCGCGTACTGATCACGGTACGCGTTCATTTGGACCGTTCAACCACGCGATCGGGCGCGGAAGAAGAAGGCGACGACCACGGTCTTGCCGCGGAAATCGCTCAGCCGCACGGGGTCGCGCAGGACGCCGTACCGCGTGGCGCCACTGAGGGCGAAGTCCGGCGCCACGGCGCCGATCTCGAGCGGCGGATTCTGGGCGCACGCGACCGGGGCGCCGAGCAGGGCGGCGGCGATGAGCGCGGCATGAGGGGACAGGCGCACGGGCGTCTCCGGGGAAGGGACGCCTGATGATAACCCCCGGCGGCGGGAACGTCACCCTCGGCCGATCAGCAGGAGCCCCAGCCCGCCGGCCAGCGACAGCGCGACGAACGCCAGCAGTGTCAGGGCCTGTGCCGGCACGATGCGCCGCGTCGTTTCGGGATGCGCCAGCGTCAGCCGCACCGCGAGGCCCGCCGGCACCGCGGCCAGCGCCCCGAGCCACACGCCGCGCGGCACGCCGGCGGCCGGCAGGGCCGCCAGGGCGGCGAACGCGGCCAGCACCAGGAGGGCGTAGAGTCGGCTGGCGCGCACGCGGCCGAGGCGGACGACGAGCGTGCGCTTGCCCGACGCGGCATCGGCGGCGAAGTCGGGGAACTCGTTGATCCACAGGAAGGCCGCGACCAGGAGACCGAGGGGCACGCCGAGCAGTGCCGCGCCGGTGGTGACCGTGCCGCGCTGCACCAGGTAGGTGCCGGCGCAGATGCCCGGCCCGTAGGCCAGGGCGACCGCCAGCTCCCCCAGGCCGCGGTACGAGAGCCTGAGCGGCGGGGCGTGATAGAAGTACGCCAGCGCGAGGCCTGCGACGCACAGGGCCAGGACCCGGGGCTCACGGCCGAGCACCACGACGGCGCCGACGAGGACGGCGGCGGCATAGCCCGCCAGGGCGACCGCCCACGTCTGGCCGCGCGTCAGCAGACCGTCCACCATCACCCGTTTGCCCCCGGAGAACGGGCTGCGATCGCCGTCCGCCACGCGGCGGTCGGTGCCCGAGTCCCAGTCGAAGACCTCGCCCGAGGCGTTCTTGGCGACCTCGAGGGCGAAGATGCCGATGACCGTGAGCGCCAGCCAGGACCAGGCGACCGGCCCGTCGCGCGCCGCGGCGGCGGCCCCGAGGGCGATGGACGCCAGGGACGCCAGCGAGATCTTGGGATCGGCCAGGCGCCAGATGCCCTCGCGGACGCCGGCGTTCGCCGGCATCAGCAGATGCGCGGCAGCTGGTCGCCGGGAAGCATGTCCACCACGCGCGTGCCGCCCATGCCCGTCCGCAGGACGACCATGCCCGGGTGTTCGGCGCCGACCTGCCCGATGATGCGCGCCTCGCGGCCGAGCTGATGCAGGCGCATGGCCTCGAGCGCCTCGTCGGCGAGCGCCGGCGGGACGACGGCCACGAAGATGCCCTCGTTGGCCACGTACAGCGGGTCGAGCCCGAGCATGTCGCAGGCGGCCGCGACCGGGCCGGGCACCGGCAGTGCCTCCTCGTCGAGCACGATGCCGACGCGCGACTGTCCGGCGATCTCGTTCAGCGCGCTGGCGACACCGCCGCGGGTCGGGTCCCGCAGGACGTGCACGTCGCCGCCGACCGCGCCGCGCAGGCGGTCCACCAGCGGCCACAGCGCGGCGCTGTCGCTCCGCACCTCCGCCTCGAAGCCGAGCCCTTCGCGGGCGCTCATGATGGCGATCCCGTGCCGGCCGATCGGTCCGCTCACGAGCACCGCGTCGCCCGGCCGGGCCTGGTCGGGTCCGGGACGGAAGTCGAGCCGCCGGATGCCGATCCCGGTCGTGTTGATGAACACGCCGTCGGCCTTGCCGTGTTCGACCACCTTGGTGTCCCCCGTGATCAGGCGCACGGCGGACGCGTGGGCCGCGTCGCCCATGGCCGCGACGATGCGGTCGAGCACCTCGAACGACAGGCCTTCCTCGAGGACGAACCCCGCCGTGAGGTAGAGCGGCTGGGCGCCCATCATCGCCAGGTCGTTGAGGGTGCCATGCACCGCCAGCGAGCCGATGTTGCCTCCGGGGAACTCGAGCGGCGAGACGACGAAGGTGTCGGTGCTCACCGCGATGTCGACCGGACCGACCTCCACCACGGCGGCATCGCCGAGCCGGGCCAGGGCGCGGTCGTCGAAGTGCGGCAGGAACCTCTCCCGCAGCAGTGCGGCGCTCATCCGTCCGCCCGAACCGTGGCCGAGCTGGACGCGGTCGTACGAGGTCGCCGGCATGGGGCAGATCGGCCCGCCGGCCAGGGTCGCGCCGGTCATCTCAGACCTCCATCGGCTCGGCCGCGCGGTAGCGGCCGTAGTTGTAGTAGGCCGCGCAGGCGCCCTCGGTCGAGACCATGGGCGCGCCCAGGGGGCGCTCGGGCGTGCACGCCAGGCCGAACGCGGGGCACTCGCGCGGCTTCAGCCGCCCGCGCAGCACGTCGCCGGCGCGGCACTCGCTCGGCTCGATCGCGGTGATGCCCGCCAGGTCGAAACGCCGCTCCGCGTCGAACGCGGCGAACTCCTCGTTCAACCCCAGGCCGCTCATCGGGATCTCGCCGATGCCGCGCCACTTGCGGTCCACCAGCCTGAACACCCGGCTCACCAGCTCCTGCGCCGGCTGGTTGCCGTCACGGTGCACCGAACGGGCATACTGGTTCTCGACCTCGTGACGCCCCTCCTCCAGCTGGCGCACCGCCATCAGGACGCCCTCCAGGATGTCGAGCGGCTCGAACCCGGTCACCACGATGGGCACGCGGTAGCGCGCCGCGATGGGCTCGTACTCGGTCCATCCCATCACCGTGCACACGTGGCCGGCGGCCAGGAACGCCTGGACCCGGTTGTCGGGCGAGTCCAGCAGGGCGGTCATCGCCGGCGGCACGGTCACGTGCGAGACCAGCACCGAGAAGTTGTCCACGCCCAGCTCGCGCGCCCGCCAGACGGCCATGGCGTTGGCCGGCGCCGTGGTCTCGAACCCGACGGCGAAGAAGACCACCTGCCGTTCGGGGTGACGGCGGGCCAGGTCCAGCGCGTCGAGCGGCGAATAGACGATGCGGACGTGACCGCCCCGGGCGCGGATCTGGAGCAGGTCGCACTCGCTGCCGGGCACGCGCAGCATGTCGCCGAACGACGTGAAGATGACGTCGGGCCGCGCCGCCAGGTGCAGTGCGCGGTCCATCTGCTCGAGCGGCGTCACGCACACCGGGCAGCCGGGCCCGTGGATCATCTCCACGGCGCCGGCGAGCAGGTCGTTGAGCCCCTGCCGCACGATGGTGTGGGTCTGGCCGCCGCACACCTCCATCAGCGCCCACGGCCGCGTCGCCGTGGCGCGGATGCGGGCGATCAGCCCCCGGGCGATCGCGCCGTCGCGGTACTCGCTGAGGTATTTCATGCGGCCCCCATCCCGTCGAGGCTGCGGTCGGCCACCTCCTGCATCCAGTCGAGTTCGTCCAGCTGGCTCATCTCCCGCAGCGCCTCGAAGGTCCGTCGGGCCTCGGCCTCGTCCACCTTCGTGAGCGCGAATCCGACGTGCACGATGACGTAGTCGCCCACGGCGACCTCGTCCTTCACGTAGGCGAGACACACGTCGCGGCGCACGCCGCCGAAGTCCACCAGGCCGGTGGCCAGGCCCTCCGGGTCGCGGAGGTCCACGATCCTGCCGGGAATGCCGAGGCACATGGTCAGACCTCCCGAGCGAGCAGGGCGGCGGCGACGGCCGCCTGCCCGAAGGAGATGGCGCCGTCGTTGGGCGGCAGCCGGCGCGGTACCAGGACGCGGAGGCCCAGCGCCGAGAGCCTGGCGCGAACCGTGGCCTGGAGCCGGTCGTTCTGGAACGTTCCGCCGCCGAGCGCCACGACGCTCAGGCGGTCGGCCGACGCCACCCGGACCGCGAGGTCGGCCGCCATGGCGGCGATGCTCTCGTGGAACACGGCGGCCAGGTCGCCGCGCTCGGCGCCCGCGGCCGATCGGCGTCCCAGTTCGACGAGCAGGGGCACCGGGTCGGCCACCCAGCCGCCGTCGTGCTCGGCGACCGGCACCGGCAGGGCCCGCCCGGCGCGGCGGCCCGCCAGCGCCTCCAGTTCGCACGCGGCCTGGCCCTCGTAGGCCGAGACCTGCCGCAGGCCCAGGACGGCCGCGGCGGCGTCGAACAGGCGACCCATGGACGACGCCAGTGGCGCGTTGAGGCCGCGGGCCGTCTGCCGCTCGGCGACCGCGCGCTCCGTCGGATCCAGGCCGGCGAACGCCTGGACGAACGCCTCGCCCGCCCCGGACGCGAGCGACGCGTAGCCGAGGGCCGCCCGCCACGGCCGGCGCGCGGCCAGGTCGCCGCCCGGGAGCGGCGCCGGCCTGAGGTGCGCCCGGCGCCGGTAGCCGGTCAGGTCGGCGGTC
Organism: uncultured Gemmatimonadales bacterium; assembly: GCA_964550365.1. Lineage (GTDB taxonomy): Bacteria > Gemmatimonadota > Gemmatimonadetes > Gemmatimonadales > JACORV01 > DASXPG01. The sequence goes on along the minus strand of CAZJZC010000039.1, from coordinate 5,710 downwards.
AGCACCTCGGCGCCCCAGACGGTCCCGTCATCGCCGTAGCCGGTGCCATCGAACGCCAGCCCGACGACCGGCCCCTGCACACCGTGCTCGGCGAGCACCGCGGCGATGTGCGCGTGATGGTGCTGGACCACGATCGTGCGCTCGAGACCGAGGTCGCCGGCGATGCGCGTGGCGAGGTAGCCCGGATGGGCGTCCCGCACCGCGACCCGCGGCTCGATCCGGAACAGCCGCCGGAAGCGGGCCAGGACGGCGCGGAAGTGCTCGAGCGACTCGAGATCCTCCAGATCGCCGATGTGCTGGCTCACGTACGCCCGGTCGCCGGCGGCGAGGGTCAGGGTGTTCTTGAGGTGCGGCCCGACCGCCACCAGCGGCCGCGGCGTGGCCACGGGCAGCCCGAGCGGGAGCGGCGCGTAGCCGCGGGCGCGGCGCAGCACGACCTGTCCGCCGGCGCCGGTGCGCACCAGCGAATCGTCGTAGCGCGCCACGATATCGCGGTCGTGGAGCAGGAACGCGTCCGCGATGCCGTCCAGCCGCGCGCGCGCCTCGGCGATGCCGATCGCGATGGGCTCGTCACTGCGATTGCCGCTGGTCATGACCAGCGGCCGTCGCGCCGCGTCGAGCAGCAGCAGGTGCAGCGGGGTGGTTGGCAGCATGATGCCGACCGTGTCCAGGCCCGGCGCGATGCCCGGGGCCAGCAGTCCGCGTCCCAGGCGCCGCGCCACGACGATGGGCCGTTCGGGCGACTCGAGCAGTTCCACGTCGGCGGCCCCCAGCGCGACGAGCTGCCGTGCCTCGGCAGCCGACGCCACCATGATGGCCAGCGGCTTCGCCTCACGGTGCTTGCGGCGCCGCAGGCGCCGGACCGCGGGTTCGTCGGTGGCGTCGCACGCCAGCTGGAAACCGCCGAGGCCGCGGACCGCGACGATGCGGCCGCCGCGGAGCAGGTCGGCCGCCTGCGCCAGGGCCCGCGCGGCGTCGTCACACACGCGATGCCCGGCGGCATCCTCCAGCCACAGGCGCGGGCCGCAGACCGGACAGCTGTTGGTCTCGGAGTGGTAGCGGCGGTCGCCCGGACTCCGGTACTCGTCCCGGCACGCGGCGCACTGGGTGAACGCCCGCATGCTGGTGCGCTCGCGGTCGTACGGCATGGCGTCGATGATGCTGAACCGGGGGCCGCAGTCGGTGCACGTGATGAACGGGTACCCGAACCGCCGGTCGGACGGATCGCGCAGTTCCCGCTCGCACGAACGGCACACGGCGACGTCCGGGGACACGGGCTGCCGGCCGTCGGCCGTCAGGGTGCTCGCGACGACCACGAAGTCGGAGCGCCCCGCGCCCTCCCAGTCCGCGAGCACGACCGACTCGATCCGCGCCAGCGGCGGCGCTTCGGCGCGCAGCGCCGCGGCGAAGTCGTCGATGGCGGCCGCCTCGCCCTCCACGGCGATCTCGACGCCCGCCATGCCGTTGCGCACCCAGCCGGCCAGGCCGTGCCGCACGGCGAGCCGGTGGACGAACGGCCGGAACCCGACGCCCTGCACCACGCCTTCGACGCGCAGCAGCGCGCCGGACCGTCCCGGCGGGGCGGCCGGCGTCAGGCCGGCTGGACCGACGGCACCAGGCCGCGCAAGAACGCGAACCATGGGCCGAGCCCCTCGCCCGTCAGGGCGGATGTGTGGAAGAACTCCAGGGACGGATTGACCTGGCGGGCATACCCAACGGCGCGGTCCACGTCGAACGGCACGTGCGGCAGGAGGTCCATCTTGTTCAGCACGGCGGCCCGCGCCATGCGGAACGCCTTCGGGTACTTGAGCGGCTTGTCCTCGCCCTCCGTGACCGAGAACACCACCACCTTGGCCGTCTCGCCCACGTCCCAGCTCGCCGGACACACCAGGTTCCCGACGTTCTCGATCAGCAGCAGGCGCGTCGCCGCCAGGTCCACGGCCTCCAGCGCCTCGGCGATCTGCCGGGCATCGAGGTGGCAGGCGCCGCCGGTCACCACCGCCTGGACCAGCCGCGTCGTGTGCGCGGCGAGCCGGTCGGCGTCGTTCTGCGTCTGGCAGTCGCCGGCGACGACGGCGATCCCCAGTTCCTCGCCCAGGGCGGCGAGCGTGCGCTCGAGCAGCAGCGTCTTCCCGGAGCCCGGCGAGGACACCAGGTTCAGCGCCGGCACGCCCGCCGACGCCAGCGTCGTCCGGACCGCGGCCGCGATCTCGTCGTTGCGCGCCATGACCTTCTCGCGCACGTCAATCGTCCGGACGGCCATCGTCCACCTCCAGGTAGCTGAGTCGCAGCACGTCGCCGGGACGGCGCAGGATGACCGGTGCCGCACGCCGGAACGGCGGTTCGCGCAGCAGGGCGTCGAGACAGAACTCGAGGCTGGCCGGCTCGACGCCGGCATCGTCGCCGACCTCGACCGCGACCTCCACCACCGCCGCGCAGGCGGCCCGGCCGAGCCGCTCCTCCGCCATGCGGCACACCTCGAGCGCGATGCTCAGTTCGTGCATGCCGCCGCCGGCTCGCCGCGCCGGCACCACGAGCCCCAGCGGCACAGCCGCGCGCCGACCAGTTCGGCCACCAGGTCCACCCGTCCCGCGAGCGTGGGCGTGAGACTGGTCCCCAGCGCCACCACTTCGGGCTGGGCACCGATCGCCACCGTGCGCCACGGCAGCCGGCCGCGCACCTCGGCCAGCGCCAGGGCGTCCCGCAGGTCGATCTGGTGGGGCGAGAGCTTGGTGCCCAGGAAGCGGGGCAGCGCCCCCCGCTCCAGCACGACCGGCGTGCCCGGCGACCATCCGACGTCGATGGCGTCGATGAGGATGACGGCCTCGGCGTCCTCGATGACCGGGAGCAGGTTCATCCCCCAGGTGCCGCCGTCCACCAGGTCCACGCCCGGCTCGAAGGTCCATGCTTCCCGCAGGCGCTCCAGCACCGCCAGCCCGAACCCGTCGTCGCCCATCAGCGGGCTGCCGACGCCGATCACCGCGATGCGGGGCTCACTCATCGACGTGCTTCACGTTCCGCGGCACGAAGGCGCCGCCGCTGATGATGGACGAGATCACGCCGGTCCGTTCCAGCAGGTCGGCGCGCAGGGACAGGTAGATGTGGATGGGGATGAACACCAGGAACACCCAGGTCCCCACGTGGTGCAGGAAGCGGACACGCTGGACCCCGCCCACCAGCGGCGACACCCAGCTGAACACCGAGTGGAAGAAGCCGCCGGGATTCGATTCCCCGTACAGCGTGAAGCCGGTGACCGCCATCGCGAGCACCAGGCCATAGACCGCGGTGTAGCTCAGCTGCTGGAGCGGGTTGTGCCCGAGGTAGCGAGGCGCCCTGGTCGGCTCGATCAGCGCGTAGAACTTCACCTGCTTCCACATGTTGACCCAGTCCCGCGGGCGGACGGGGAACAGGGCCCGCCAGCGCTCGAACCGGTTGCCGGCGAACAGCCAGTACCCGCGCACGATGCCGGTCGCGACCAGCAGGCCGGCCGACGCGAAGTGCAGCAGCCGCATCTTGCCCATGAGGTAATGGCTGCTGGCCTCGCCGCCGGTCATGAAGTACGGCTTCCCGATGTAGAAGCCGCTGACCACCAGCGCGGCGATGCACAGCGCGGCGATCCAGTGCATGGCCCGGATGGGCCAGCCCCACAGGTACACCCACTGGTAGTCGCCTTCGTGCACCGGCTCGGGACGCGCGAGGGCGAGGTCCGGCGCCACCACCGGCCCCGGCCCGCGGTCCGTCTCCCGCCGGGCGGCCGGATCGGTCCCGCCGGGCCCGGTCATTGCACCCGCACCTCCGTGATGACCTTGCCGGTCGCGTCCAGCACGTGGACGCCGCAGGCCATGCACGGGTCGAAGGAGTGGATGGTCCGGAGGATCTCGATGGGGCGCGCCGGATCGGCCAGCGGATGGTTGTCCATCAGCGCCGCCTCGTACGGGCCCGGCGCGTCGCCCGGCCCCCCGCGCGGCGAGCAGTTCCAGGTGCTCGGCACCACGCACTGGTAGCGCGCGATGCGTCCGTTGCGGATGCGGACCCAGTGGCCCAGCGCGCCGCGCGGCGCGTCGAGGTACCCGTACCCCTGCGCCTCGTCGGGCCAGCGCGACGGCTCCCACTTCCCGCCCTCGAACGTCCTGGTGTCACCCTCGCGGATGCGCCGGACCAGCTGGTCGTACCAGCCTTCGAGCTTGCGGGCCAGGAGCACCGTCTCGACGCCACGCGCGCCGGTGCGGCCCAGCGTCGAGAACAGCGCCGACGGGCCGACCTGCAGCCGGTTGAGGAGTTCGCTCACCTGCGAGCGCACCTCCCGGTGCCCGGACGCGAAGGCCACCAGCATGCGCGAGAGCGGGCCGACCTCCATCGGCCGCCCGTCGTAGCGGGGCGCCTTCATCCACGTGTACTTCTCGCTGTCCTGGAGATGGGTCCACGGCGTCGGCGGACCATCGTACTTCGGCCTCGTCTCCCCTTCCCACGGATGCAGGCCCGCGGCCTGCCCGCCGCTGTACTCGTACCAGGAGCGGTTGATGTACTCCTGGACCTTGGTGTGGTCGTACGGGTGCACCCGGCTCAGGTCCTTGCCGAGGATGATGCCGCGCGGGAAGTACAGCGACGCCAGGTCCCGCACGTCGTTCTCGGGGAACTCCCCGGCCGTCAGGTAGTTGCCGGTCCCGCCGCCGATGGCAGCCCATTCCTTGTAGAAGCCGGCGATCGCGGCCAGGTCGGGCCAGTAGACCTGCTCGACGAACCGCCTGGCCCGGACGATCATGTCGTGCACGTCGGTCAGGCGCTCGGCGTTGATCGTCGCCGTGCCCGACAGGTTGATGGTGGACGCCATGCCGCCGACCAGGAAGTTCGGGTGCGGGTTCTTGCCGCCGAAGATGGTGTGCAGGCGGATGACGTCGCGCTGCCAGTCGAGCGCCTCCAGGTAGTGCGCGACCGCGATGAGGTTCACCGCCGGCGGCAGCTTGTAGGCCGGATGGCCCCAGTAGCCGTTCTGGAAGATCCCGAGCTGGCCGCTGCCGACGAACCGCCGCACCCGCTCCTGCACCTCGCGGAACCAGGTGGCCGAGTTGTTGGGCCACGGGGAGAGCGAGGCGGCGATCCGGGCGGACTCGGCCGGATCGGCGCGCAGGGCACTGACCACGTCGACCCAGTCGAGGGCGTGCAGGTGGTAGAAGTGGATCACGTGATCCTGCACGAACTGCATGCCGTGGATCAGGTTGCGGATGATGTTGGCGTTCGGCGGGATCCGGATGTCGAGCGCGTCCTCCACCGCCCGGCACGAGGCGACGGCGTGCACCACGGTGCACACGCCGCAGATGCGCTGGGTGAAGGCCCAGGCGTCGCGCGGGTCGCGGCCCTCCATGATGGTCTCGATGCCCCGGAACTGCGTGGACGTGGACCAGGCGTTGGCGATGCGGCCGTTCTCCTCCTGGACCTCGATGCGCAGGTGACCCTCGATCCGGGTGATGGGGTCCACCACGACCCTAGTTCTGGCCATCGGGGCCTCCCTGTGTCGGCGGCTGGTCCACGACCGGCAGCTCTTTCACGACCTTGCGCTGACGGACCTGGTGCACGCCCGTCGCGACCGCGTGCGCCGCCACGCCGCCCAGCGTGCCGACGGCGAGCGCGGCGCCGATGGTGTCGGCGTAGCGTTCCACGCCGAAGCCGCCGACCACGTCGGCCGGCAGCCGGCCGTAGAACGGCGTCATGG
>CAZJZC010000038.1:0-17499 GCA_964550365.1 uncultured Gemmatimonadales bacterium | reverse complement strand
TCGAGGATGACGCGGCGGCTGACGACGATGTTCCGGCGGCGCTTGTTGAGCGTGATGATCTTGAACTGGTAGGACTGGCCGAGCAGTTCGTCGATGTTGGGGACGCGCCGCAGGGCGATCTGCGAGCCCGGCAGGAAGGCGTCCACGCCCATCAGGTCCACCACGACGCCGCCCTTGATCTTCTTGACCAGGGTGCCGTCGACCGGCGTGTCGGACTCGTAGGCCACGCGGATCCGCTCCCACACCCGCATGAAGTCGGCCTTCTTCTTCGACAGCACCACCGCGCCGTCGTTGTCCTCGAGGTGCTCGAGGAAGACCTCGATCTCGTCGCCTTCCTTGAGCGAGGCGGCGTCCTTGAACTCCTCGATGGCGACCGCGCCCTCGGACTTGAAGCCGACGTCGAGGATCACGGCGTTCTCGGTCACCCGCAGCACCCGGGACATGACGATCTCGCCCTCCTCGATGTGCTGGAGGGTGCCCTCGTACATCGCCATCATGGCTTCGTACTCTTCCGGCGAGTAGGACTCGTCGATCAGGTCGGGCCGGACGACCATCTTGCTCTGCGTGGACGCCTTCTTCGGGATCTCGGGGGCGTCGGTGTCGGTTTCCTGGGTGAGCATGACTGCGGACTTCCTTCTTGCGCCTCTCCGAGCGCGGGACGGGGACGGTGCGCCGGCGGCCGGAATGGCCGGGGCGCAGAGCCTAGAAGCCTACCCGGGGCCCGGCCTAACGTCAAGGACGCCCGCGCGTTACCTCCTCGGCCAGCGCCACCACCCGCGCCACCTGGTCGGCGAAGGCCAGCCGCGAGGTGTCGATGACGACGGCGCCCTCGGCCGCCGCCAGCGGTGCCACCTCCCGGGTGCTGTCCCGGCGGTCGCGGCCCTGGAGCGCCCGGGACTCGCGCGCCACCGCGCCCGACCCCTCTCCCTCGCCCCGTTCGCGCAGGCGCCGGCGCGCCCGCTCGTCGGCATCCGCGGTGAGGAACACCTTCACCTCGGCATCCGGGAACACCACCGTGCCGATGTCCCGGCCGTCCATCACCACGCCCCCGCCCCGCGAGGCCTCCCGCAGCAGCGCGTTGACGTAGTCCCGCACCTCGGCCATGGCCGCCACGTGCGACACCGCCCGCGTGACCCGCTCGGCGCGGATCTGCGGCTCGGCGTTGAGCCCGCCGATGAGCACCTCGAAGACGCCGGCCTGGGCGCGGACCGTCACCGGCGTGGCCCGGGCGCGGCCCACCAGCGCGGCGGGGGTCCAGTCCTCGGGCGCGCCCAGGGTGTCGAGCGCCACCAGGGTGCAGGCCCGGTACACCGCGCCGGAGTCCACGTGGGCATAGCCCAGCGCCGCCGCCACGGCCCGGGCCGTGGTGCTCTTGCCGGAACCGGCAGGGCCGTCGATGGCGATGATGGGGCGGCGGGCGGCGGGCACGGGAGGAATGTAGGGGCTGGCGGCGGGAGGCAGAAGGCGCTCGGCCGGCGCACCGGCGGCGGGCGCCCGCCGGACGGCGCCGCTACCGCCGCACCCGCCGCAGGTCGGAGAAGAACGCCGGATACGACACCCCGACGCAGGCGCGGTCGTCGAGCCGCACGGCGGCGCCCGGCACCGTGCCCAGCACCGCGAAGGCCATGGCGAGCCGATGGTCGCCGGCCGTCACGACGCGGCCGCGCGGCGGCCGGTCGGTCCCCTCGACGCGGAGCGTGTCGCCCTCGCTCTCGGCGCGGACGCCGAGGGCGGCCAGGTTGCGCGCCACCAGCGCCAGCCGGTCGCTCTCCTTCACCCGCAGTTCCCCGACGCCCCGGAACACCGACGTGCCCTCGGCCCGCGCGGCCAGGCACGCCAGCAGCGGGATCTCGTCGACCATGCTCGGCACCTCGTCGGGTCCGACCGTGAGCGCGACCAGCGGCCGCGCCACCGGGACCAGCGTGGCGACGGGTTCGCCCAGCGACTCCCCGCGATCGGCCAGCGCGACCGGCGCGCCCATGCGGGCGAGGGCGCGGAGGAAGCCGGTGCGCGTCGGATTCACGCCGACGCCGGGCAGGGTGAGCTCGCACCGCGCGGCCAGGACGCCGGCCGCCACGAGGTAGGCCGCCGACGAGATGTCGCCCGGGACGGTGCCCGCGAAGCCGGCCCAGCGCGCGAACGGCGCGAGACTGACCGACCGGCCGCGCACCGTGATCGGCGCGCCGAGCATGGCGAGCAGTCGCTCGGTGTGGTCGCGGGAACGGACCGGCTCGCTGAGACGCACCGCGACGCCCCCGGCCAGGCCGGCGAGGAGCAGCGCCGACTTCACCTGGGCGCTGGCGACAGGGCTGTCGTAGTCCAGCGATCGGAGCGCGCCGCCGCGCACCACGGCGGGCAGGCGGCCGTCGGTCGTAGTGATGCGGGCGCCCATGCGGGCGAGCGGTTCGGCCACGCGCAGCATGGGGCGCCGCCGCAGGCTGCGGTCGCCGGTGAGCGCGGAGCGGAAGGGGTGGGCGCTGAGCAGGCCGAGCAGCAGGCGGGCGGTGGTGCCCGAATTGCCGCAGTCCAGCACCCGCGAGGGCCGCGTCAGCCCTCTCGGCCCGCGCCCCGTCAGCCGCAGCGGCCGTCCGTCCCGCAGCGGCCCGACCCCGACGCCGAGCGCGCGGAGACAGGCGGCGCTCGCGCGCGTGTCGCCGGCCACCAGCACGCCGTCGAGCGTTGACGCGCCATCGGCCAGCGCGGCGAGCATGAGGGCGCGGTGCGTCACGGACTTGTCGCCGGGGACCTGGATCGAGCCGCGGATGACCATCACGACCAATGTAAGGGTTTGACTCCCGGCCGCGTCGAGGGGAGTATTACGCCATGGCCGAGCGCAAGAGCCGTCAATCCCTGTCGCTGTCCGTTCCCCACGTGCTCCGCGACGGATGGGGCCTGAGCGCGCTCACCGAGGCAGGCCTCCTCACGGCCGACGCCGCCGCCTCGATGAAGTCCGAGGCGCCGGAGTGGGTCGCGGCCGCCGTGCTGGCCCTCGGGCGGCCGCCCGACGCGGTCGCCGCCGCGATGGCCAAGGCCTCCCGCGTCCCGGTCGCCGACCTCTCCAAGGCCGAGCCCGCGGCGCAGCAGTTCGTCCCCGAGGTCCTGGCCCGCCGCCACCTGGCGCTGCCGCTGTTCGTGACCAACCGGACCATCCGCGTCGCCAGCGCCAACCCGCTCGACCACGACGCCGACCAGGCCATCGCGTTCGTGGCCAGCCGGCAGGTGGAGTTCGCCTACGCGCTGCCGGGCGTGCTGGCGGAGAAGATCGACGAGGCCTTCCGTCCCGAGCGGTCGATCGAGCGCCTGGTGAGCGGCCTGGGCGAACAGGCGATGCTCGAGGCCGTGGACGAACGCCAGCCGGAGAGCGACGGCGCCTCGGGCGTGGAGGCGCCCGCGGCCATGCTGGTGGACGCCACGATCGCCGACGCGGTGCGCGAGCGGGCCAGCGACATCCACTTCGAGCCGGGCGACCAGGGGCTGGCGGTGCGCTACCGGGTGGACGGCGTCCTGCGCGAGGTGATGCGGGTCCCCCGCAGCGCGGCATCGGCCGTGGTCCGGCGCATCAAGGTGACGGCGCGGCTCGACATCTCCGACCCCCTGCATCCGCACGACGGCCGCGCCTCGGCGCGCGTGGACGGCAAGGTGTGGGACCTGCGGGTCTCGACGGTGCCCATCGCGCGGCTGGGTGAGAAGGTGGTGATCCGCCTGCTCGATCCGGCGAGCACCCATCTCAAGCTCGACTCGATGGGACTGCTCGGCGACGAGCGGGCGCAGTTCCAGGGCCTGCTGGGCCTGCGGGAAGGCATCGTGCTGGTGACCGGGCCGACGGGCAGCGGCAAGACGTCCACCCTGTACGCGGCGCTCGACCAGGTGCGCACGCCGGGCATCAACGTGGTCACCGTGGAAGACCCGGTCGAATACCGGCTCGAGGGCGTCAACCAGATCGAAGTGAACGTCAAGCAGAACTTCACCTTCGCCGCGGCCCTGCGGTCGGTGCTGCGGCAGGACCCCGACGTGGTGCTCCTCGGCGAGATCCGCGACCGCGAGACGGCCGAGACCGCATGGCAGGCGGCCCTGTCGGGGCACTTCGTGCTCTCGACGCTGCACACCAACGATGCCGCCGCGGCGGTCATGCGCCTGCGGGACATCGGCATCGACGGCTACAAGGTCGCCGCCGCGCTCAAGGGCGTGGTCGCCCAGCGGCTGCTGCGGCGCCTCTGCTCCCACTGCGCCGAGCCGGCCGAGCCGGCGTCCCTGCCCCATCACGCCAGGCCCGGCGCCGGCTTCCGCGTCGGCCCCGTCGCCATCCGCCGGCCGAAGGGATGCGATCAGTGCGGCTTCACCGGCTACCGCGGCCGGTTCGCGATCGAGGAGATCCTGACCATCGACGCCGCCGTCGCCGAGCTGATCGCCGCCGGCGCCACCACCGACCGGCTGATCGACGCGGGGCGCCAGCGGGGCATGCTGACGCTGTGGGAAGCCGGCCTGCGCCGCGTCTGGCTCGGCGACACCGGCTACGACGAACTGGTCCGCGTGGTGGGCGAGCCGCCGGCGCCGGGCGACGCGGTGCTCCTGCCGGGCCCGGGGGCCTCGGAGGCGGGATCCTCGGAGGCGGCGACGACGGCCTCGCCGGGCGACGCGCCGCTGGTGCTGATCGCCGACGACGACGCGGGCACCCGCCTGCTGGCCGCGGCCGCATTGAATCAGGAAGGGTTCCGCACCGAGGAAGCGGAGGACGGGCTCGCGGCGCTCGAGGCGGCCAACCGCCTGCAGCCGGCCGTGGTGCTGCTGGACATGGTGATGCCGCGCCTCGACGGGTTCGGCGTGCTCGGCGCCCTGCGGTCCCGGCTCGCCGGCACGTCCATCCCCGTCATCGTGGTCACGTCGAACGACGACATGGACACCGAGCGCCGCTGCCTGGAACTCGGCGCCGCGGACTTCCTGGTCAAGCCGGTCCAGCCGAACGCGCTGGTCTCCAGGGTCCAGGCGGTGCTGCGGCGCGCCGCCACCTGACCCGGATGGCATGACCACGCTGCTGGTCGTCGAAGACAATCCCGACAGCATGAAGCTGTGCCGCGCGGTGCTGGGTGCCCGGGGCCACCGGGTGGTCGGCCTGCCGGGCGGCGGCGGCCTGCTGGAGGTCGTGGCCGCCGAACGGCCGGCGCTCATCCTGCTGGACATCCAACTGCCCGGCGAAGACGGCTTCCAGCTGCTGGCGCGGCTGCGGACCAGCGGCGACCGGCGGCCGGTCATCGCGCTCACCGCGCATGCCATGGCCGGCGACCGGGAGCGGGCCATGGCGGCGGGCTTCGACGGCTACCTCACCAAGCCGATCGACGTGGCGACGTTCGGCGAGGCGGTCGAGTCGTTTCTGCCGCCGGGCGAGGGCGCCCGCTAGGAGCGGGGAACCGGCTCCCCGCCGGACCGTTCGAATCCGCGGCACTGCCGCACCGGCAGGGCCGGGTACCGCGGGTAGCGGGGGTCGCGTTCGGAGCGGACACAGAGCAGGAAGACCGAGCCGGTGCGCGTGATGATGCGCCGGGCGTGGCGGCAGTCGCCGCACAACCCGGGCGGGACCCGGAGATCGGCATCCGTTTCAGGGAGCATGGCGAGTGGGATCGCGCGGCGTCGGGCTGCGCCGGCGTCCGCGACCGAGTACCCGGGGTGGGAGTTGAACCCACAAGGGGTTGCCCCCCAGGGATTTTAAGTCCCCTGCGTCTGCCAGTTCCGCCACCCGGGTGCACACACTGAGGACAGGGGAGTCGCCGAGAGCGGGAAACGGGACTCGAACCCGCGACCCCAACCTTGGCAAGGTTGTGCTCTACCAACTGAGCTATTCCCGCGGACCCCGAACGTACAGGCCGGCGAAGCGCCGCGTCAAGGCGACGGCCCCGCCGCGCCGGGCATTTGACAATTCGCGGTGTGGCCTCTAGCGTCCCAAGCGACCTAGGAAGGTCTCGACCCGTTGATCGCCATCACCACACCGTCTGTCGGAGGGCCCATGCGGCGAACAGCCGTATTGTGTGCCGCGTCCGTGTCCGCAGCCCTGGCGCTGATCGCGCCGCCGGCCGCGGCGCAGGGATTCGGCGTCTACGAGCATGACGCCTGCGAAATGGGGCGCGCGGGGACCGGCGTGGCCGCGCCCTGCAGCGCCGCCAGCGCCATGTTCTTCAATCCGGCCGCCATGGTACGTCCCGGCGGCACACGCTGGAACGTGTCGGTCGGCGGTACGCTCATCGCTCCCCGGTTCACCTTCCAGGACGGCGCCACCGGCGCCGTGACCGACGGCGAGAGCAGCACCATCCCGGTACCGAGCGTCTACGTCAGCCGCCAGATGTCGCCGCGCTGGGCCATCGGCCTGGGCGTGTACGCCCCCTACGGCCTGGTCTCGGAGTGGCCGACGACGTTCGCGGGCCGGTTCCTCGCCTACCGCAGCGACCTCAAGACCATCTATGTCCAGCCGACCGCCGCCTGGAAGGTCAATGACTGGCTCGCGGTCGGTGGCGGCGTGACGTACGTGCGCTCGATCGTCGACCTGAAGCAGCGGGTGGACCTGTCGAGCCAGGTGGCCGCGCCGGGCGTGACCTTCGCCTCCCTGGGCGTGCCGCTCGGCACCGATTTCGCCGACGCCCACCTGCACGGGACCAGCGGATCGGCCGCGGGGCACGTCGGCGTCCTGCTGAAGCCGCACCGCCGTATCAGCCTGGGCGTGCGGTACCTGCTGCGTCAGGTCGCCGACCTGCAGGGCGACGCCACCTTCACCCAGCTCCCGACCGGGATCGCCCTGCCCGCCGGCAACCCCCTCGGCCGGCCGGCCGGCACGCCGCTGGACTCGGTGGTGGCGCCGCAGTTCCGCACCGGCGGCGCCCTGGTGACCCAGCGCGCCTCGGTCCGCGTACCCCTGCCCGACCAGCTGGTCGCCGGCGTCGCCGTGCGGCCCGTGGACCGGCTGCAGGTGCTGTTCGACGTGCAGTGGGTGAACTGGTCGCGGTTCGGGGCGCTCAACCTGACGTTCGCCAACCTCGGCGTCCGGCCGCTGTACGAGGACTACGAGAACACCATGGGCTGGCGCGTCGGTGTCGACTACGAGGTCTCCGACGCCATCACCATCCGCGGCGGCATGCTCCGGCACGACGCCGCCGCGCCGCCGCAGACCGTGACCCCGCTGCTGCCCGAGGCGGAGCGCGCCGAGTTCACGATGGGCGCGTCCATCCGGCTGCGCCCGCAGCTGCGCCTCGCCCTCGCCTACCAGAAGATCTGGCAGGCCGACCGGCTCGGCCGCGTGGTCGAGCCCGCCGTGCGCGGTCCCGCCGGCGCCGCGGTCAACAGCGGCCTGTACGGCGGTTCCGGGAACCTGTTCGGCGCCTCGCTGGCGTGGGGGTTCTGACCCATGGAGCACATCCGCATGTCCTCGCGCACGTACCGCCGCGCCCTGGGCGCCCTCGCGGTGCTCGCCACCGTGGGCCTGGCCGCGTGCCAGGATTCCCTGAGCAACGACACCCTGACCATCCGGCCCGACCCGTCGGGCGGCAGTGACTTCCGCACCTACGCGGCCATCGGCACCAGCATCGGCGCCGGGATCCAGTCCGGCGGCATCAACGACTCGACCCAGCGCGAGGCCTATACCTACCTGCTGGCCAAGGCGATGGGACTGACCCCGGGCGTGGACTGGTACTATCCGAGCTTCGCCCTGCCCGGCTGCCCGCCGCCCTACACCAACATCCTGACCGGCGCCCGCGTGGCCGGCGGCACGGCCGCGACCTGCCTGCGGCGCGCGCCGGGGTCGGCCGCGCCGTACATCAGCAACACCAGCATCCCGAGCCTGCGCGCGGCGCAGGCGGTGGACATCACCAACCTCGACTTCCCCGCCACCGACTCGCTCAAGCTGGCGCAGTTCATCACCGGCTCGTACAACCCGGTCGACATGGTCGCCCGGCAGGGGCCGACGTTCGTGACGGTCGAAGTGGGGGCCAACGACGTGCTCGGCGCCGCGACCCGCGGCGACCCGGCGCTGCTGACGCCGCTGGCGAGCTTCCAGGCCTCGCTCACCGCGATCGCCGACCGGCTCGACGGCCTGTCGCCGAAGCCCAAGGTGGCGATCGCCAACGTGCCGAACGTGACGCGCATCCCGCACTTCACCGCGGGCGCCACGCTCTTCTGCCTCAAGACGGGCGCCTGTCCCGGCGTGCCGGCCACGCTCCCGTTCAGCCTGCCGACCTTCACCGTCGACGCCTCGTGCGCCCCGACCGCCCCGGCGGTCGGCTCGCAGTACCTGCTGGTGTTCCAGACCACCGCCACGATCGTCAACGTGCTCTCGGGCGGCGGCGCGGCGAACCTGAATTGCGGCACCGACGTGGCCACCGTCACGACCGCGGCCGGCACCGGTCCGGCGGGCGCGACGATCAATGCCACGGAATACGCCGCCATCGTGACGCGGGTCGGCGAACTGAACCAGGCGGTCGCGACCCTCGCGGCGGCCCGCGGGTACGCGCTGGCGAACTTCGACTCGGCGCTGGCCGCCAACCAGGCCCAGATCCCGCCGATCCCGTCGTTCACCACGCCGGCGACGCTGTTCGGCCCGCTGTTCTCGCTCGACGGCGTGCACCCCAACCGGGCGGGCCACCGCATCACCGCCCAGACGTTCGCCGCGGCGATCAACGCCAGGTTCGGGACGACGCTCACGATCCCCTGACGCGGCGCACCGGCGACAGCGGCGCGGGCGGGCCTCGAGCGAGACCCGCCCGCGTTCGTCCGTGCCGGCCGGCATCTCAGGCCGTCGGCGCCATCGCTCCCGCCCCGGGCACGCTGGCGCGCACGGCCGTCGCCGTCCCGCTCGCCGCCAGGCCCTCCGCGACGGCCGCGCCGGTCCCGGGACGCGCCACGACGAGCACCGAGCCGCCCCAGCCCGCGCCGACAAGGCGCGAGCCCAGCACTCCGGGCACCGCGCGGGCAGCCGTCACGATGGCGTCCAGCCGCCCCGTCGAGCACTGATACAGGTCCCTGAGGGAGTCGTGCGAGGCGCTCACCAGGACGCCGAACCCCTCGAGGTCGTTGCGCTCGAGCGCGCGCGCGGCGAGCATCACCCGCTGGTTCTCGTTGACCACGTGCCGCACGCGCAGGTCCAGCGGCGCCGGCAGGGTCCGGGCAGCCGCGGCGAGGCGCGCCGGCGGAAGGTCCACCAGCGCGCCGAGCGCCTGGTGCCGTGCCTGGAGCAGGGCCAGCGCCGCAGCGCCTTCGCGCCGCCGCTCGGCGTAGGCGGAGTCACGCAGGGTATGGGTTTCGCCCGAGTCGGCAAGCACCAGGTCGACGGCGACCGGCACCGGCATCACGTCCATGGAGCGGCAATCGAGCAGGATGGCCGATCCCGCCGGCGGGAGGACGGCCGCCAGCTGGTCCATCCGACCGCAGGGCACGCCGCAGAACCCGGTCTCGGCCCGCCAGGCGAGGTCGGCCACCTCGCGGGCCCCCAGGGCACGGCCGCTCCAGCGCAGCAGGCTCAGCGCGGCGGCCACCGCGAGCGCCGCCGATGAACCGAGCCCGGCCCCGGGCGTCAGGTCGCTCGCGACGGCCGCGGCCATGCCGCGGGCCCAGGGCGCGGCGTCGGGGCCGAGCTGGTCGGCCACGCCGGCCAGGTAGTCGCTCCAGTTCCCGAGCCGGCGCGGCGGCCACGGTGCCCGGGCAGGTTCGGCGTGCTCCGACACGGCGACGAAGCCGTCGGCGGGACCGACGGCGACGGCCGTGCGCTCGCCGATGGCGCACGGCATGACATGACCCCCGTGATAGTCCACGTGCTCGCCGATGAGGTTGATGCGACCCGGCGCCGACGCCACGGCGGCCGGATCGCGGCCGAAGGTCTGCGCGAACAGCCGCTCCGCCCTGGCCTCCGGTTTCATTGACCCCCCCCACGTGCCGGGCTAGACTTCCCGCTCCCATGCGACGCGCTGCCGCCGCCCTTCTCCTGACCGTCAGCCTGCTCCCCCACCGCGTGCTCGCGCAGGGCGAGACCGCGGCGCCGCTGCGCCCGCGCGGCCTGCGCCTCACCCTCGGCGGCGACTGGGCGCATTACACCGACGTCTTCGGCGCGCCGAACCCGTCCAGCCCCATGCTGGCCCCCGGCGCGCGCCTGCCGCTCGGCACCTACTTCGGGGGCGACCCGCTGGGCACGGCCCAGCTGCCGTTCCTCAGCGGCGCCGAAGCGACCCTGCGCCAGCTCACCGGTCTGTCGAACTACAGCCTCAGCCTCGGGCGGTCCCTGCTGACGCTGGACGCCAGCGTGCGGGTCACGCCGATCCGCCTCGATGTCGGCGTCACGCGACGCATCGGCGTGTCGGTCGCCGTGCCGATCGTCCGGGCCCGCCAGAGCGCGTTCCTCGCCGGGCCCGACAGCACGGCGGCCACCCGGGGCAACGTCGGGCTCAATCCGGCGCTGGTCACGCCGGGCGCGTTCGACGCCTTCCGCTCCGAGGTGGACGCCGCCCTGCTGGCCCTCCAGGCCCAGGCCGCGGGCGGCCCGCTCGCCCTGCGCGCCCAGGCGCAGAGCCTCTACGATCAGCTGCGACCGGTCCTGTGCGGAATGTACGGGCTGGCCGGCGGCGACGCCGCGGCCGGCTCGGCCTGTTTCGGCGTGGTGCCCGCCGGCTTCTCGCCCGTGCTCCCGGCGGCCGCCACCGCCGCCGGCGACAGCCTGACGGCGGTGCTCTCCCGGGGCCAGGGCTCGTATGCCGGCCTGGCCGCGCAGTACGCCGCCCAGGGCGTCACCCTGCCCGCGTTCACCGCGGGCTACGGACTGCCCGCCGCCCCGCTCGACTCGACCGAACTGCGCCGCATCTTCTACGACCCCGCGGGGCCCCTGGCCGGCGACTCGCTGACGGAGGTGGTGCGGACCGGGATCGGGGACATCGAGGTCGGCGCCTGGTACCAGCTGGCCGCGGGACCCCGGTGGCGCAGCCAGCTGGCCGTCACCGCGCGCCTGCCCACCGGCACGATGGACGACCCGGACAATTTCGTGGACATCGGGACCGGCGACCATCAGCTCGACCTGGAACTGGCGGTCCGCAACGACCTGATGCTCTCGCGCCGGCTCTGGGTCCACGTGGCCGCCCGCGTCGGCATCCAGCGGCCCGACGTGCTCGAGCGGCGATTGAGCCCCTGGTACCTGCCGCTGGCGCCCGCGGGCCTCACGGCGCGGGTCCGTCGCGACCTCGGCGACTACCTCGGCATCGACGTGGCGCCGCTCTGGCAGCTGGACGAGGCCTTCTCGGTGTCGCTCGGCTACCACTTCTACCGCCAGGGAGCGAGCAGTTTCGCCTACGACAGCGTCGGCACCTCGCTGGCACTGCTGGTGAACCCGGACGTCCTGGGCGAGGGGACCGGCGTGACGCGGATGCGGATCGGCGGCGCGGCCACGTTCTCGACGCTGGACCGCTATCACGCGGGCCGGGCGCGCTTCCCGTTCCGCGTGACCTGGGGCTACCAGAACACCTTCTGGGGCCGGGGCGGCCAGGTGCCGCACGCGGCCGTGATGACGCTGCTCCTCCAGCTGTACGTGGGCGGCCGCTGAGGGCGGGCGCCCTCCCCGTCAGCCTCCCCGCAGCAGCCCCGCCGCATGACGGCGCGCCGTGGTCGGCGCACCACCCAGCATGCGCGCCACCTCCTCGACGCGGTCCTCGCCGTGGACCGGCGCCACGTCGGTGGCGACCAGTCCGCCCGCCGGGGCCTTGGCCACGACGAAGTGGCGCGCGGCGGCAGCGGCGATCTGCGGCAGGTGGGTGACCACCAGCACCTGGTGGGCCTCGGCCACGCTGGCGAGCGCGTCGGCCACGCGGTCGGCCACCCGCCCGCCGATGCCCGTGTCCACCTCGTCGAAGACCAGCACCGGCACCCGGTCATGGCGCGCCAGTTCCACCTTGAGCGCCAGCATCAGCCGCGACAGCTCGCCGCCCGACGCCGCCCGGGCCACCGGCCGCTCGCCCAGGCCCGGGTTCATCACACAGCGGAACTCCACCCGCTCGGCCCCCGACCGTCCGACGTCCGGGAGCGGATCGAGCGCGACGCTCGCCGTCGCCTCGCCCAGACCCAGCCCGGCCAGGTGCCGGGTCACCGCCGCGCCGAGGCGCCCGGCCGCGGTCCGCCGGCGCCGCGAGAGGGCGCGTCCCGCGGCGCCCAGCGCCTCCCCGGCGGCGGCGATCCGCCGGCCCAGCTCGGCCGCGTCGGCCTCGGCGGTGTCGAGCAGCTCGAGCTCCCGGCCGGCCTCCTCGCCGGCCTGGAGGACGCGCTCGAGACCGGGGCCGTACTTCTGGTCGAGCCGGTAGAGGAGGTCGCGGCGCGCCTCGAGCCGCGCCAGGCGCGCCGGATCCGATTCGAGCCCGTCGGCGTAGTCGCGCACGGCACGCGCCAGCTCGTCCACGTTCAGGCGCGCCGCTTCGAGCATCTCGCGCCAGCCGGCCGTCCCCCCGGCGTCGATGCGGGCGATGGCCGCCAGCAGCCGGTCGGCCGCGCCCAGCGCCTCGGCGGCCGCGCGCTCGTCGCCGCCCAGCAGTTCCGCCAGCTCCCCGGCACTGCGACGCAGTTCCTCGGCGTGCGACAGACGCTTCACCTCGGCCTCCGCCAGCGCGAGCTCGTCGGGCTTCGGCGCCGCGGCGCGGATCTCCCCGGCCACGTGGCGCAGGTAGTCCGCCCGCCGCCGTGCTTCGCCCTGGCGCGCGCGCAGGGCGTCCTGCTCGGCGACCAGACGCGCCAGCTCGTCGAACGCCGCGGCGACCGCGGCGGCATCGCCCTCCGCGTCGGCGAAGGCGTCGAGGATGGCGCGCTGGGCCTCGGGGCGCAGCAGCGACTGCGCGTCATGCTGGCCGTGGAGGTCGACGAGCAGGCCGCCGAGTTCGGCCAGCACGCCGACCGTGGCCGGGCTGCCGTTGATCCAGGCCCGGCTGCGGCCGCCCGCCTGCACCTCGCGCTTGAGGATCAGCCGGCCGTCGTCGGGCTCGATGCCCAGGCGCTCGAGCGCCGCGCCCAGGGCCGCCCGACCCCGCTCCCCCGGCGCCGCCTGGCCGAGGTCGAAGGCGCCCTCGACCACCGCGCGGGCGGCCCCCCGGCGCACCAGCGCGCTGTCGGCCCGGTGGCCGAGCAGCAGCGCCAGCGCGTCCACCAGCAGGGACTTCCCGGCGCCGGTCTCGCCGGTCAGCACGTTGAGGCCGGGCGCGAGTTCGAGCCGCGCGTCGGCGATGACCGCGAGGTCCCGGACCCTCAGTTCGGCGAGCATGCTAGTGCGTGGCGCGGTCGGGGATGTCGCCCCAGGCGAGCTTGCGCGCGAGGCGGGCGAAGAACGACTCCTCGCCGAGCTGGGCGAGCAGGACGGGCTGGGTGGCCTTGACGATGGTGACGTCCTGGCGCATCGCCAGGTGCGAGGCGGCCTGTCCGTCGAGCGAGACCAGCAGTTCGTCGGGCCGCGGCACCGGGTCGAGCACCCGGATGGCGATGGTGGACGAGGCCGGCGTCACCAGCGGCCGGACCGCCAGCGTGTGGGGGCAGATGGGCGTGACCACCAGGGCGTCGACGCCCGGCACCACGATGGGTCCGCCGGCCGACAGCGAGTAGGCGGTCGAGCCGGTCGGCGTGGCGACGATGATCCCGTCGGCCGAGTAGGTCCCGACGCGTTCGCCGTCGACGGTGACCGACAGTCGGATGACGCGGGCGACGCCGCCCTTGTGGACGACCGCGTCGTTGACGGCCAGCAGCGGCGGGCCCGCGTCGCCGATGCGGACCGACAGGACGCGCCGCTGTTCGATGGTGTACTGGCCGCGCACCACCCGGGCCATCGCCGCGCCCGCCATCTCGGGCCCGGCCGACGACAGGAACCCGAGGTGTCCGAGGTTGACGCCCATGACGGGGATGCCGCGGCCGCAGGCGATGCGGGCGCCGCGCAGGAGGGTGCCGTCGCCGCCGAGCGAGAGGATGAAATCGAGCGGGCCGTCGTCGAGCGGCGCCGATTCGGCGCCGGGCACCAGCTCCGCCAGGTTGGGCTCGAGCACCAGCTCGGCGCCGAGGCGCGGCGCGTCGGCGAGCAGTTTCGCCAGGAGATCGGCCAGCGGCGCGTAGCGCCGATTCCCGACGAGCCCGATCCTCACCGCGAGACGGCCGCCTCTTCCGCGTGCAGGGCCCGGATCCGCGCGGCGATGCCCTCGGCCGTGAGACCCGCCTCGGCCAGCTGCTGGGGCCGGGGGGCGTGCTCCCAGATCCGGTCGGGCGCGCCCAGGGCGATGACGCGGACGCCGGTCGTGATGGTCTGCACCGTCTCGGCCAGGTGGGCCCCGAAGCCGTTCACGACCGTGCCGTCCTCGACCGTGACCAGCAGGCTGTGGTGCTGGACCAGCGCCTCGAGCATGGCCCGGTCGAGCGGCTTGAGGAACCGCGCGTTCACCACCGCCACGTCGAGCCCGTCGGCCGCCAGGGTCTCGGCGGCCTCGAGCGCCGGCGCGCACATCACGCCCACCGCGAGGATGGCGGCGCCCTTCCCCGGGCGCAGCAGCTCCCAGGTGCCGTAGGGCACGGCCGGCACCTCGGCCGCCAGCGGCGGCTCGGCCGGCGCCTTGTCGCGCGGGTAGCGCAGGCAGAAGGGCCCGTCGTGCGCCAGCGCCGCGCGCAGCAGGCCGATGAGCTCGGCGCCGTCACGCGGCGCCGTGACGGTCATGTTGGGCACCGCCAGCATGTAGGCGATGTCGTAGAGCCCCATGTGGGTCTGGCCGTCGTCGCCCACCATGCCGGCCCGGTCCATGCAGAAGACCACCGGGAGGTTCTGGATCGCCACGTCGTGGATGATGTTGTCGTAGGCGCGCTGGAGGAACGTCGAGTAGATGGCGCAGACCGGGCGGATCCCCAGCGTCGCCAGGCCGCCCGCGAAGGTCACCGCGTGACCCTCGGCGATGCCGACGTCGAAGGTCCGCTCCGGCCACTTCTTCTGGAAGATGTTGACGCCGGTCCCGGAGGGCATCGCGGCGGTGATGACCGCCAGCTCGGGGTGCTCGGCCGCCAGCTGGGTGACGGCCTCGCCGAACACCTTGGTCCAGGCGGGCGCGCCGGCGGAGGCGCTCTTGAGCTTGCCGGTCACCGGATCGTACGGCTGGCGGGCGTGGTACTTCTCGACGTCGGGCTCCGGCAGCGGGAAGCCCTTGCCCTTCTCGGTGATGACATGCACCAGCCGCGGGCCCTTGAGCGTCTTCACCATGTCGAAGGTGCGCAGCATGGCGTCGATGTCGTGCCCGTCGATGGGACCGAAGTACCGGAACCCCAGCTCCTCGAACAGCATGCCGGGCGACCACATGTTCTTGATGCTCTCCTCGAGCCGGCGGCTGAAGTCCACCACGCCGTGGCCCAGGAACTTCGAGCTGCCCTCGATGACGTGCTTGACCTTCTCGCGCACCCGGTTGGTCACCGGCGAGGCGATGATGGAGCCCAGGTACTTGTTGATGGCGCCGACGTTCGGCGCGATGGACATGCCGTTGTCGTTCAGCACCACGATGATGTCGCGGTCCGAGTGCCCGGCGTTGTTGAGGCCCTCGTACGACAGCCCGCAGGTGAAGGCGCCGTCGCCGGCCACCGCCACCACGTGGAAGTCGCCGCCCGTCAGGTCGCGGCCGGCGGCCATCCCGAACGCGGCGCTGACGGCGGTCCCGGCGTGACCGGCGCCGAACATGTCGTTCTCGTTCTCGCTGCGGCGCAGGAACCCGTTGAGGCCGCCCGGCTGACGCAGGGTCGGGAACCGTTCGTTCCGCCCGGTGAGCACCTTCCAGGGGTAGCCCTGGTGCCCCACGTCCCAGACGACCTTGTCCTTCGGCGACTCGAAGGCGTGGAGCAGCGCGACGGTCAGCTCGACCACGCCGAGACCGGCGCCGATATGGCCGCCGGTGCTGGAGACCACGTCCACCAGCCGCTGGCGGACCTCGTCGGCCAGCGTCTGCAGCTGGTCCCGGGTGAGCTTCCGGACGTCGTCGGGGCCGTGGATGTTCTCGAGCAGTGCCATACCCGTCCTTGGGTTTACGAGCGCCGTGCGACCACGAAGCGTGCCAGCGCCGCGAGCAGAGGGGAAGATACCCCCACCGCGGCGAGATGGGCCACCGCCTGCTCGGCGAGCCGCTCCGCCTCGCGCTGGGCGCTCTCGACGCCCACCAGCGCGGGCCAGGTGGGCTTGCCGAGCTTGATGTCCTTCCCCGGCGTCTTGCCGAGCTCGGTCTTGGTCGCCGTGACGTCGAGCACGTCATCGGCGATCTGGAAGGCGAGTCCGACCTCCTCGCCGTAGGCGCGGTAGGCCGTCCGGATCCGCCCCTCGGCGCCGGCCGCCACGGCGCCGATCTCGACCGACGCCGCGATCAGCGCGCCGGTCTTGCGCCGCTCCAGGTCGGCGACGAAGGCCAGGTCCACGTCCCGGCCGCCCGCCAGCAGGTCGAGCACCTGGCCGCCGATCATCCCGCCGCCGCCCGCGGCGCGGAACAGCACGCCGTGGAGATCGCGCTCGGCCGGTCCGTCGAGGCCCAGCCGGCGGGCGCCGCGTGTCAGGGTCGCCGCGGCGACCGGGACCATCGCGAAGCCGGCCACCGTCGCCTCGCGCACGCCGTGGGCGCGGTGGAGGGTGGGGCGGCCGCGTCGCAGGTCGTCGTCGTCCATGCAGGGAAGATCGTCGTGCACCAGCGAGTAGGCGTGGACGATCTCGACGGCGGCGGCCAGGTCGGCGATGGCGTCGCCGGCGCCGCCGGCCGTCCGGAAGGCCGCCATGACCAGCGCCGGCCGGAAGCGCTTGCCCGACCCGAGCACCGCGTAGCGGACGCGCTCCCCCAGGAGCGGGGGGGCGCCGGCGAGCACCTCGTCGAGCGCCTTGGCGATGGCCGCGTCGGTCGCGGCCGCGGCGCCGGCGAGGAACGCCCGGACGTCCGCCGCGGGCGCATCAGCCGTCGAGGTCGGCAAGCTCGGTCCCCCCGTCGGCGGCCTCGCGCAGCTGCTTGAGGCGCAGTTCCGCGCCGGCCAGGCGGGCCCGCGCCCCGCGCAGGCGGCCGATGCCCTCCTCGAAGAGCGCGAGCGCGCGGTCCAGGTCCAGGTCCTCCTGCTCGAGCGCGCGCACGATCTGTTCCAGCCGGGCCAGGTCGGCCTGGAGCGACTCGGGGGCCGCGGGTCCGGCGTCGCGCGGGCTCACGCGGGGCGCTCGCTGCGGGCCGGCACCTCGCCGTCGGCCACGCGCAGGCGGAACGCGGCGCCCGGCGGGAAATCGGCGCGCCGTCGAAGGACGCGGCCGTCGGCATCGCGCGGCACCGCGTACCCGCGCTCCAGTACCCGCAGGGGCGAGAGCGCTTCGAGCGCCGCGCCCAGCCGGTCCGCTTCGGCGCGCGCACCGGCCACCCGCGCGGCCGCGGCGCCCCGCAGCCGCAGGTCGGCCGTCCGGAGGCGGTCGGCCGCCCGCTGCACCAGCCGATCGACCCGGCCGTGCATCCGGTCCGTGGCGCCCGCGAGGCGCGCGGG
>CAZJZC010000037.1:0-17892 GCA_964550365.1 uncultured Gemmatimonadales bacterium | reverse complement strand
GGGCCGCCGGGCCTCGCTGGCGGCCGACAGCTCCTCGGAGGCGAACGCCGCGCCGTGGATGCCGTCGCGGCCCGTGCGCGCCCCCACGTAGACGATGGGGTTCCCGGGGCCGGCCGCCACAGCGCGCATGAGCGCGTCCTCCCGCAGGAGGCCGACCGCCATGGCGTTCACGAGGCAGTTGCCCTCGTACGCCGGCTCGAACGCCACGTCGCCCGCGACGGTGGGCACGCCCACGCAGTTGCCGTAGTCGCCGATGCCCTTCACCACGCCGCCGAACAGGTAGCGCTGGCGCGGCGACTCGAGCGGACCGAAGCGGAGGCAGTCCACCAGGGCCACGGGCCGCGCGCCCATGGTGAAGATGTCGCGCAGGATGCCGCCCACGCCGGTCGCGGCGCCCTGGTAGGGCTCGACGGCCGAGGGGTGATTGTGCGATTCCATCTTGAAGGCGACCGCCCATCCGCCGCCGATGCGCACCACGCCGGCGTTCTCGCCGGGGCCCTGGAGGACCTGCGGGCCGGTGGTAGGCAGGGTGCGCAGGACGGCCTTGCTGTGCTTGTAGGAGCAGTGCTCGCTCCACAGCGCCGAGAACACGCCCAGCTCGCAGAACGTCGGGTCGCGGCCGAGGATCCGCCGGATCGCGGCGGACTCCTGCTCCGTGAGCCCGTGCTGGCGCACCAGGTCCGGCGTGACGGCCGGATCGCCGGCGCGCGGCCGGGCGCTCACGACGACTTCTTCTTCCGGCTCGAGATGCTGCCGAACAGGTCGCCGAAGAACCCCGATCCGGCGCCCTCCTTGCCCATGAGGCCCTCGACCTCGCCGGCGTCGAACCAGACGCCCTCGCACTCGGGGCAGCGGTCGACCTGGATGCTGCGGAAGTTCTCCGTCACCAGGCCGGCACCGCACTTGGGGCAGTGCATCCAGTGGAGTTCCTTCCGGGCCGCGCGGTCGGCCTCGGCCTTGGCGGCCTGGGCCTCGGCGCGGTGCTTGGCCAGCTTCTCCTGGTCCAGCTTGCGGAAGTACTCCTCCTCGTTGCTGCTCGGCTTGCTGGTGGGATCGCTCATCGCGGCGCCTCCGGCTTAGGGGGTGAACCGGACGCCGGTCACGGCGCCGGGGGTGGCCGGCGCGGCGGCGGGGCGGGCCCCGGCCGGCAGGGTCGGTGACGCGGTCCGGTCGGCCGGCGAACTCGAGTTGCCGGCGTAACTGCGGCCGGGCGCGCGCACGATGGCGTCGACCACCTGGCCGTTCTGGAGGAAGACCACGTCGTTGTACCGGTAGACCGACTCCATGCCGCTGGCGTAGAACATGTAGGTCCACTCGTTGGCGTTGCGCACGGCGAGCGGTTCGCCCCACTGGGCCCGCACCTCGGCCTCGGTCATGCCGGGGCGCACGGTATTGGCGGGGGCGGGAGCGGGGGCGGCGGGCGCCGGATCCTGGGCGCGCGCCGGAAGCGCGGCCAGGGCGGCGAAGGCGAGCGAGACGGCGGCGGTGCGCACGACCATGGTCCCCTCCGGGTTCAGGCGATGCCGGCGGTGGCCGGCTGGAAGGCGAAGAGCGGCGCGCCGTCGCTCGAGCCGAGCAGGGGCTCCACGGCGCGCTCGGGATGGGGCATCATGCCGACGACGTTGCCCTCCTCGCTGCAGATGCCGGCGATGTCGCGCAGGGCGCCGTTGGGATTGCCGCGCGCGTACCGGAACACCACCCGGCCCTCGCGTTCGAGGCGGTCGAGCGTCGCCTCGTCGGCCACGAACCGGCCGTCGCCGTGGGCGACGGGCATGGTCAGCTCCTGGCCGACCCGGTAGCGCGCGGTGAACGGGGTCTGATCGGTGGCGACGGCGATGGTGACGGGGCGGCACACGAACGCCAGGCCGGCGTTGCGCACCAGCTGGCCGGGCAGGAGGTGGGCCTCGCAGAGGATCTGGAAACCGTTGCAGATGCCCAGCACCGGCAGGCCGGCGCGGGCGTGCGCGGTGACGGCCTGCATCACCGGCGAGAACCGCGCGATGGCTCCCGGCCGCAGGTAGTCGCCATAGGAGAACCCGCCGGGCAGGATCACGATGTCGGCGCCCGCCAGGTCGGTGGAGCGGTGCCACACGTAGTCGGCCTCGTGGCCGGCGGCGCGGGCGGCGTTGAGGGCGTCGGCGTCGCAGTTGGACCCGGGGAACCGGACGACGGCCACCTTCACGCGGCCTCCACGGTGTCGATGGCGTAGTCCTCGGTGACGGGGTTGGCCATCAGCTTCTCGCACATCTGCGCGACGTGCCGGCGGACGTCGGTCTCGGTCCCGCCCTCGAGCGTGATCTCCAGCGTCCGGCCCACCCGCACGTCGCCGACCTGGGTGAAGCCGAGGGACGCCAGCGCGTGCGCCACCGCGGTGCCCTGGGGATCCAGCAGGCCCGGCCGCGGCATGACGCGCACCCGCGCCAGCCAGCGCGTCACTGCGGGCCTCCGGCGCTCCGGCGCCCGCGCCGGGGGAACGGCAGCGCGCCCTCCGTCAGGCCGTCCTCGATGGGGCGGCCCGGCGCCTCGTCGCGCAGCGGGTCGCGCTCGGGCAGGCGGTCGAGGAAGCCGAGCATCACGGCCCGGACCAGGCCGAAGGCCAGGTAGGCCAGGCAGAACGGGAAGAAGAAGTAGTCCGGGATGGTCAGGCCGGCGAACAGGACGCCGAGGGTGAACGCCAGGCCGAACCAGCCCCGCGCGGTGCGGAACCCCATGCTGGGCCAGACCGGGTACAGCACGTGGCTCACCATCAGCAGGGCACAGCAGATCACCAGCACCGCCAGCGCGAGCGGCCAGGTCCACAGGCCGGCCAGGTGCTGCTGGAACAGCGCCGTCTGGGTGAACGGATAGTAGGTGGCCAGGGTCATGCCGGCGGCGGGCGACGGCAGGCCGAAGAACTGCGACTTCGCGTGGCCCGACTGCTCGACGTTGAACCGCGCCAGCCGCAGGACCGCGGCGAGGACGAAGATGAAGCACAGCAGCCAGGCCCACTCTCCGGTGCGGAAGGTGTGGAAGTAGACCAGCAGGGCGGGCGCCACGCCGAAGCTGATGGCGTCCACCAGCGAATCCATCTCGGCGCCGAACTGCGTGCCCGTATGGCTCATGCGGGCGATGCGGCCGTCGAGCACGTCCATCACGGCCGCGGCGACGATGAACCAGGCGGCCCGCTCGAAGTTGCCCCGCGACGCCTCGACGATCGACCAGAGACCGAAGAACAGGTTGCCCGACGTGAACGCGCCGGGCAGGATCACGATCGCGCGCCGCATGCCGGTCCGCCGGGGCGGCGTCACGCGGGGAACTCCGCCAGCACCGTCTGGCCCGCCTTCACCGTCTGATCCATGGCCACCTTCACCTCCGCGTCCGGGCGCAGGAAGACGTCGACCCGCGAGCCGAACCTGATCATCCCCATGCGCGCGCCCTGGGTCGCCATCTCGCCGGGGCTGCCGTCCGTCACGATGCGCCGGGCCACGAGGCCCGCGATCTGGCGCACCAGCACCGGCCCCTTCGGGGCCGCGATGCCCACCGACGCCTGCTCGTTCACCAGCGACGCCTTGTCCGTGCTGGCCACCAGGAACTCGCCGGGCGTGTAATGCACGATGTCGATCTCGCCGGTCACCGGGTACCGGTTCACGTGCACGTCGAAGACGTTCATGAAGATCGAGACGCGCACCGCTTTTCCATGAAGATACATGGGCTCCTCGACGGTGGCGATGCTGCAGATGCGGCCGTCGGCGGGACTGACGACCAGGTGCTCGCCGCGCGGCCCCTCGCGCACGGGATCGCGGAAGAAGACGAACAGCCACACGAGGAGCGCCACGCCCGCGCCGAGGACGGCGAGGCTCAGCCACCCGGGCCAGGCGTACCACAGCGCCGCCAGCGCGGCGAGCAGGCCGATGCCGATCTGGATGAACGGCCAGCCTTCGGGCGCGACGCGCATCAGCGCACCTCCAGGGGCCGGCCGGTCAGGCGCCGGTAGATCTCGCGGTAGCGTTCGGTGGTGGCCTGGACGACGGCGTCGGGCAACGCCGGCGGCGGCGGCTCGCCGTTCCACCGGCCGGCCCGCCGCACGCCCTCGAGGTGGTCGCGCACCGGTTGCTTGTCGAAGCTCGGCTGGCCCTGGCCCGGCTGGTAGCGGTCGGCCGGCCAGAACCGGGAGCTGTCGGGCGTCAGGACCTCGTCGATGAGCACCAGCCGTCCCTGCCGGTCGATCCCGAACTCGAACTTGGTGTCGGCGATGATGATGCCGCGGGTCGCGGCGTAGGCCTGGGCCTCGCGGTACAGCGAGAGCGACCGGTCGCGCAGCTGTCCGGCCAGGTCGGCGCCCAGCGGCGCCGGCACCGTCCCGACGCTCACGGTCCCGTCTTGGCCGGTCTCAGCCTGGGTGGCCGCCGATAAGACCGGCGGGTCGAACCGCTCGGATTCCCGCAGGCCCGCGGCCAGCGGCTCGCCCGCCAGCGTGCCCGTCTGCCGGTACTCCTTCCAGGCCGAGCCCGAGAGGTAGCCGCGCACCACGCACTCGAACAGCACCGGCTCGGTCTCGAGGCACAGCATGGCGCGCCCGGCGATCTCGTCGCGGTGCGGCGCCAGCGAGGGCACCTCGGCGATGATGGCGTCGGCCGTGGCGGCCAGGCAGTGGTGCGGACTCGCCGCGGCCAGCCGCCCGAACCAGAACGCGCTGATCTGGGTGAGCACGGCGCCCTTGTCGGGGACCGCCTCGCGCATCACCACGTCGAAGGCGCTGATGCGGTCGCTGGCGACCAGCAGCAGCCGGCCATCGTCCACGCGGTAGACCTCGCGGACCTTCCCTTTGCGGACCAGTGGCAGGGGCAGGGTGGACTCGCGGATCGCGGTCATACGCGCACCTCGGCGGTCGGCGCGGCGGGCAGGCGCGCCATCAGGGGGTCAACGACGTCATGCAGGAACTCGTCCACCTGCTCGGGCGAGCGGCCCACGTAGTGCAGCGGATCCAGGTCGCGCGCCACGGCCTCGAGACCGGCGCGGGCGAAGGCCGGGTCGGCGGCCAGCCGCTCGAGCAGGTCGTTGGCGGCGCCCTCCTCGGCCACCGCCCGGGCGACCTCGAGGGCGTGACGCCGGATCACCTCGTGCAGCGTCTGCCGGTCGCCGCCGGCCTGGACGCCGAGCATCAGGCAGCGCTCCGTCAGCATGAAGGGCAGCTCGCGGGTCACGTGGCGGCGCACCACCCCCTCGCGGACCTCGAAGCCGCCGGCGATGTCCTCGGCCAGGATCAGCAGGCCGTCGGTCGCCAGGAAGGCCTCGGGCAGCACCAGGCGCCGATTGGCCGAATCGTCCAGGGTGCGCTCGAACCACTGCTGCGCGGCCGTCTCGTCGGTGTTGGCCGGCAGGTGCATCACGTAGCGCGCCAGCGACGCGATGCGCTCGGCCCGCATCGGGTTGCGCTTGTAGGCCATGGCCGAGGATCCGATCTGCTCGCTGCCGAACGGCTCGAGCACCTCGCCCAGGTGCTGGAGGATGCGGACGTCGGCTGCCATCTTGGCGCACGAGTGCGCCACGCCGGCCAGCGCCGCGAGCGCCTGGGCGTCGGTCTTGCGCGGATAGGTCTGGCCGCTGACCGGCACGAGCCGGTCGAAGCCCATCTTCCCGGCCACCAGCCTGTCGAGACGGCGCACCTTGTCATGGTCCCGGTCGAACAGGTCGAGGAACGATGCCTGGGTGCCGGTGGTGCCCTTGCAGCCGAGCAGGGCGAGCGTGGCGAGCCGGTGCTCGAGCTCCGTGATGTCGTTGACCAGGTCCTGCATCCAGAGCGTGGCGCGCTTGCCCACGGTGGTGCATTGCGCCGGCTGGAGGTGCGTGTAGGCCAGCGTCGGCAGGGCCCGGTAGCGGTGCGCGAAGGCGCGCAGCCGACGCAGCACCGCGCCGGTCCGCGCGCGCACCAGACCGAGCGCGTCGCGCAGGATGAGGATGTCGGCGTTGTCGGTGACATAGGCCGACGTGGCGCCCAGGTGGATGAAGGCCCGGGCGCCCGGCGCCGCCTCCCCGAAGGTGTGGACGTGCGCCATCACGTCGTGCCGGAAGCGGGCCTCGTAGGCGGCGGCCGTCGCGAAGTCGATGGTGTCGGCCGCGGCGCGCATCTCGGCGATCGCCGCCTCGGGGATCGCCAGGCCGAGTTCGCGCTGGGCCTCGGCCAGCGCCACCCAGAGCCGGCGCCACAGCCCGATGCGCACCTGCGGACTGAACAGGCGCTGCATCTCCGGCGACGCGTAGCGCGAGGCGAGCGGCGAACTCCAGCGGCCGGCGTCGCTCACGGTGAGCCCCACAGGTCGGCATAGATGACCTGGTCGCCGCGGGCGATGAAGAAGCGCATCGCGCTGCGGCCGCGCAGGTAGTCGATCACCTGGCCCACCTGCTCGGCCCCGGCGATGACGTAGGTGTTGATCTGCAGGATGACGTCACCCGCCTGGAGGCCGAGGGTGCGCTGCCACGACGGCCCCGCCGCGATCACCAGGGCGCCGCGGCCGCTGGCCAGCTGGCGCTCGCTCTGGATCGCCGGCGTCACGGTGATGAGGGTCAGATCGTTCAGGTTCACGCGCTCGGCACTGGCCGAGGGGCGGTCGATCGCCCCCGCGACGACGGTGAGCGGCTCGCCGCCGCGCCGCAGGCCGAGCCGCAGTTCGTCGCCGATGCGCAGGTCCAGCAGCACCCGCTCCCAGGCCAGGAAGTTCCGCAGCAGCCGGCCGTCGACCGACTCGATGAGGTCGCCGGCCAGCACCCCGGCGCGGGCCGCCGGACCGCCGGGTGCCACCCGGCGCACCAGGGCGCCGGTCTGCCGCCGCCAGGTGGTGGTGGCCTGGTTCGGCTGGGCGATCTCGAGCCCGACCCAGCCGCGGCGCACCCGGCCGCTCTCGCGCAGGTCGAGGGCCACGCGCAGGGCGCGCTCGATCGGGATGGCGAACCCCAGGCCGATGCTGCCGCCCGACTGGGACAGGATGAAGGTGTTCACGCCGACCACCTCGCCCTCGGCGTTCACCAGCGGACCGCCCGAATTGCCGGGGTTGATGGCGGCGTCGGTCTGGATCATGTCCACGTGCAGCGCGGACTGCGCTTCACCGGTCGGCAGGATGTCGCGCCCGACCGCCGAGACCACGCCGGCCGTGACGGTCGGCTCCGGGTCGCCGAGCAGGAAACCATAGGGGTTGCCGACGGCCACCACCCAGTCGCCCGCCACCAGCGCGCGGCTCCGGCCGATGCGCGCCACCGGCAGGCCGGTCGTATCGATCCGGAGCACGGCGATGTCGGTCTGATCGTCCTCGCCGAGGAGCCGGGCCGGCAGGTCCCGTCCGTCGCGCAGGGTCACGACGATCTGCTCCGCGCCGCGCGTCACGTGCTGGTTGGTGATGACCAGCCCGTCGGCCGAGACCAGGAACCCGGTGCCCAGGCCCTCGACGCGCTGCTCGTAGCCCCGCGGAATCAGCATCTGCTCCCAGACGTCGCGCGGCAGCCGGCGCTCGCGGCGCACCACGTTGACGCTCACCACCGCCGGCGCGATGCGGGCGGCCGCCACGGCGATGACGCTGCGCCGTTGCTCGGCGGCGGCGGCGCCGGCCGGACTGCCCGCGCGCGCCGCCTGCGCCGCGGCCTGGCCTGCGGGCGCGGCGAACACGGCGAGGAGGGCGAGGAGGGCCGGGCGGGCGTCAGCCATCGGGATAGCAGGACCTCGGGTACGTCACGTTGACCAGGAACAGCCCCTGCGGCGGCGCGGGCGGCGACGCCAGCTGGTTGTCATCGGTGTCGAGCAGGCGGCCCAGCGTCCCGGCCTCGCGCCGGCCTCGCGCGACGTCCACCATGGTGCCCACCAGGAACCGCACCATGCGATGGAGGAACCGGTCCGCCGTGATCCAGAACTCCCAGCCCGCGCCCCCCTCGCGTCGCTGCCACAGGGCCTCATGCACCCGGCAGCGCCAGTGGGCTTTCTCCTGGCCGGCCGACGCGAGGGCCCGGAAGCCGTGCTCGCCGGCCAGCGCGGCGGCCTCGGCAGCCAGCCGCTCCCCGTCGAGGGGGCCCGTGGCCCATTCCCAGCGCCGCCGGAACGGCGAGAGGGCCTCCGGGTCGGTCCCGATGCGATAGCAGTAGGTGCGCTCGGTGGCATGCCGCCGCGGGTCGAAGCCCGGCGCCATGCGGCGGGCCGAGGCGACCCAGACGTCCGGTGGGAGCACCGCGTTGAGCGAGCGCACCAGCGCCTCGGGCGTCCAGGTGGGGCCCATCAGGGCCGCGGCGGCCTGGCCCAGCGCGTGCACCCCGGTGTCGGTCCGGCCGGAACCCCGGACGCTCACCCGGGTGCCGGCGAGCCGCTCCAGCGCCGCTTCGACGTCACCCTGGACCGTGCGCGCCGCAGGCTGTCGCTGCCAGCCCGCGAAGTTCCCACCATCGTACTGAAGGATGAGGAGCATGGGCGCTGCCGGCACCCGCGAAACGTAGCCCGGCCACAGGGTGTTTTCAAGCGTTTAAGTCGTTGCGCCACTTGCCAAAGCGCGCTGCCGCCGGGTAACGTGCGCGATCGTCACCGTGCCGCCCGCCGACCCGGTCTCTCGAGCCATCGCGCGCCTCGCCGAGCGCGCCGACCTTCCCGCCGACCTGGCCGAGGAAGCCTTCGCGCAGGTCATGCGGGGCGAGGCCACGGCCGTGCAGATGGCGGCCATGCTCATGGGACTGAGGGCCAAGGGCGAGTCGGCCGATGAGGTCGTCGGCGCCGTGCGCGCCCTGCGCGGCGCCATGCTGCCGGTGAGCGCGGCGTCGTCCGGCGCGGTCGATACCTGCGGCACCGGTGGCGGCCGCGTCACCACCTTCAACATCTCGACCGCGGCGGCTCTCGTGGTCGCCGGCGCCGGCGTGAGCGTCGCGAAGCACGGCAACCGCTCCTTCACGTCGCAGTCGGGCAGCGCCGACGTTCTCGAAGCGCTCGGCCTCAGGATCCCCGGGACGGCCGACGCGGCCGGCGCCCTGCTGGCGCGCTGCCGCATGACCTTCCTGTTCGCTCCGCTGTTCCACCCCGCGATGAAGTACGTCGGGCCGATCCGCCGCGAGCTGGCCGTGACGACGGTGATGAACCTGCTCGGGCCGCTGGCCAACCCCGCCGGCGTGCGCCGGCAGGTCGTCGGCGTGGCCGACGCGGCGCGTGCCGACCTGCTGGCGAACGCCCTCAGCCGGCTCGACTGCGACCGGGCCCTGGTGGTCCACGCGCGCGCGGGTCTCGACGAGATCGCGCCGGTGGGGCCGACGGAGATGTGGGACGTGCGTCCGGGCTCGGTCCGGCGGACGGTCTTCGAGCCGGAGCGGTTCGGCCTGCCGCCGGGGCCGCTCGAGGACCTGCGCGGCGGCTCGCCGGAGGACAACGCGGCCACCACCAGGGACATCCTGCACGGGCGCGCCGGCGGCATCCGCCGCGCGGCCGTCGTCATCAATGCCGCCGCGGGCCTGGTGGTGAGCGGCGACGGCGACGACTGGCCGGACGCCATCGCGCGGGCCGAGGCGTCGGTCGATGGCGGGGACGCGAGGACGGTGCTGGAGTGCCTGGTCCGGGAGTCCCGGGCGGTGAGCGATGAATGAGACGAGCGCGGATCAGTACTTCCGCATCACCCCGATGACGACGCCCTGGACCGTGACATCCTCGGCGGGGACCAGGATCGGGTCCATCCGCTCGTTGGCCGGCTGAAGGCGGATCCGTCCGTCCTTCTCGCGGTACAGCTTCTTGACGGTCGCGTGGCTGCCGCCCACCAGCGCCACGACCGTCTCGCCGTTGCGGGCGGTGGACCGCTCGTGGACGATGATGTAGTCGCCGTCGCGGATCTGCTCGTCGATCATGGAGTCGCCGCGCACGGTGAGCACGAAACTGCGGCCGGAGGCCGGCAGCATCTCCTCGGGGACCGCCAGCGTGTCGTTCCCGTCGACGGCTTCGATCGGCACGCCGGCGGCGACTCGGCCGAGCATCGGCAGCTCGACGAGGCCGGGGACCCGCGCCTTGTCCAGGACCTCGATGCCCCGGCTCTCGTTGTAGGCGCGGCGGATGACGCCCTTCTTCTCCAGATTGGACAGGTGCTCGTGCACGGTCGCCAGCGACGCGTAGCCCATGGCCTCGGCGATCTCCTCGAAGGAGGGCGCGTAGCCGTGTTCGGCGACGTGAGCGGCGAGGTAGTCGAGGATCTCGCGCTGGCGCTTGGTCAGGTGCATGGCTCCCCCGGCGGTGCTCGGATGCGGCGGTGTACCGAACATACTCCGAAGGCACGTTAGGCGAATGAAAGCCGAAACGCAAGCGTCGGGCGTGCTGGGCGCCATCCTCGCCGAGGCCGCCGTCCGCCTGGAGGGGCGGCGAGCGGAGCGCGACGCCTGGGAGCGGCGGGCACTGGCGGCCGCCCCGCCGGTCCCGTTCGGGCCGGCGCTCCGGGGCGGAGCCGTCGCCCTCATCGCCGAGGTCAAGCGCCGGTCCCCCTCGGCCGGGGCGCTCCGGGAGGGCGCCGATGCCGCGGCGCAGGCCGGCGCGTACCTGGCGGCCGGCGCCGCGGCCATCAGCGTGCTGACCGAGCCCACCCGGTTCGGCGGGTCCCTCGAGGACCTGGAGCGGGTGGCGGCCCTCGGGCGGCCGACCCTGCGCAAGGACTTCATCATCGACGAGCTGCAGGTGTTCGAGGCCCGTGCCGTGGGTGCGTCCGCGGCGCTGCTCATCGTCCGCGCGCTGGCGGCGGAGCGCCTGCGCGCCCTGATCGCCCTGGCGGACCGGATCGGCCTGGAGACCATGACCGAGGTGCGCACGCCGGCCGAGCTCGACGCGGCCCTCCAGGCCGGCTCGCGCATCGTCGGCGTCAACGCACGGGACCTGGAGACCCTGGCCGTCGATCACGCCGTGGTGGAGCTGCTGCTGCCGCGGGTGCCGCCGGACGTGGTGGCAGTGGCCGAGAGCGGGCTGGCTGACCGGGCGGGCGTGGAGCGCGTGGCCGCGGCGGGCGCCGACGCCGTGCTCGTCGGCACGGCGCTGATGCGGGCCGCCGTTCCGGGCGCGGCGGTGCGGTCGCTGACGGGCGTCGCGCGGCGGGGCCGTCCGTGACCGGGAGGCCGGATGGCGGGACCGGCCGCGGCCGGTTCGGCGCCTATGGCGGCCGCTACGTGCCGGAGACGCTCATCCCGGCGCTCGACGAGTTGACCGCCGCGGCCGACGCGCTCGCGACCGACACGGCCTTCTGGGCCGAGTTCGACGGCCTGCTCGCGACCTGGGTCGGGCGCCCGACACCGCTGTCGGACGCGCCCCGGCTCAGCGCCGAGACGGGCGGCCGCATCCTGCTCAAGCGCGAGGACCTGAACCACACCGGCGCGCACAAGATCAACAATGCCCTGGGCCAGGTGCTGCTGGCCCGCCGCCTCGGCAAGACCCGGATCATCGCCGAGACCGGCGCGGGCCAGCACGGGGTGGCCACGGCCACGGTGTGTGCCCGCTTCGGCCTGGCCTGCGTGGTGTACATGGGCGAGGAGGACGTGGCGCGGCAGGCCCTCAACGTGTTCCGGATGAGGCTCCTGGGCGCCACGGTCGTACCGGTCCGCTCGGGCACCCGGACGCTCAAGGACGCCACCAGCGAGGCCATCCGCGACTGGGTTACGCACGTCGGGACCACGCACTATGTTATCGGTTCCGTGGTCGGACCCGAGCCGTACCCCCGTCTCGTGCGCGACCTCCAGTCGGTCATCGGGCGCGAGACCCGCGAGCAGTGTCTCGGGCGGCTGGGCCGCCTGCCGGACGCCATCGTGGCCTGCGTGGGCGGCGGCTCGAACGCCATGGGCATCTTCCATCCCTTCGTGGACGACGCGGGCGTGGAGCTGATCGGCGTGGAGGCCGCCGGCGAGGGGCTCGATTCGGGCCGCCATGCGGCGTCGCTCGCGCGCGGCCGGCCCGGCGTCCTGCACGGCGCGTACAGCTACCTGCTCCAGGATGCCGATGGCCAGGTCTCGCCGGCGCATTCCGTGTCGGCGGGTCTCGACTATCCGGGCGTGGGACCCGAGCACGCGGCGCTGAAGGACGCCGGGCGCGCGCGTTACGTCACCGTGACCGACGCCGAGGCGCTGGCGGCGTTCGAGGCCTGCGCGCGGCTCGAGGGCATCATCCCGGCGCTCGAGACGGCGCACGCCCTGGCCTGGGTGATGGCCCAGGGCGCCGACTGGGCCCGGGGCCGGTCGATCGTTGTCAATCTGAGCGGCCGGGGCGACAAGGATGTCGCCGCCGTGGCCGCGCGTGGGTGAGGTGAGGCGCGCGTGACCGACGACGCGATGTCGGACCAGGATGTCGCCCTTCCGCCGGCGCAGGTCGAGGAACTCATGCAGGTCCTCGGCCGGGCGTTGCGCGCCCACCAGATCTACCTGCCGAACAACCCGGTCTACCAGAAGGCCTTCGAGGCGCTGCGCGAGGCGTTCCGCCGGTTGTGGGAGTCCACGGACGACCTGGTGCTCGACGTCGGCGAGCACGATCTGCACTGGGAGGGCCACACCGTCTACACGCAGGCCAGCCGCAGCGAGAGCTTCTCCTGGGTCTTCTTCAAGGACGGCGTGCGGCAGCTGACGTTCCTGCCGGGCGCCGAGGAGCAGGAGATCATCGCCCTGCTGGACGTGGTGCAGAAGGCGCGCGCCCTGCAGGCCGAGGACAGCGACGATCTGCTGACGCTGTTGTGGGCGAAGGACTTCCAGCGCATCAAGTACCTGTTCCAGGAGATCGTGGCCGACGGCGGCATGCCGCTGCTGCCCGAGGAGGGGGACCTCCAGGCGGCCGCGACCGATCCCTACCACGTGCGCCGGGGCATCGCGGCCGACGTCGGGGCCGACGAGGCGGCGGCCGCCGAACCCGGCGCCGAACCCGGCGGGGACGGGGCGGCGCGGCCCCAGCCGAGCGGCATCGTGCGGACCGAGGACTTCGACACCACGCTCTACTTCCTCGACGAGAGCGAGATCGAGTTCCTGCGCCAGGCGGTCAAGGAGGAGTACGCGCAGGACATCCGCCGCAACGTGCTGGCCATGCTGTTCGACGTCATGGAACTGCAGCCGTACGCGACGGTCCGGACCGAGCTCATCTCGATCCTGGAGAACTTCCTGCCGTACCTGCTGGGCGCCGCGGACTTCGGCGCGGTCGCCTACGTGGTGCGGGAGTCGAAGGCGGTGCTGACCCGGGCCCGCGAGCTGCTGCCGGAGCAGCGCCAGGCGCTGGAGCAGATCCCCGATCGGCTGTCGCAGGAGCAGACGCTGGCGCAGCTGCTGCAGTCGCTCGACGAGGCGACGGTGCATCCGGCGCCGGAGGAGCTGTCGGACCTGTTCGGCGAGCTGAAGCCCGTCGCCCTGCCGACGCTGTTCGCCTGGCTGCCGCGGCTGACCAATGCCCGGGTGCGCGACGTGGTCGAGGAGTCCATCCTGCGGCTCGCCGTGTCGAACGTGCCGACCGTGGTGCAGGCGCTCCAGGCGCCCGACCCCAGCGCGGCGGTCGCGGCCATCCGCATCGCCGCCAAGCTGAAGCTGGCCCCGGCGGTGTCCGGGCTGGCGGCCGCCCTCGGCAACAGCGAGCCGCTGGTGCGGGTCGCGGCGGTGCAGGCGCTGGCCGACATCGCCACGCCGGCGGCGGTGCAGGCGCTGGAGAAGGGGCTCGACGACGGCGACCGTGAGGTGCGCCTGGTGGCGGTCCGGGTGATCGGCCAGCACAAGTCCCGCTCGGCCCTGCCGCGGATCGCGGCGGTGGTGCAGGGGAAGGCGGCGCGCATGCCGGCGGACCTGACCGAGCGCATGGCCTTCTACGAGGCGTACGGCGCCATGGTCGGCGAGTCCGGCGTCGCCGTCCTCGACGGGATCCTCAACAGCGGCGGCTTCCTCAAGCGGAAGGAGGACCCGGAGACCCGGGCCTGCGCCGCCATGGCGCTGGGACGCATCGGCTCGGCCGCGGCCAGGGACAGCCTGACGCGGGCCACGTCCGACAAGGAGCCGCTCGTCAAGAACGCCGCGAACCGGGCCCTGCGCGGCGACCGCGCGTCCACCATGATGCGGGCCGGGGAACTGCCCCAGTGAGCGAGCAGGCCCCGCGCGGCAGCGTCGCCAACCTGCAGACCTCGGATTCGTACATCCGCGGCGCGGGCCGCGACTTCCTGATCCACTTCTACACGGCGCTCCGCTCGCTCAAGCTCTACCCGCTCGAGAACCCGGTGGTGCAGAAGTCGCTCGACGAGCTGGTGAACATGGCGGCCCAGGTCGTGGCGCGGGAGCAGGAGCTCGAGGTCCGCGTGACCGGCGAGTTCATCTTCGTCAACGCCACGCGGCTGCGGCTCGACCTCGACAACTACGCGTCGTTCTCGCACGTGCTGTCGGTGCTGAAGAGCACGGGCGTGGGGGCCATCCGCGCCGAGGAGGGCGTCGACCGCCGGGAGTGGACCAGCTTCCTCTCGCTGCTGCTCTCCACCGCGGCGCGCGACGCGAGCGCGCCGAAGTTCTACGAGCTGACGGCCCGGATGCAGGACGCGACCATCACGCACATCCACGTCGAGCCCCCGTCCGAGGCCGACGACGACACCGACGAGGCGCACCTCAAGGAGCAGGCCAAGCGGACCTACCAGCGGTCGGTGGCCGTCACCAAGGAGGTCATCAACTCGGTGCGGATGGGGCGCACGGCCAGCGTGAAGAAGGTCAAGCGCGCGGTCCAGGCCATCGTCGACACGGTGCTCTCGGACGAGACCAGCCTGATCGGCCTGACCACCCTGCGTGACTACGACGACTATACCTTCACCCACTCGGTCAACGTCTGCATCTTCTCGGTGGCGCTGGGACGGAAGATCGGCCTCAACAAGCTGCAGCTGTACGACCTGGGCATGGCGGCCCTGTTCCACGACGTGGGCAAGAGCCGCGTGCCGCTCGAGGTGCTGAACAAGGACGGCGGGCTGAACGAGGAGGAGTGGCGCATCATGCAGGCCCATCCGTGGCTGGGCGTGCTGACGCTGTTCGGCCTGCGTGGCTACGGCGAGATCCCGTACCGGCCGATGATCGGGACCTACGAGCACCACATGAAGATCGACCTGACGGGGTACCCGGCGACCATCCGGCCCCGGAAGATGTCCATCTTCTCCCGGATCATCGCGGTGGCCGACGGCTTCGACGCGGCGACCAGCCGGCGGACCTACCAGACGTCGCCGCTGACGCCCGACGCCGTGCTCCGCGAGATGCGGGAGAACCCGCGCCGCGGCTACGAGCCGGTCCTGGTGAAGGCGTTCATCAACCTGATCGGCATCTACCCGGCGGGGACCCTGGTCATCCTCGACACCTACGAGCTGGCCATCGTGAAGGCCGCCAACCCCGAGGTCGAGGCGGTGCACCGGCCGACCGTGCGCGTCATCTCCGACCCGCAGGGCACCATCATCCACCCGGGGTTCGACGCGGACCTGAACGCCAGGACCGGCGACGGCGCGTTCGAGCGGTCCATCATCAAGGTCGCGAACCCCGACAAGTACGGGGTCCGGGTCACGGACTACTTTGTCTGACGACCGCCTGGCGGCGCGCTGGTCGGCCCTGCGCAGCGCCGGCCGCGCCGCACTGATCCCCTACATCACCGCGGGCTACCCCGACGCCGGCCAGACGGCGGCCTTCCTCCGCGGCGCGGCCGCGGCCGGGGCCGACGTCGTCGAGCTCGGCGTCCCCTGGAGCGATCCCGTCGCCGACGGACCGGTGATCCAGGCCAGCAGCCTCGCGGCGCTCCAGGGCGGCATGACCCTGGCGGGCGCCCTGGACCTGCTCGGCGCCGCCCGGGCCGACACGCCCGTGGTGCTCTTCAGCTATCTCAACCCCATCCTGGCCTTCGGCCCGGCGCGGTTCGCCGCCGCCGCCGCCCGCGCGGGGGCCGCGGGCCTGCTGGTGGTGGACCTGCCCGTCGGCGCCGACCCGGCGCTGGAGGCGGCGCTGCGCGCCGGCGGCCTGCCGCTGGTGCGCCTGGTGGCGCCGACCAGCGGCGCGTCCCGGCTCGCCGAGGTCGCGGGCGCCAGCGAGGGGTTCGTCTACCTGCTGGCGCGGACCGGCGTCACCGGCGGCGGCCAGGCGCCCGACCCGTCGCTGGCCGGCCGGGTCGCCGCGGTCCGGGCCGTCTCGGCGCTGCCGGTGGCCGTCGGCTTCGGCATCGCGGAGCCGGCGCACGCCGCCCGCGTGGCGGCGCTGGCGGACGGCGTGGTGGTGGGGAGCGCCGTGGTCGAACGCCTGGGCGCCGGGGGCGCCGCCGGGGCGCTGGCATGGCTCGGCGTCCTGCGGGCGGCCATCGACCGGCGCGGCGCCGCGGCATGAGCCGGTCACTGCTGCCGCGCGCCGACTGGGTGCTGGCCGGCTACCCGCCGGCCATGACGGTGGGCGGCGGCCTGGTGCTCACGGCGGCCGTCTGGCAGTCGCCGCCGGCGGTGACGCAGTGGCCGGTGATCCTCGGGCTGGCGCTGCTGGTCACCGTGCTGCGCCGCTACGTGATCCCGCTGTCCAAGTTCTCGTACCTCTCGTTCACGAGCTTCGTCGGCCTGGCCGGCAGCCTGATGTTCGGCCCGGTGCCGGTGTGCCTCGCGCTGGCCGCCGGGGTGATGGCGGGCGACTGGGGCTGGCTGCGGAAGACCTGGCGAGCGGCGGCCATCAACGCCGGCCGCGAGGTGCTGTCGCTCATCGCGGCGTTCGGCCTGTACGCCGTGCTGCTCCGCGTCTTCGGCCAGGCGGGCAGCGAGGTCGGCGTCGAGCACGTGCCGGCGCTCGCGTTCTTCGTCATCGGGTACTTCGTCATCGGCCGGCTGCTGTTCTACTTCACGCTGTCGCTGCGGGCCAAGCTGACGAGCGACGAACAGTCGCTGGTGCTGCGCTACGAGGTGGTGGGCTACTTCGGCTCGCTGCTCGGCGCCGGGACGGTGCTGATCGCGGCGGCGACCCTGGAGGCCCGCAGCTGGCCGTTCGTGGCGGCGATGCTGGTGTTCGGCATGTGGATGGCGAAGCGGCTGCTCGAGGAGGCCATCGCCGCCGAAGAGCGCACCAAGGTGCTGGCGGTGGACATGGCCGTGACGGCCGACCTGGCGCTGGGCGACGCGCTCGAGCGGCTGGGGGAGCTGGCCAACCGGCTGGTGGAGTGGAGCGACCTCAGGATCTACCGCCAGCTGGGCGAGCGGCTGGTGCGGGTCTACCGGAACGCGCCCGGCGACGTGGGCCTGCGGGAGCCGTCGCCGGACATGGACCTGTTGCGCGCCGACGTGGCGGCGTCGGGTGAGCCCCTGGTGGTGCGCGACGCGCGCAACGACCCGCGGGTGCCGGCCCTGCGCGACTCGGCCCAGAGCATCCTGATCGTGCCGCTGCGGTTCGGCGACCAGGTGGTGGGCACCCTCGAGCTCGAGCATCGCAAGCGCAACATCTACGGTCCCCAGGCGCAGTCGCTGGTGGCGACGCTCGCCACGCAGATCGCCGCGGCGATGCACATCGCCAACCTGCGCGAGCCGCTGCTCGAGATGGTCGACCGCATCGGGCGGGAGGTGCGCGCCGTGGCGATGTCGGTCGAGGCGCTGCGCGAGGGCGGTACCGCGACGGCCGCGTTCGCCGGCACCATCGAGCACTCCGCCGGCGAGCAGGAGCGCCAGATCACCGCCAACCTCCAGGCCACCGAGGAGATCACCGCCGCCGCCCGCCGGGTGGCGGCCGACGGCCGGGAGGCCGCCGAGCGCTCGAGCGAGGCCAGCGACACGGCCACCGGCAATCGGGCGACCATCGGCGGCGCGGTGCAGCGGCTGGTTGAGTTCAAGGGATTCGTCTCCGATTCCTCGGTGCAGGTGCGGGGCCTGATGACGGTCACCCGGCGCATCACCGACTTCATCGGCCTGATCCGCGACATCGCCGACCAGACCAACCTGCTGG
>CAZJZC010000036.1:0-18201 GCA_964550365.1 uncultured Gemmatimonadales bacterium | reverse complement strand
TCGGACAGACCGGGGCGCGCCAGCTTTCCGTCATCGGAGGGCTGGCGCGCTTCACGTTGCAGGTGGTCCGTGCGGCCGGCCGGCTGACCCGTGCCGGCCGCGCCGTGACCCTGCGCGTGCTCATCAACCAGATCCGCTTCACGGCGCTGCAGGCCATCGGGCTGGTCACCCTGCTCGCGGCCCTGCTCTCGTTCCTGGTGATGGCGCAGTCGGCCGCCCAGCTCGGGCGGTTCGGCGCGCTGGAACGCATGGGGACCATCATGGTCGTGGCGGTGATCCGCGAGCTGGGCCCGCTGCTCACCGCGATGATCGTCGTCAGCCGCTCCGGCACGGCCATCGCCGCCGAGATGGCCACCAACAAGGTGATGGGCGAGGTCACGGCGCTGGAGGCGATGGGCATCGATCCCTACATCTACCTGGTCCTGCCGCGGGTGCTGGGCGCCATCGTCTCGGTCGCCTGCCTCATGGTCGTGTTCGACGCCGTGGCCCTGATCAGCGGCTTCATCGGCGCCTCGACCATCACCGGCATGACCCCGCGGGGGTACGCCCGCATCGTGCTCGGCACGCTGTCGGCCAAGGACGTCTGGATCACGGTCGCCAAGGGCATCACCTTCGGCGCGGCCCTGGCGATGCACTGCTCGTACCACGGGCTGGCGGTGACCGCGGGCCCCACCGAGATCCCGCAGGCCGTGACCCGGGGCGTGGTGGGCACCATCGTGGCCATCTTCATCATGTCGGCGCTGTTCGTCGGGCTGGCCGCGTGACCGACTTCCAGGTCCGCACCTCGTACCTCGCCGACGCCGTCGCGATGGGCGTCGAGGGCGCCGCGCCGCTGGCGTTCCGC
Source organism: uncultured Gemmatimonadales bacterium (assembly GCA_964550365.1). Taxonomy (GTDB): domain Bacteria; phylum Gemmatimonadota; class Gemmatimonadetes; order Gemmatimonadales; family JACORV01; genus DASXPG01. The sequence goes on along the minus strand of CAZJZC010000036.1, from coordinate 17,357 downwards.
GGCGTGGACGTGCGCGAGCGACCCGACAACCCCGCCAACCGCTTCGAGCTGGTGCTCGACTGGGGCACCATCGTCGCCGTGGTGGGCGACGAGGACAGCGGCGTGGGGGACCTGGGCCGGTTCGTCCTCGGGCTCGCGCGACCCGCCGAGGGCGCGGCGCTGGTGTTCGGCACCGACATCGGCGCCCTCGACTACTACCAGAAGCTGGTCTTCCGCCGCCGCCTCGGCTACCTCCAGAGCGGCGACGGCCTGCTCCAGAACCTCAGCCTGCGCGCCAACGTGACCCTGCCCCTGGCCTACGCGTCCGACCACCGCCTGACCGAGGTGACCGGACGGGTGGAGGACCTGCTCGCCCGGTTCCACCTGGAGCACGTGGCCGACCTGAGGCCGGCGGCGGCGAACGAGGAGGACCGTCGCCGGGCCGCCGTCGCGCGCGCCATCGCCCTGGACCCGGAGCTGCTGGTGCTCGAGGCCCCGTTCGACGGCCTCACGACACGGGCCGCGCGCGACCTGCTGGAACGCGCCGCCACCCGCGCCGACGGCACGCCGCGCACCATCCTGATCACGGCGCAGGACCTGGTGCCCGCCCTCGTCCCCATGATCCACCGGGTGGTGCGCCTGCTGGGCGGCCTGGCCGTCGAGGAGCGGCCATGAGGGTCGGACGCAACGACTTCTACGTGGGGATCTTCCTCATCGCCACCGTGGGGACGGTGGTGGCCGCGCTGGTGGCCACCAGCGGCTGGGGCATCCAGCGCTGGGACGTCTACGTGCGCGCCGACAACGTGCGCGACATCGCCGTCGACACCAAGATCTACCTGCAGGGGCTCGAGGTCGGCCGCGTCACCGGGATCACCGCCCAGCCCGGCCTCAAGGCGGGGCGGCTGGAGTTCCTGGTCCGCACCTCGCTGCTGGCGGAGTTCTCCGACGGCAAGCCGCTCGAACTGCCCCGCAGCACGACCATGGAGGTCGAGGTGCTGCTGCTGGGCGGCTCGCGGCTCAACCTCATCCAGATCGGCGAGCGCACCGGCATGGTCCAGCCGAACGACACCATCGAGATGGTCCGCCGCCCGGAGGCCATCCAGGCGCTCGGCGGCCTGGCCACCGACCTCAAGGGCACCATCCAGGAGATGCTCACCACCACGACGGCGACCCTGCGGTCGTTCGAGCGGCTGTCGGATTCCCTGCGCCTGGCCACCGGGACCGCCCGCCAGTTCATGCAGGGCATACAGCCCGGCACCGAGCGGGTGCTGGCCGACGCCGCGGCCAGCATGCGGCGCGCCACCCAGCTCATGGACACCACCGACGTGCGGACCGGCGTCACCGTGCGCGAGCTGAACGCCACCATCGCGCAGTCGCGCCGCGTCATGGTCAGCGCCGACTCGCTCACCCGGCTGCTCGTGGCGATGGGCGGCGAGAGCCGGCCCGACGTGCGGGCCATCATCGAGAACGCCCGGCTCCTCAGCCAGCAGATGCTGTACGTGATGGAGCAGCTGAGCCGCCGGCCCGCGCGGTTCATGACCGGCATGCAGCTGCCCGACACGCTCACCGTCGACGGCCGGCGCCGCGCCGCCTGCCCCGCCGGCGACACTACCTGCGCGAGGACCCCGTGAAGCTGGTACTGCTCCACGGCCCCTCGTGGGACCCGACGGCCGTCGCCGACGCCTTCGCCGCGAGCCTGGCCCCGGTCGAGCGGCGGGCCGTCACCCGCGTCGACCCCGACACCGTCGACGAGCGGCCCACCGTGCTGATCGTCGACGAGAGCCTGCGGCGCCTGCTGGGGGCCGACGGCGTGCGCGCCGCCGCCGACGCCGGCGCCGCCATCGTCTGCCTCGGCGCGAGCGGCGAGACCGACGTGCCGGCCGACCTGCCGGCCGGCGAGATCGCGTCGGCCTTCGTGCCGCACGGCGCCGGACCCCGCCAGCTGTTCCTGGCCATCCGCGCCGGCTTCCGCGAGGCCGCCTCGCGCCTCGAGGCCGCCCGCGCCCGGGCCGAGAGCGCCGCGCGCTCCAGGGAGATCGCCGAGCTGACCCGCATCGGCGTGGCCCTGACGACCGAGCGCAACTACGACGTCCTGCTCGAGCTCATCCTGACCCAGGCGCGCCAGATCACCCAGTCCGACGGCGGCTCGCTCTACCTGGTCGAGGGCCGCGACACGCCCAGCCCGAAACTGCGCTTCAAGCTGGCCCAGAACGACACCGTGGCGGGGACCGGCTTCGTCGAGTTCACCATGCCGCTCAACCACGCGTCGCTGGCCGGCTGGGTCTGCTCGACCGGCGAGCCGCTGATCATCGACGACGTGTACTTCCTGCCGCCCGACGTGGAGTACTCCTTCAACCGGTCGTTCGACGAGCGCAACGGCTACCGGTCGAAGTCGATGCTCACGGTGCCCATGAAGAACCACCACGACGACGTCATCGGCGCGCTCCAGCTCATCAACCGCAAGCGCGACCCGGTGAAGCTGACCAGCGCCGCGATCGTGGACGAACAGGTCATCCCGTTCTCGCGCCGCACCGTCGAGATCGTCCAGTCGCTGGCCGGCCAGGCCGCCGTCAGCATCGAGAACAACCTGCTCTACCAGAGCATCGAGCACCTGTTCGAGGGGTTCGTCACCGCGGCCGTCACCGCCATCGAGCAGCGCGACCCGACCACGTTCGGCCATTCCGGCCGGGTGGCCACCATGACGGTCGGGCTCGCCGAGGTGGTCGACCGCGCCGGCGACGGGCCCTTCCGCCACGTCAACTTCACCCGCGAGCAGCTGAAGGAGATCCGCTACGCCGGGCTGCTGCACGACTTCGGCAAGGTCGGCGTGCGCGAGCAGGTGCTGGTCAAGGCCAAGAAGCTCTACCCGCCCGACCTGGCCCTCATCAAGAGCCGCTACGCCTTCATCCGCCGCAGCGCCGAGGCCGAGTACCACCGCCAGCGGGCGGACTACCTGACCGGCAAGGGGCGCGAGGGCTACGACCGGTTCCTGGCCGACCTCGATGCCCGCCACGGCGACGAACTGGCCGACCTCGACGGGTTCCTCAAGACCGTGCTCCAGGCCAACGAGCCCACGGTCCTGCCCGAAGGCAGCTTCGAGGAACTGCTCAAGCTGGCGGAACGGGCCTTCACCGACATCGACGGCGCCGAGCACCCCTGGCTGTCGGACGACGAGGTCCGCTTCCTGACCATCCGGAAGGGCTCCCTCGACGAGGCCGAGCGGCTCGAGATCGAGAGCCACGTCACGCACACCTACCGCTTCCTGCTCCAGATCCCGTGGACCCGGGACCTGGCGCAGATCCCGGCCATCGCCTACGGGCACCACGAGAAGCTGAACGGCGTGGGCTACCCGCGGCACGTCGGCGCCGCCGACATCCCGGTCCAGACCCGGATGATGACCATCAGCGACATCTTCGACGCGCTCACCGCGGCCGACCGGCCCTACAAGCGGGCCGTGCCGCTCGACCGGGCGCTCGACATCATGACGCAGGAAGTGAAGGCCGGCATGCTCGACGGCGACCTCTACCAGTTGTTCGTCGAAGGGAAGGTCTTCGAGAAGCTGGCGGGATGACCGAACTCGACCGTCTCGACGCCGCCCTCTCGGCCGCCGCGGCCGGGGGCGGCGTTCCCGTCCTGGTCACCCTGGCCCGCGTCGCGGGCTCGGCCTACCGCGGCCCGGGGGCGCGCATGGTGGTCCTGCCCGACGGCGGCACCGTCGGCGCCATCAGCGGCGGCTGCCTCGAGAAGGACGCCCTCGCGCACGCCGAGGCCGTGCGCGCCGCCGGCGCCGCGCGCACCGTCACCTTCGACCTCACCCGCGACGACGATGCGCCCTGGGGACTGGGCATGGGCTGCCGGGCAGTGCTCGACGTGCTGTTCGAGCCCTGCCCGGGCGGCGCCCCGGCCTGGCTGTCCCTGGTCCGCGCGGCACACCTGGCGCGGCAGGACGCCGTCATCGTCTGCGCCCTCGAGCCGGGCGACGGCGCGCCTCCCGGCGTCCGGGCGGTGCTGCCGGCCGACGCCGCCGCGGCCCCGGCCGGCCTGACGGCACCGATGCTCACGCATGCCCGCCGGGCGCTGGCCGAGCGCCGCACCAGGCTCGAGGACGGCCTGCTGTTCGAGTTCGCCGCGCCGCCACCGGCCGTCGTGGTCTTCGGCGACGGCGCCGACACCGAACCCCTGCTCCGACTGGCCGACGCGCTCGGCTGGTGCGCCCGGGCGGTACGCAAGGACCAGGACGCCGGCCCGCTCGACGCACGCTCGGCGGTGGTCATCATGACCCACAACTACCCCCGGGACCTGGCCCTGCTCGACGCCCTCCTCGACTCCCCGGCCGGATACCTCGGCGTGCTCGGGCCGCGCTCGCGCACCGAACGACTGCTGGCCGAACTGGAGGGGCGGGGCCGGACCCTGCCGCCGGCCCGGCGCCGGCTCCTGCGCGCGCCGGCCGGCCTCGACATCGGCGCCGAATCGCCCGAGGAGATCGCCCTGGCCATCGCCGCCGAGATCGGCGCCATGTTCGCCGGCCGCCGCGGCGGGCCGCTGTCGGACCGCGACGGCCCGATCCACGACCGGTGAGCCCGGCGCCGATCGCCATCGTGATCCTGGCCGCCGGCGGCTCGAACCGGCTCGGCCGGCCCAAGCAGCTGATCCCCTTCCGTGGCTCCACCCTCGTCGCGCATGCCGCGGGCGAGGCGTTCGCGGCCGCCCTGGGCCCTGTCATCCTGGTGACGGGCGCCGACGCCGACCGGGTCGCCGCCGCCCTCGGCGGCGCCGACGTGCTGCTGGTCCCCAACCGGGACTGGGAGGCCGGGATGGGGACCTCGATCGGCCGGGGCATCGCCGCCGCCGCCAGCCTGCGTCCCGAAGCGTCCGGCGCCATCCTCATGACCTGCGACCAGCCGGCGGTCACCGCCGCCCACCTCGCGGCCCTGGCGGCCCGGTTCCGCCAGGGCGCCGACCCCGTCGGCTCGGCCTACGGCGGCGGGGTGGGAACGCCGGTCCTGTTCGGCCGCGCCTGGTTCGAGGACCTGGCGGACCTGCCACCCGGCGCCGGCGCCCGCGGCCTGCTCGACGGACTCGGGCAACAGCCGGACAGCGTCCCCCTGCCGCGCGGCGAGTTCGACGTGGACGAGCCGGCGGACCTCGAGGCGCTGAGGCAGTGGCTTTGAGTCAGAAAGTGTTGCAGGGTAGCAACACCGTCTTCATTATCAGCCTCACACACCACGCCAAGGACGCTCGATACCGCAGAAACGCAACCGTAACATATTGTCCAATAATGAGTTAACGGCATACACCCGGTCGGCTTGCCCGCGGTTCAGGCTGGCCCGTTTCCTGCGGATTCCCACGCCGAGGCGTAGTGCGTGCGCCACCCGCGCACACAACCTGGTTTGGAGACACCATGCGGCCGATCCTCAAGCTTGGAATGCTCGCTGCGCTTGCCATGGCTCCGGTGGCGGCCGAAGCGCAGGTGCTGGGTCAGTTCAAGTGGGCTGGCACGGGCAGTTCGTTCGGCTGGTTCTGGCGGAACAGCGCCAACACCAACATCAACGTCATGGGCGGCGCCGCCTACCGCGGCAACCTGCAGTTCGCCGACCAGCCCGGCTACTGGCCGGCGCACGGGACGACGAACTTCGGTCCGGCCGTCGACATCTACTGCGTGGACTTCCTCCACACCGCCAAGACGAGTTCGACCGGCTACAGCGCCTATTTCTCGAACCTGACGGGCCCGCTCACCAAGACCCGCAGTTCGAACGTGGCGCAGTACCTCAAGGCGGCCTGGCTGATCGCCAAGATGGACACCTACGGCACGAGCACCACCGCCGACAAGCGCACCAGGGCCGAGATCCACGCCGCGGTATGGAACATCCTGTCCGGTCAGCCGGTGTCGGTGTGGAACGGCACGGGCCCCTCGGGCGACGGGGCGAGCTACAGTGCCGCCGGCATGAACAGCTGGATCGCGATGGCCAACGCCGGCTACACCACGGTGGACGCCAACCAGTGGACCGTGATCACCGACCGGTGCGTCGAGACGGCGGGGAACGCGGGCGCCGGTTTCACCGCCAGCGACAACTGCTCGCAGGAGTTCCTCACGCGCAACGTGGTGCCGGAGCCGGCCACGATGATCCTGCTGGGGACCGGCCTGCTGATGACCCTGGCCCTGGCGGGCATGTTCCGCCGCCCCGAGGCCTGAGCGCGCGGTTGCTCCGCGGCTGATTCTCCCCCATAGTTGAACGGGCCGGGCGTGACGCCCGGCCCGTTCGATTTTCCCCTCACCGTCCGGGGCCATGAGCAACGACGAGCATCCCCTGCGCCACTTCACGGTGGCCGGCTACCTGGTGGCGCTGCTGTTCCTGGTCCACCCGTTCGTGGACGTGGTGACCAACTCGTGGCCCCTGAACCCGGCCAGCATGGAGTGGCGCTTCGGCTTCTTCGGCGTCGCCGCCAACTACCTGATCTCGCCGATGTTCGGCCTGGGCGTGGCCGGCCTGGTCTCGGCACTGAACGGGCATCGGCACGGCCTGCTCGCCAACGCGCTCATCGGCGCGCTGGCCGCGCTGTTCCTGCTCGTGGGCAGCATGCTCTACGCCCTGGACGTCCTCCAGCTCCAGAACAACGTCCGCCCGGAGGCCGAGTTCGCCTTCCGGGTCGGCTCGATGAAGTCGTTCTTCAAGCTGGTGACGAGCGCGTTCGTCTTCGGCGTGCTGGCCTGGGCGACGTTCCGGAGCGCGCGCGGCGGCGCGCGCAGCGGACCGGCCACGCCCGCGGTGCTGGTCCGGTGAACGCCCCGCGGCGCCGGGCGCGCGCGGGAGCGCTCGCCGCGCTGGCCTGCGGCTTCGGCGCGGCGGCCGCCCCGGCCCAGACGCCCGCCGATCGGCCGGACGCCGCCCGGCAGGTCGCGGCGGCGGTCCTTGCCCTGCCGGACAGTCTCCGGGCCTCCGCCCGGGTGCTCGGCTACGCGGCCGGTAACCGGCTGGTCGAGCTGCGGGCCGGCGGACCGATGGTGTGCCTGGCCGACGACCCGGCCGATCCCCGCTTCCACGTGGCCTGCTACCATGAGTCGCTGGAGCCGTGGATGGCACGCGGGCGGGCCCTGCGGGCCCAGGGGCTCGGGCCGACCGCCGTCGACAGCGTCCGCTTCGCCGATGTCGCCGCGGGCCGCATCCGGATGCCGGCGGCCGCCTCGCTGTACTCGCTCAACGGTCGGCCGGGCTCGTACGACCCGGCGACCGGCGCGGTGAGCGCGGCGCAGCCGCTGTTCGTCATCTACCTGCCGTTCGCCACCACGGCCACCACCGGCCTGCCGTCGCTCCCGCAGCGCAATGCCCCGTGGCTGATGCACCCGGGCCAGGCCAACGCGCACGTCATGTTCGTCCCCGACATGCGCTAGCGGTCAGGCGGGGCGGCCGAACCCGCCGCCCCCGGGCGTCTCGATGGTCACCACGGCGCCGGCCGGCAGCTCCAGCGCGGCCTTGGCCGCCACCTCCCGGCCATCCACCAGGTTGCGCCCAGGCTCGCCCGGCGCCCCGCCGGACGCCCCCAGGGGCGATCGGGCCCGCCGCTCGGTGATCAGCGACAGCGAGCACGACTCCAGCACCCGCACGTCCCGCACGACCCCGTCGCCGCCGCGGCCCCGGCCGCCGGCGCCCCCCGACCCGTGGCGCAGGGCGTAGCGCTCGACCCGCAGCGGCAGTTCCATCTCCAGCACCTCGATCGGGGTGTTCAGCGTGTTGCTCATGCCGACGTGCACGCCGGAGGGGCCGTCGCCGGCCGGCGAGGCGCCCTGGCCGCCGCCGAGGGTCTCGTAGTAGGTCCAGTCGTCGGTGCCCAGGACGAGGTTGTTCATCGTGCCCTGCCCCTGCGCCACCACCGGGGCGCCGGCCGCCGCGAGCGCCAGGAACAGCAGGTCGGCGATGCGCTGGCTGGTCTCGACGTTGCCGGCGGCCACCGCGTGCGGCGGCCGGGCGTTGACCAGGCACCCCTCGGGGGCGGCGACGTCCAGGCACCGCGCGACCCCGCCGTTGGTCGGCACGTCCTCGGGGATCAGGCAGCGGACCACGAACAGCGCCGCCGAGCGGGTCACGGAGATCGGGCAGTTGACGTTGCCCTCCGCCGCCGGCGCGGTGCCGAAGAAGTCGGCGGCCAGCCTGCCGTCGGCGAGCGTCACGGTGACCCGGACCGGCAGCGGCGTGTCGCTGAGGCCGTCGCCCTCGAGCCAGTCCTCGGCCGCCCAGGCGCCCCGCGGCAGGGCGCCGAGCGCGGCCCGCGTCCGGCGCTCGGCGTAGTCCAGCAGGTCGAGGACGGCATCCTCCAGCGGCGCGCGGCCGTAGCGCGCGATCATCTCGCGCCAGCGCTCGCCGCCCCGTGCCGCGGCGGCGAACTGGGCCGCGAAATCGGCGCGGCGCACGTCGGGTTCGCGCATGCGGCCGATGATGCGCTCGAGCGCCTCCTCGTCGAGCTGGCCGTCGGCGACCAGCCGCGTCGGCGGGATGACGACCCCCTCCTCGGCCAGGGTCCGCGCGCCCGGCGGCATCGAGCCGGGACGCTCACCGCCCACGTCGGCGTGATGCGCGCGGACCACGGCGTAGGCGATCGGCGGCTCGGCGCCGTGGCGCAGCGTGCCCGAGCCCTGGCTCAGGCGCAGGGGCGGCAGCGTGGTCGCGGCGACGGCCTCGATGACGGTGATGTCCGGCAGGTGGGTGCCGCCGGTGTAGGGATCGTTGAGCACCCAGATCTCGCCGGCGCGTGCCTGGCGGGCGCGCACGGCCGCCACGGCGTCCGGCATGGCGCCCAGGTGGACCGGGATGTGCGCGGCCTGCGCCACCAGCTCGCCGTCGGCCGAGAACAGCGCCGCCGACGCGTCGCGCCGCTCCCGGATGTTGGGCGACCGGGCGCTGCGGATCAGCAGGGCGCCCATCTCCTCGGCGATGGACGCGAACAGCTGGGCCATGACCTGCCGTTCAACGGGGCCGAGCATCACCCGGCTCCGCGACGATCGCGCCGATGGGGTTGACCGTGGCCGCCCAGCCGGGCGGCAGCAGCGCGGTGGCGCCGGCCCCGGCGACCACCGCCGGGCCCGCCAGCACCTGCCCGGCCACCAGCCGCTCCCACTCGTAGCCGGCGGCATCGCGCGGGCCGCCCTGGAAGTGCAGCCGCAGGCGCGAGGCGCCGCCGCCGACGTCGCGCCGCGGCCAGGCGATCCGCCCTTCGGCCGCCCGTCGGCGGGCGACGGCGCGCAGCTCGACCACCTCGACACGCTCGGCGTCCGCCCGGTGGCCGTGGGCGTGCTGGTGGATCTCATGGAAGTCGGCGCCGATGCGCGCCCAGGCGTCGCGCCGGCAGGGCACGTCCAGTTCGAAGCCCTGGCCGGCGTACCGGCACTCGGCCACCCAGGCGACCTCGGCGCCCGGCAGGTCCTGCAGCACGCGGTCGGCCAGGGGCGCGGCGATGAGCTCGGCCTGGTCCGCGAACCGGTCCGCCGGCAGGTGCACCGGCGCGCTGCGCTCCACGGTGTCGACGGCGGCGGCCATGCCGAGCGCCGACAGGACGCCGGCCAGCGGCGGCAGGAGCACCCGGCGCACGCCGATGAGTTCCGCCAGCGCGCAGGCCGCCAGCGGGCCGGCGCCGCCGAAGGCGACCAGCGTCAGCGTCGCCGGGTCGAGTCCGCGCTCGACGCTGACCCGCCGCAGGGCGCGCGCCATCGACGCCTCGGCCACCCGCACCATGCCCAGGGCGCAGTCGCCGAGGGAGAGGCCCGCGGCATCGGCGAGCGGCCGCAGGGCCGCGGCGGCGCGCTCGCGGCTCACCCGCACGCTCCCGCCGAGCAGGGCGTCGGCCGCGAGCCAGCCCAGCACCGCGTAGGCGTCGCTGACCGTCGGCCGCTCGCCCCCGCGGCCGTAGCAGGCCGGGCCCGGCACCGCGCCGGCGCTCTCGGGACCCACGCGCAGGGCGCCGCCGGAGTCGAGCCAGCCGATCGAGCCGCCGCCGGCGCTCACCGTTTCGATCGCCAGATGCGGCACCGCCAGCGGCACGCCGGCCACCATGCCGCGCGCGGCCACGCTCACCTCACCGGAGAGCACCACGCCGGCATCGGCGCTGGTGCCGCCCATGTCGAGCGTCAGCAGGTCGGTGAACCCGCTGGCCGCGCCGACGAGCGCCGCGCCCTGGACGCCGCCGGCCGGGCCCGAGAGCGCCAGCCACACCGCGCGTTCGGCCGCCTGGCCGGGCTCGAGCGCTCCGCCGCTGGAGGCGAGGATCCGGGGTGCGCGGATGCCGCGCCCGGCCGCGTCGTCGGCGAAGCGACGCACGTAGCGGCCTACGCGCGGACGCAGGAACGCCTCGGCCACGATGGTCGTGGTGCGTTCATACTCCCGGACCCGCGGCACCAGCTCATGCGCCACCGCGACCGGGACACCCGGCAGGGCCTCGCGCAGGGCGGCGGCGAGGCGCCGCTCGTGCTCCGGGTGGCGGAAGCCGAACAACAGCGAGATGGCGACGGCCTCGGGGGCCAGGGCCCGGACCGCCGACACCGCCGCGGCGACCGCCTCGGCGCTCAGCGGCACGAGGGGGCCGGCGGGTCCCATCCGCTCGGGCACGCCGACGACCCGCTCCCGCGGCACCAGCGGCGGCGGGTGACGGCGCGCGAGGTCGTACAGCGCCGCCCGATCCTGGCGCCGCAGCTCGAGCAGGTCCTCGAACCCCGCCGTGGTGACCAGCACCACCCGGGCGCCCTTGCGTTCGAGCAGGGCGTTGGTGGCGACGGTGGTGCCGTGGACGAGCGCCGCCGGCGGCTCGCTCAGCCCGGCGGCGGCGTAGGCGTCCCAGATGCCGCGCTCCGGCTCATCGGGCGTGCTCGGGACCTTGGCCACGACCAGGCCCTTCGGGCCGACCGCGACCAGGTCGGTGAAGGTGCCGCCCACATCCACCCCGACCTTCACGGCCGGGACCCGGCGGCGGGGCGCTCGTGCGGGCCGCGGGCCGTCACATCGACGGTCCCAGGAACACGGCGTTGGCGAACAGCGGCAGCAGGCCGCGGAAGTGATCGCGGAAGTTGGGATCGCCGGTGAAGGCGATGACCCGGCCGCGGCCGGCGCTCTCGGTCCACAGGTACACCGATTCGGCCAGCCGGGCCGGCACCTCGGGCCACAGGTAGCCGCTCATCCTGAGGCGCGGCTGGGGCGCGAACCGCACCACGGCCTCGCCAGCACGCAGGTCGCGCGGGGGGGCGTAGATGCGGTCGCTGTTGACCAGCACCGGGATGTCGGCCGTCCGCACGCCGGCCAGCAGCAGCGAGAGGGTGTCGCCGGACGCGCGGACGATGGCGCCGGGCACGTCGGCCGGGAGCGGCGCGCCGGCGGTCGAATCGGCGCGGGTGGTGTCGCGGCGGACCCGCAGGCGCGTCAGGCCGACACGCTCCTGGGCGAGCCACGCGGTGGCGCCGTCGAGGGTCACCAGCGTGCCGCCGTCCCGGACCCACTGGCCCAGGCGGGTACGGCCGGATTCCCCGAGGGCGCCGTCGAAGCCGCCCGCGCCGACCGACGGCACCACAACCACGTCGAACTCGCGCAGGTCCATGCCGCCCAGGCTCTGCGCCGCGACCGGCGTCACGGCGTAGCCCAGCCGCTGTTCGAACGCGAACCAGGCGAAGCCGAACGAGTTGCCGCTGACGGGAGCGCCGCCGACCAGGGCCACGCGCGGCCGGCGCAGCGGGGTCACGCTGTTGCTGCCCAGGTCGGTCCCGGAATCGGCCATGGCCGAGCCGAGCGCCACGACCTCGGCGCCGACCTCGGCCTGCCGACGCCGCACGATGTCGTGCACCTCGGGCCCGTTGGACGCCGTGCGCACCACGAAGGCGCCGTAGGGGAACCGCGCGCCGCCCTGGGTGAACGCGCGCGGCGCGTACCACACGCGGACGCTGTCGGTGAACAGCGCCGCGAGCAGGCGCAGCGATGCCTCGCTGCCGGGCCGGAAGGCATACCCGTAGCGCCCCGGGGCCGGCGCGGGCGGGCGGGCGGCCCGGGCGCCGAGGTCGTCGGGCATCACGCGCTCCGTGGGCCCCGGCGCCGTGCGCGACGCCCAGGCGCGGACGCGATAGGCGAGCGGCAGGGTCCACGCCGTGACGTCGTAGAAGCGGTCGCCGCGGCCGGTGCGCCGGGATTCGAGCTCCTCGCGGATGAAGCTCGAATCGAGTTCCGCCTCGGGCTCGAGGATGGCCTTGGCCAGCCGCCCCTGGGGCTGGGCCAGGTCCACGACGTAGGCCCCGGCCGGGAACCGGGTGCTGCGCACGGTGGTCTCCCCGAACTCGGTCGCCTGGGCCTCGACGGGACCGCGCAGGCGCTGGACCTCGATGCTGTTCTCCAGCAGGCGGACCACGAGCGAGTCGGCCCGGCCGTGCTCGTCGCGCTCGAACACCACGGCGCGGAGCGGGCCGGCGGCCGGCTCCGTGATGGCGCTCTGGCGGAAGGCCAGGTAGTCACGCACCCGCTCGCGCGCGCGGCGCGCCGTGGTGGTCAGCGTGGCCCAGGCGGCCGTGTAGTGGTGGTGCGCGGCGTCGGCCAGGGTCAGGATCGTCCCGTCGGCGCGGCGGACCGCGCCGCCGCCGCTCGAGGCCTGCTCGAACGTCATGCCGACCGCGCCGGCCAGCAGCGGCCAGGAGATGCCGTAGCCCGGGTAGAACTCGTCGTAGCCCTCGCGGCGGAAGAACGACCAGCCGTGCCGGTCGAACGCGCCGCCGATATCGGCCGCGAACACGTCCCACCACCGCTTGATGTTGTCCGGGACGTTCTTGTTCACGGGCGCCATGGGCGGCGCGAAGTAGTAGGTGGAGTTCGAGCCCATCTCGTGCAGGTCGACGGCGACCATGGGCCAGTACTCGTGGAACGCGGCCACGCGCCCGCGGGTCTCCGGGTGCGACAGCAGGAACCAGTCGCGGTTGAGGTCGAACATGTAGTGGCTGGTCCGCGCGCCGGGCCAGTTGCCCTGCTGCTGCAGCCCGCCCGGCGCCGGCGCGATGCCGAAGGCGCCGCGCATCCGCTGGTTGTCCTGCACGTGCCGCTCGTGGCCGTCGGGGTTCTGGACCGGGTCGATCAGCACCACCACCGAGTCGAGGATCATGCGGGTCTCGGCGTCCTGGCCCGCCGCCAGCTGGTAGATGAGCGCGATGGCCGCCTCGGTGCCCGATGCCTCGTTGCCGTGCACCGTGTACCCCAGCCAGACGCCGGGCGGCAGGCGCTGGGCGACGGCGTCGAGCGTGGCCCGGTCGGCGCCCCGCGGATCGGCGATGCGGGCGGCGTCGGCCCGGATGGACGCCAGCCGGGCGATGTTCGCCTCGCTCGACATGACGATCACGAACACCTCGCGGCCCTCGAAGGTCCGCGCCACCGTGTCGACGTGGATCCGGCGGCTGGCCGCGGCGACCCGTTCGATGTAGCGGCTGAGCAGGTGGTGCGGCGTGAAGCGCCGGCCGACCTCGTAGCCGAGCACGCTGCGCGGCGTCGGCACCGCGGGGTCCCACGGACCCGGACCATAGGGCTGCTGGGCGGCGGCCGGCGCGGCCGGCAGGGCGGCCAGCGCGAGGACGGCGAGGACGGCGGACAGGCGGCTCATGCGGCGGCTCCGGGCGTTGGCCTGCGAAGGACGGTGGCGGCGAGGCACGCGAGCGTGCCCACGAGGGCGACCACGGCGACCCAGTCGCCGAGCCGGACGTACAGGGTGCGGACATCGGTGGTGCGGACCACGTCGGCCACGACCCGCTCGGTGAGCAGGTCCGTGACCTGGTACGGCCGGCCGAGCGGGTCGACGAACTCCGAGATGCCGCTGTTGGCGGCGCGCGCGATGCCCATGCGCGTCTCGATGGCGCGCATCACCAGGTGGGCCGCGTGCTGGTACGGGGCCGCGGTGCGGCCGAACCAGGCGTCATTGGTGATGTTGAGCAGGAAGTCGGCACCCTCGCGCCGGTAGTGCCGGGCCAGGTCCTCGAAGGCGGACTCGTAGCAGATGACCACGCCGAACGCACCCTCGGGGATGCGATAGACCGGTAACGCCGATCCGGCCTCGAAGCCGCCGAACCACCGGAGGTCGCCGAACCAGTCGGGGTTCACGAACGGGACCCGCTCGACGATCGGCACCAGGTAGCGCTTGTGATAGACCGTGTCGGCGAAACGGCCCCGGGCGTCCACGAAGAACGCGGCGTTCCAGTTGTCGTAGCTGCCGTCCGGATGGATGACCGCGTCGACGCCGCCGGCCAGCACCGGGATCGCCAGCTCGCGCGCCAGGGCGGCGATCGAATCGGCGTAGTCCGGGTGGTTGACGAAGTAGACCGGCACCGCCGCCTCGGGCCAGGCGATGAGCCGCACCGACGTGTCGCGGGCCGCCTGGCGGCTCATGGCGAGCAGCTGGTTCAGCAGGCGGATGTTCTCCCGGTCCTCCCGCTTCTCGTCGAACCCCACGTTCGGCTGGAGCAGGGCCACGGCCGCGACCGGGCGCACGACCAGCGTCCGCGTCCGCCAGGCGCCGTAGCCGGCGGCCAGGGCGATGGTCGCCGCCACCGCCGCCGCCGGCCGCCAGTCGCGCCGGCGCAGGGCCAGGAACGCCATCACGTTGGCCCAGGCCAGCCACAGGGTGACACCCCGGGCGCCGGCCACGTCGGCCCACTGCACCAGCAGCGGGGCGCGCGTGAGCGAGGTGCCCAGGCCGAGCCACGGGAAGCGCAGGTCGGCGAGATGGCCCAGCAGCCACTCGACCGCGGTCCACACCAGCGGGAACGACACCCACAACGGCACCGTGGTGCGCACGCCGATGCGGTAGGTGAGCCAGGCGATCAGGGCCCAGAGCGGGGCGAAGCCGAGCAGGACGGCGGCCGACCAGCCCAGCGCCGAGAGCGGCGTGAAGTGCCACAGCGCCACGACCATCCAGTAGAGCAGCAGGCCGCCGGACAGGACCCCGAACCACCAGCCGGTCCAGGCGACGCGCCCCGCCGGCTGATCGGCCGCGCGCGCCTCCTCCAGCGCCCACAGCAGGGGCACCAGGGCGACGAAGCTGGGGACCAGCAGGCCGGCGGGCGGATAGGCGACGAACAGCAGGACCGCGCCGACGGCGGCCAGCAGCAGCACGCGACGGGACGGGAGCCGGTCCCGGAGCGTCACAACTTCACGTCGCGCTGCTCGTCCGCCGAGCGATAGACGGCCTCGACGATCCGATGCAGGCGCACCTGGTCCTCGGGCGGCATCAGCGTGACCTCGCCGCGGACGCCGGCGAGGAAGTAGGCCCATTCCGAACGGTACGAGGCCGTGAACTGGTGTTCCCGCCCGGCGGCGCCGGTGGGCGTGACGTCCACCGGCGAGCCGTGCAGTTCCTTCCAGACGCGGAACGGCGAGATCGACGCCGAGCCCTTGGCGCCCTGGACGTCGAGCCAGAACCGCTCCCCCTCGCCCACGAACCGCCACGACACGTCGCAGAAGATGGACACGCCGTTGGCGCAGAACAGGTGCGCCGAGCCGATCTCGTCCACCTGCCCCGCCCCGGTCAGGTGCGCCGAGACGCGCTCGACGTCGGGCCGGCCGGCGATCCACCAGGCGAGGTCCACCATGGGCAGGCCGAGGTCCATCATCACGCCGCCGCCCGACTCGCTGCGCCGCGAGCGCCAGCCCATCTGCTGCCGGGCCGCGCGGAACACGTGCCAGCCCGTGCGGATGGTCTGGACCGCCCCCAGTTCGCCGCCCGCGACGAACTGGTGGACCGCCTGCACGTCACTGCGGAACCGGTGGTTCATCGCCACCAGGACGTTGCGCCCCGCCTTCTCGGCGGCCTTGAGCACCCGGGCCACGCCCGCCGACGTCAGCGCGATGGGCCGCTCGACCACGACGTGCTTCCCCGCGGCCAGCACGGCGAGCACGTGGTCCTCGTGCAGGTGGTTCGGCGTGCAGACGATGGCCGCGTCGATCGGGACCAGCTCGAGCATCTCCTCGATGTCGGTGAACGCGTTCGCGACGCCCAGGCGCTGGGCGAGCGCCCGCGCCTTGGGCCCGTCGTTGTCGCAGATCGCCGCGATCTGGACGCCCTTCATCTTGCGCAGCACCGGCAGGTGGGCGATCTGCGCGATCGCTCCCGCCCCCACCATGCCGATCCGGATGTCCGTGCTGGCTGCCATCAGTAGAGCTTCTCCATGCTGGTCCCGTGATAGTAGGCGGCGAGGATGTCGCGATAGCCATGCCCCGCCCGCGCGCGTCCGACGGCGCCGAACTGGCACATGCCCACGCCGTGGCCGTACCCCGCCCCGGCCACCACCAGCCGCGCCAGGCCGTCGCCCGAGCGGTCGGCGTGGACCTGGAACATCGTCGAGGGCAGCTGCCCGCCGGCGGCCGGCCGCAGGACGTCCCGGATGCGGCCCTGGGGCACGACGATGCCGCCCGACGCGGTCGTGATGGTCAGCTCGGCGACCCGGCCCGTCGGCGTCGTGCGGCTGGCCCGCACGTCCGTCACCCTGGCGTCGGCGCCGTTGGTGCTCCGGGTGACCTCGGCGGCCCGCCGCGCCACGGCCGCCAGCTGGGCCGCGTCCCACTCCTCGCGCCAGCGGAACTTCGGCGAGATGGCGCAATAGAAGTCGCGCGGCCCGTCCCCCGTCCGATCCGACACAGCGCGAAGATACGGCGTGTCGCCGCGGTTCTGGAAGACCTGGTCCGCGGCCTCGGTGGACCAGCCGCAGGTCGAGTGGAACAGCGCCTCGATCGGACGTCCGTTCCAGGTCAGGATCTCGCCGGTGGTGGCGCGCACCGCCTCGGTGACCTCCGGCAGTTCGCTGTCCACGCCGCTGTAGACCTGGTCGGCGTCGGTCGGGAAGACGTCGAAGCCGAGGGCCTCGCGGCGGCCGCGGTAGCGCACCGCGTAGGTGCGCGCCGCCACCGCCTGGGCCAGGACGGCCTGGCGGTCGGTCGGGTTGCGGAACCCGAGTTCGAGGGCGACCACGCTCAGCAGGTAGGCCTCGAGCGGCACCCGGTTGCTGACGGTGACGCCGACGGACCCGCGGGCCAGCAGGGCCTCGCCGCGGTACCGGCGGCCGGCCACCACCACCAGGTCCGTGGCCTGCTCGGGGCGCACCAGCACCGGCGCGACCGCGCTCACGCCCTCCCGCCCCGCGCGCACCACCACCACCCGCGCGCGGTCCTCGCCGGGGTACACCCGCACCGGCGTGTAGGCATCCACCACGGCGATGACCGCGCCGTCGGCGCCGACGACCCGGAACTGCCCGGTGGCCGAGATCGCCGCCGAATCGCGGTCCACCACCAGCCCGACCCGGATGAGCGGCTCGCGGTCCAGCCGCTCCATGCGTGCCGGCGCCCCTCGCGCCGTGTCCGGCCCGGCCGCCGCCGGCGGCAGCGGCC
>CAZJZC010000035.1:0-18429 GCA_964550365.1 uncultured Gemmatimonadales bacterium | reverse complement strand
CGCGGTGGTGTGGCGCGGCTTCGGCGGCGAACGCGGGCAGGACGGCGACCTGTTCCGCTGGCGCGGGAGCGACGGCGCCGAGGTGCTGATGGTCCACCTGCCGCCCTCCGGCTACGAGTACGGCGCCAACCTGCCGGCCGCCGGCCGGGCCCTGCGGCAGGCGTGGAGCGGCCTGCGGGCCATGCTGGAGACGCGCGCGCGCGCGCCGTTCTGGCTGGTGATGAACGGCGCCGACCATCACGCGCCGCAGGCGGCGCTCGAGGGCGCGGTGGACGGCCTGCGGCGGCTGGCGCCCGACTGCCGGTTCGTCGTCGGCGGCCTCGGCGCGTATGCCCGGTCGGTCGAGCGCTGGGCGCGGCGTCACGAGGACGCCCTGCCGCTGGTCCTGGGCGAACTGCGGGAGGGCCGGCGCCATGCCTGGTCGCTCCAGGGCACTCACGGCACGCGCCTGCACCTCAAACAGCGCAACGCCGAGTGCCAGCGGCTGATTGAGCGCCTGGCCGAACCGGTGGCGGCGCTGGCGCGTCGCGCCGGCTGGGATGCGCGCGAGGAGCTGTGGCACGCCTGGCGCACCCTGCTGGAGAACCATCCTCACGACAGCATCTGCGGGACCAGCCACGATGCCGTCCATCGGGAGATGGTCGTCCGGTTCGATCGCGCTCGCGCGCTGGCGCTTGAGTCGGCGGCGCGGTCGCTCGACGCCGCGATCGGCCGCGAGGCCGACGCGGCGCGCGAGGCGGGCCGCTCCGGCTGGAAGCCGCACCTGGTCGTGTTCAATACCGTGCCGCGCGCCGGTACGCGCCTGGTCGAAGCCGAGGTGGCGCTGTTCCGCGCCGACGTGCCGGTCGGGCAGGGCTCCCGCCCGCCGCGCGCCGCGGCACCGGGCGCCGAGCACTTCGATCTGCGCGATGCGCGCGGCCGCGCGGTGCCGTACCAGGCGCTGGAGTCGGCCCGCGGTCACGACCTGGTCGAGAGTCCCCGGCATTACCCCGATGCCGACGCGGTCGAGTGGCGCCGCATCCTGTTCGCGGCCGACGACCTGCCGGCCCTCGGCGTGGCCTCGTACCGGGTGACCGAGCGGCGGCGTGCGCCGCCGGTGCCGCGGCCCGCGGACGCCGTGGCGGCGACCGACGCCGGGCTGGAGAACGACCTGCTGTGGGTGCGCGTCGAATCGGACGGGACCATCGCCGTCGCCAGCCGCGAGACGGGCGCCAGCGCGCACGGCCTGGCCGCCATCGAGGACCAGGACGACCTGGGCGACAGCTACACCGGTTCGCCGCGAGGCCGGCCGGTGACGGAGCCCGATCATGTCGCCGTGCGGGTGGTGCACGCCGGGCCGTTGCGCGGTGAACTCGAGATCGTGCGGCGCTTCGATGCCGTGGACCTCGAGGTCCATACCCAGGTGGTGCTGGAGGCCGGCAGCCGCACCGTCGGCATCTACCTGGAGGGGCTCAACGTCCGCCCCGACCATCGGGTGCGGCTCGCGTTCCCGACCGCCGCGCGCGGCCCGCGGGTCCTGGCCGACGGCGCCTTCGGCCCGGTGGCGCGGCGGGCCGGCGTGGCCCGGCCCCGGCGCGGCGAGCTGGAGCGGCCGAGCCCCACGGCGCCCATGCACCGTTGGGTCGCGGCGGCGAAGGGCGCGCGCGGGCTCGCGGTCATCGCCGACGGCCTGCCGCAGTACGAGGTCACGGACGACGGGACCATCCTCGTCACCGTGCTCCGGGCCACGGGCGAGCTGTCGAAGGCGGACCTGCCCGAGCGGCCCGGGCACGCGGGCTGGCCCACGCCGACCCCCGAGGGCCAGTGCATCGGTCCCTTCGGCGCGCGGCTGGCCGTGGTGCTCACGGACGAAGCCGGGCTCGCCGCGCCCGAGTCGTTCGATGCGGCGGCGGACGAGTTCCTGGTGCCGCCGGTGGCGCGCATGCTGAGGGCCTGCGTGAGGGCGCCGCGCGCGGCCGCCGGGCCGGCGCTCGAGGGCGATGGCCTGGTGTTCAGCGCGATGAAGCCGGCCGAGTCGGGGCGGGGCGTGGTCCTGCGGTGCTACAACGCGCGGAGCGCGGCGGTACGGGGCGCGTGGGTGGTGCCGTGGCCCGTGCGCTCGGCGCACCTGTGCCGGCTGGATGAGACGCCCGGTGCTCGGCTCAAGCCGGGCCGTGGCGGGAGCGTCGAGTTCGAGGCCGGGCCGAGGGCGGTGGTCAGCGTTCTGATTCGCTGAGGGCGAGGCTCATCGGGGCGCGGGCCTGGCATTGCCTCCATCGGTCAGATACCGCACCCGCCCATCCGGCAGTCGCCGCCAGACCGTGAGATACTTGCCGTGACTGGGCGCGTCGCCGCGCGGCGTGATGACCGACTGGCCCACGGTCCAGCCGAGCGAGCCGTCACGCGAGGCGCCCGCCGCGACCGGATACCACGCCCAGTCCGCCGGCCCCGCCACCAGCCGGCCGATCGCCGCCGGACCCCGGACCGTGATCCCGCCGCCACCCTGGAGCTCGGCGTCGTCCGCGGCCCACCGCTCGAACGCCACGGCGGCGCCGCTGTCGGCCGCGAGGCGCGCGAAGGCCAGGTCGGCTCCGATGAACGCCGCCGCGTCGCCGCGGGCCGGGAGCGGCGGCCACTCGGGCATCGCGCCGGCCGGGACCCGCGCCGCCGCCGCCGGCGCCAGGCCGTTGAGCAGCAGGGCGGCCAGCCGCCAGCCCCGGGGACCCCTCTGCCACGCGGCGATGTAGCGCCCGAACCGCGGGGCCGCGTCGCCGGCGCGCGACGCGCCCGCCAGCACGCCCCAGGTGACGCCGAGGGTGGAGTCGTCCGACACCACGGCCGCGAGAGCCTGCCACGAGATGCGCAGGGAATCCACCGTCGCCTGCGCCGCGATCAGCGCCGCGGCGGCGGCGCCGCGCATGACCGGCGCGCCCGGCCACAGCACCACGCCCTCGCCGTCGAGCGTTCCGCGCAGGGCCGGCGCCAGGCCGTCCGAACCGGACGCGCGCGACGCCTCGGCGTCGGCCGCGAGCAGGGTACCCGACTGCCGGGCCTCCAGAGCGCGCGGCACGGCGGCGAGCGCGACCGCGCACACCGCCGCCAGCAACCGCCTGCCGCGGCCGGCAGGCGGCCCATGGCTCGCGCGGCGGTCGGGACGCGGCGCGGGTGCGACGGTCGTGAGCGTCATGACGTGAACGATAGGCGTTCGCTCGAGCGCCGCCAGTCGCGCCGCGCCGGCGGTGCGCATCGCGACGGCCTCAGGACCCGGCCGCGGCGCGCTCGCCGGCCATGGCCGCTTCCATCGCGTCGGCCGCGAGGCTCGAGGCCAGCACCACCAGCGCCACCAGCAGGGCGGGCGCCAGCGCGACCCACGGCGCCAGCACCAGCGCGTCGCGGCCGGCGGCGATGAGGTTCCCCCAGCTCGGGGTCGGCGGCTGGACGCCGAGGCCGAGGAACGAGAGACCGGCCTCGAGCATGATGGCGTTGCCGACGCCCAGCGCCGCCGCGACCAGCGCCGGCTGGATGGCGTGCGGCAGGATGTGCCGGACCACGATGCGCCAGGGCCGGGCGCCGAGCGCGGCCGCCGCCTCGACGTAGCCGCGGCCCTTGGCGGCGCGCACCTCGGCGCGGACCAGGCGCGCCACCGTCATCCAGCCGGTGAGGCCGATGGCGAGGATGGTCAGCGCGAGCCCGGGCTGGAACAGCGCCGCCAGCAGCAGCAGCAGCGGCACGCGCGGGATCGCCAGCGCCGCGTCGGTGAACGCCACGGTGGCGCGGTCGAGCCAGCCGCCGGCGTAGCCGGCCGCCGCGCCGAGCAGGGCGCCGAGCAGGGTGGAGACCAGCGCGGCGATGACGCCCACGGCGAGCGAGACGCGCGCGCCGAGCAGCAGCAGGTGGAAGAGGTCGCGGCCGAAGCGGTCGGTGCCGGCCAGGTGCAGGACGCCGTCCCCGGTGCGGCCGAACGGCGCGACGAACCGCCGCGCGGCGATGTCGGTCAGCTCCACGGGCAGGGGGCCGGCGATGAACGGCCCGACCACGGCCGCCGCGGCGATGACGCCCAGCACGGCGGCCGCCGCGACCATCCGCCCGTCGCGCCCGCCGGCGCGCGCCGGTACCACGCCCGTGCTCACTCCCGCACCCTGGGGTCGGCCGCCGCCGCGAGCGCGTCGGCCAGCAGGTTGCCCAGCACCACCAGCGCGGCGAACACCGCCGTCACCGCCATGGCCACAGGGTAGTCGCGCGCCAGCACCGCTTCCACGGCCACGCGCCCCATGCCGGGCCAGGCGAAGATGACCTCGACGAACACCGCGCCCGAGAACAGCGCCGGCAACTGGAGGCCGGCGAGGGTGATGAGGGGCACCAGGGCGGTGCGCAGGGCGTGGCGCACCAGCACGCGCATCTCGCCCAGGCCCTTGGCCCGGGCGGTACGCACCGCGGGCTGGCGCAGGGCGTCGGCCATGGAGGCGCGGACGAAGCGCGCGGCGCCGGCCGCGCCGATGAGCGCCAGCGTCAGCGCCGGCAGCAGCAGGTGGCGTACGCGGTCGGCCAGCCGGGCGGCCGGATCGAGGAACGCGGCGCCCACCGACTCGGCGCCGAAGGCCGGCAGTCGCAGCCACGCGGGCCAGCCCCAGAGCGCGGCGCCGTAGGCGAACACCAGCACCAGGCCGAGCGCCAGCACGTAGGAGGGCACCGCCTGGAGGAACGTGGTCGCGGCGGTGAGGGCCGTGTCGAGCCGCGAGCGCCGGCGCGCGGCCTGCACCACGCCGATGGCGATGCCGCCGAGCCAGGTGAGCAGGAGGGACACGCCGACCAGCTGGACCGTGGGGCCGAGCGCGGCACCGAGGACGGCGGTGACCGGGCGGCGCTGGGCCAGGCTGGTGCCCCAGTCGCCGGTGACGAAGCCGCCGAGCCAGCGCAGGTACTGCACCGCCAGCGGCCGGTCGAGCCCGGCGGCGCGCCGCATGGCGGCGGCCGCGGCCTCGTCGGCCGAGGGGCCGAGATAGAGCCGCACCGGGTCGCCCGGCGCCAGGTGCAGGGCCGCGAACGTCACCGTCAGCACCACCAGCAGGGTGGCCGCGGCGAGCGCGAGGCGATGGGTGAGCGCGCGGCGCATGGTGCGCCAATCTCGCGCCCGCCGCGCGAATTCTCTAGGTTTCAGCTTCGTGCGCCGCCGCCCGCTCCTGCTCGCCTTCGCGCTCGCCGCGTGTTCGCCCGCCGAGCCGGCGAGCACGGTGTTCTACGCCTCGGGCGCCGACCTCCAGTCCATCAACCCCCTGCTGACGACGCACCCGCTGGCCAGGCAGGTCCAGCGCTACCTCCTGTTGACCACGCTGGTCCGGTACGACTCCGCGCTCGCCATCCGGCCGTATCTCGCGTCGGCCTGGTCGTGGAGCGCCGACCGCCGCGCCCTGACCTTCACCCTGCGGCGCGACGTGCGCTGGCACGACGGCCGGCCCACGGGCGCCGCCGACGCGGCCTGGACCCTGCGCGCGGCGCGCGAGGCGGCCGTCGGCTATCCGCGCGCGAGCGACCTCGCCTGCCTGGAGCGCATCGAGGCCGGCCCGGACGACCGGCTGACCCTGCGCTTCTGCCGCCCGCAGGCGGCCGTGCCCGACGTGCTGACCGACCTCGCCATCCTCCCGGCCCACCTGCTGGCCGGCCTGCCGGCCGAGAGCATCGCGTCGGCGGCTTTCAACGAACGGCCGGTGGGCAACGGGCCGTACCGGTTCGTCGAGCACGTGCCGCGGCGCCGCTGGGTCTTCGAACGGAACCCGGACTTCCCGCCCGCGCTCGGCGGGCCGCCGGCGCTGGGCCGGTTCGTCGTCGTGGTGGTGGACGAGGCCACGACCAAGCTGGCGGGCCTCATGAGCGGCGAGCTGGACCTGGCGGGCATCACGCCGATGCACGCGGCGGTGGTCCGGCGCCTGCCGGGCCGCGCGGTGCTCGACTACCCGCTGCTGTTCTCCTACGGGCTGGTGTGGAACACCGGGCGCCCGCCGTTCGACGAGCCGCGGATGCGGCGGGCGCTGTCGCTGGCGATCGACCGCCGGCAGGTGGTGGACGCCTACGTCTACGGCTTCGGCGAGCCTGCCGCCGGCGCGGTGCCCTCGGCCCACCCGCTCGCGACGCCGGTGGAGGGGGTGCCGTTCGACCGCGCCGGGGCCCGCGCCCTGCTCGACTCGCTCGGCTGGCGGTTGGGGGACGACGGCGTGCGCCGGCGCGAGGGCCGCGCGCTGGAGTTCTCACTCCTCACGGTCGGCTCGGCCGACAACGTGCTGGAGCAGCTGCTCCAGGCCGACCTGGCCGCGGTCGGCGCCCGGGTGCGCATCCGCCAGATGGAACTCGGCGCCTTCCTGGCCGCCGCCCAGGGACCGGCACGCGACTACGACGCGCTGGTCACCGGCATACCGGGCGACCTGGCCCTCGGCTACCTCGGCGCCCTGTTCGACTCGCGCCGCCGCGGCGGCCCGCTCCAGTACGCCCGGTACGCCAGCCCGGCCGTGGATGCCGCGCTCGACCGCGGGGACCTGGCCGAGGTCCAGCGGCTGGTGGCCCGCGACCTGCCCATCACCTTCCTCTATCATGCGCGCGGGGTGCAGGGGCTGAACACCCGCCTCGCCGGCGTGCGCATGGACATCCGCGGCGAGCTGGCCTCGGTGGGGAGCTGGCACCTGGTCCCGGCGCACGCGGTGCCGGCGTCGGCGGCCGGCGCTTCGCGGATGGCGGCCCGATGATCATCCGCGCGCGCGCGCCCATGCGGCTCGACCTGGCCGGCGGCTGGACCGACGTGCCGGTCTTCGCCGAGCGCCATGGCGGCGCGGTGGTCAACGTCGCCATCACCCTCTACACCCACGCCCTGGTCCGGCGGACGGGCGGTGGCGTGCGGCTCCGCGCGCTGGACCTCGGCACCGCGGTCGAAGCCCAAAGGGTCGAGGACCTGCGCGCCGACGGGGAGCTGGGCCTGGTGAAGGCCGTGGTCCGCCGGCTCGCCCCCGCCGAGGGCGGGCTCGAGGTCGTCACGCGGTCCGACGCGCCGCCCGGCTCGGGTCTCGGCGGCTCCGGCTCGCTGGGGGTCGCGCTGGTGAGCGCCATGGACGCCCTGCGCGGCGACCGGCGGCTCCCTGCCGAGGTGGCCGGCGCGGCGTTCGTCATCGAGACCGAGGAGGCCGGCATCGTCGGCGGGAGCCAGGACCAGTACGCCGCGGCGCTGGGCGGCATCCAGTTCCTCGCCTACGGCGAGCCGCGGGTGACCAGCACGCGGCTGAGGGTGCCCGGCCGCTGCCTGCGGGAGCTGGAACAGTCGCTGGTGCTGTGCTACTCGGGTGCGTCGCGCTTCAGCGCCGATACGCACCACGCCGTCTGGGGCGCGTTCGGCCGCGGCGAGGCGGGTGTGGTCCGCGCGCTCGAGGGGCTGAAGGCCTGCGCCCACGAGATGCGGCAGGCGCTCGATCGCGGCGACTGCGCCCAGGTGGCGCAGGTGCTGAACGAGAACTGGCGGCACCAGCAGGCGCTGGCGCCCGACATGCGCACCCCGGCGATGGCCGAGCTCGAGCGCGTCGCGTTCGAGGCCGGTGCCGACGGCGGCAAGGCGTGCGGCGCGGGCGCCGGCGGGTGCCAGCTGTTCCTGGCAAGGCCGGGCCGGGAGTTCGATGTCGCCGAGGCGCTGACGGCCGCCGGCGGCCGGGTCCTGCGCTTCGCGCTCGACCACGCGGGCGTGGTGACCTGGGAGGCGAGCGAGCGGTGAGCGGACGGAGCACGGAGGGCGGATGCCGGAGGGCGGCGTGACGGTGCTGGTCTCGGCGGCGGACCTGGAGGCCCGGCGGGCCGTCATCGGCGCGTCACCGGACCTGGGCGCGATCGCCGCACACCTGCGGAGCGACCTCGACCGCGTGCTGGCCGCGCCGCTCTACGTGCCCGAACGCAAGGCGCTGCTGTCGCGCTGGGGCGCGCAGTGCCGGGACGACGGGGCCGCGCTCAGCTTCGATCCGTTCTCGCCCGAGCGGCAGAGCTGTACCCACTGCGGGCGGCACTGGGAGACCGAGCAGTCGCATCGCTGGTGGGTCTACTGGTACCAGCTGTGGCTGGCCGAGCGGGTGCTGGTGATGAGCCTGCACGCCGGCGATGGCGGGCCGGCCGAGCGGCGCGCGGTCGAGACCCTGGCCCTGCTGGTGGAGCGCTACCAGGGCTACCCCAACGCCGACAACGTGCTGGGGCCGAGCCGGCCGTTCTTCTCGACCTACCTCGAGTCGGTCTGGGTGCTCCAGCTGGCGAGCGCGGCGGCCCTGCTCGAGGGCCTCGGCCGCCTGCCTGCCGACCTGTCGCGCGACCTCGGGAACCGGCTGTTCCGGCCGAGCGCGGCGATCATCGCCGACTTCCCGGAAGGCCGGTCCAACCGGCAGGTGTGGAACGCGACGGCGCTCTACGCGCTCGGCCGGGTGCTGGGCGACGAGGCCATGGCGCGGGAGGCGGCGCACGGCGAGGCGGGCATCCTGGCGTCGCTGTCGCGCAACGTGGCGGCCGACGGCCTGTGGTACGAGGGCGAGAACTATCACTGGTTCGCCCTGCGGGGTCTGGCCTGGGGCGCGCAGCTGCTGCGCGCGGCGGGCGAGGTGGACCTGTGGCAGGGCGGCGGCCAGGCCGGCGAGCGGTTCCGCGCCGCCTTCCGGGCGCCGGTGCGGACGGTCCTGCCCGACTTCACCTTCCCGGCGCGCCGCGACTCGAAGTTCGGCGTGTCCCTGCGCCAGCGGCGCATGGCGGAACTGTGGGAGTGGCGGCTGGCCGGCCTGCTCGAGGCCGGCGGCGGGAACGTCGCCGACGACGAGGCCGAGTTCCTCGCGTCACTGCTGTCGCACGTCTACGACCCCGCCGTCCCCGCCCGCGACGAATCATGGCGCGAGATCACCGACGTCGAGCGCGAGGAAGCGTCCGCCGGCGTCCGCCGGTCCGCGCTCGGCTGGAAGGGCCTGCTGTTCGCGGCCCCGGGCCTGCGCGCGGCGGATCCCGATGCCTGGCGGCCCGGCACCGAGCACCTCGACGCCACCGGACTGGCCATCTTCCGGCGCGACGAGGGACGTACCTACGTCTCGCTCGACTACGGCGAGAGCGGCGGCGGCCACGGCCACGCCGACCGGCTCCACCTGACGCTGGTCGCCGCCGGCGTGCCATGGCTGCTCGACTTCGGCACCGGTTCCTACGTGGCGCCCTCGCTCGCCTGGTACCGGACCACGCTGGCGCACAACGCGCCGCTGGTGGACGGCATGTCGCAGGCCATGGCGGCCGGGCACGGCGTGGCCTTCGACGAGGCGGACGGGTACGGCTGGGTCTGCGCCACCCTGCCCGACGGCACGGCCTACGACGGCGCCACGCTCCAGCGCACCGTGGTGCTGACGCCCGGCTACCTGCTCGACGTGACGCAGATGGGCAGTGAGGTGGGCGAGCGCCAGCTGGCCCTGCCGTGGCACGCGCTGGGCCGCCCGGAGGTGGACGTCCACGGCATCACGGTGACGAACACCGGGGGCGCCACGCTCCGCATCGCGCTGGGCGCGCGCCAGCCGTTCCAGGTGATGGTCCAGAAAGCCCCCGGCCCGCCCGGCACCGACGGCGACCTGCCGTTCGGCGTGGTCGTCGCCACCGGCGAGGCCGTGACGCTGGCCGCGTGCCTCGACCTGGGCGCCGGCGTGGACGAGGTCGAGTGCGTCGAGGACGACTTCATCGTCCGGCTCCGCGACGGCCGGGTGCACGTGCATCGGGCCACGGATGAGGGCTGGGTCATCGAACTCGACCGTGGCGATCCGGTGATGCTCGGCGGTCTCGTCCCCGAGTCGGACCTGCCGGCGCCGGCGCCGGCGGCGCAGGGTTTCCAGGCGCCGGGCGGCCGCTTCGCCGTGGGCAATGCGGGCCTGGTGGCGCCGGCCGCGGCCGAACCCCCGGCGGCCATGTGTCCGCGCGCCGAGCGCCCCCCGGCGCTCGACGGGACGCTGGACGGCTTCCCGCCCGAGCCGGTGCTCGTGCTCGACGATGCGGCGCAGTTCCGCCGGGCCGAGTCCGCGTGGGAGGGCCCCGGCTCGTTCAGCGCCCGCGGCTGGCTGTGCCACGACGGCGCGGCGCTGTACCTGGCGGTCGAGGTCGTCGCTCCGGCGCCGGCGTTCCGCCACGGCGAGGAGCCCGACCCCGAATGGGAGAACGAGAATCCCGACATCCACAGCGACGGGCTCCAGCTCTACGTCGAGTCCACCGGCTTCTACGGCTGGCTCCTGGTGCCGGGCGAGGGCGGGTCCGTGCGGGTCGCCGGCGCCCGCGGCACCGACGGCGTCCCGGCGATGATCACCAAGGCCGCCTGGGCGCCGACCGGACGCGGGTACCGGGTGACCGCCGCGGTCGAGGTCCCCGATGAACTGAGCGGCGAGATGGGGCTCGACCTGATGGTCAACCGGCTGGCCGGGGGATGCGAGCGGCGGTCCGCCCAGCTGGTGTGGTCCGGGGCGAAGGGCGCGCGCCTCTACCTGGCCGGCGACCGCGCGCTGAACCTGCCCCTGCCGCGGGTCGGCCTCGCGTGAGCGGCGGGCGTGACCTCGGCCTGCGCGCCGCCGACGCGGTGGCCGGCTTCACGTCGACGCGCTCCAAGGGTCCCGACGCGCTCTTCGCCGGTCCCGGCGGGCCCACGCACCAGGTGCGGAGCCAGGACTGCCGGGTCGAGACGGCCGACGGCCGGGTCCTGCTGGACTGGACCAGCGCCCTGGGCGCCGTGTCGCTGGGCTACGCGCATCCCGGCGTGGTCGAAGCGGCCGAGCGGGCCGTGCGCGACGGCGCCGCCGGGCCGTTGCCGCCAGCGCTGGAGGTGCGGGTGGCCGAGCGGCTGTGCGCCTCCTATCCGGGCGCGAAGCAGGCCCGCTTCTTCAAGACCGGGGCCGAAGCGGTGGCGGCGGCGGTGCGGCTGGCGCGCGTGGCGACGGGACGCGAGGCGGTGGTGCACTGCGGGTACCATGGCTGGCTCGACGGACCGACCGGCGGCGCCGGCGTGCCCGCGGCGACGGCGGCGCACTGGCACGCGGTGCCGTTCAACGACGCCGCGGCGCTCGAGGCGGCCGTCGCGAGTCACGGACCCGCGGCCATCCTCATCGAGCCGGTCGTCGAGCAGGCGCCGGACCCGGCCTGGCTGGCCGCGGCGCGCGGCGCCGCCGACCGGCATGGCGCGGTGCTGGTGTTCGACGAGATCAAGACGGCCTTCCGCCTGGCCCGGGCCGGCGCGGCCGAACGCTGGGGCGTCGTGCCCGACCTGGCGGTGCTCGGCAAGGCGCTGGCCAACGGCTTCCCCCTGGCCGCCGTGCTCGGCCGCGCCGACCTCATGGCGCGGGTGCGGGAGACGTGGATATCCTCCACGCTGGCCACGGAGTTCGTGTCGCTCGCGGCCGCCGACGCCGTGCTCGACGTCTGGGACCGCGAGGACGTGGCCGGCCACATCGACCGGATCGGGAGCATCGTGCTCGAAGACCTCGCCCGCATGGAAGCGCGCGCCGTGTGGCCCTCGGACCGGCTGGCGGTGATGGGCCTGCCGGCCATGTGGCTCCTGCGTTTCGGCTCGGCGGAGGCCGAGCGCGCCTTCCTGCTCGCGGCGGTCAGGCGCGGCGTCCTGCTCAAGCGGGGCGCCTACAACTTCCCGGGCCTGGCGCACGGCGAGCCGGAGGCGCTCCGGACGGTGGAGGTCATCCGCGAAGCGCTCACCGAGATCGCCCCGTGAGCGCCGCCGCCCAGGGCCCGCTGGTGGACGTGCACGTCCACTTCCTGCACGAGCGCTGCGGCCGCGCCGACTGGCGCGAGTCCAATGCGCGCCGACTGGCGTGGGGCGAGCGGCTGGGCATCGCCGTGCACGTCGCGTCGATCCTCGGCAGCTGGGGCCACACCTCGCCGACCTACTTCCCCTCGCCCGACGACGTGAGCTTCGGCAACGAGGCCATGCGCGCCCTGGAGGACGCGCATCCCGGCGTGGTCCGGGCCTATACCACGGTGAACCCGAACTACACGGACCACGCCGTGCGCGAGATCGAGATGGGCGCCGATCACGGGCTCACCGGCATCAAGCTGGCGGCCAGCCGCCGCGCCGACGACGCGCTCCTGGATCCGATCGCCGAACTGGCGGCCGGGCATCGCGTGCCGGTGCTGCAGCACATCTGGCAGCACCGCCGGGGCGAGGTCGCCGGCCAGGAGATCTCGGACGCGCTCGATCTCATGGCCCTCGCGGCGCGGCACCCGGGGGCCGCGTTCCTGCTGGCGCACATCGGCGGCGGCGGCGACTGGGCCCATTCCCTGCGCGCGCTGGCCGACGTGCCCAACATCTGGGTGGACCTCTCGGGCAGCGGCGTGGACCGCGGCATGCTCGAGCTGTGCCTGGAATGCGTCGGCCCGGCGCGCATGGTGTGGGGCAGCGACCTCACGCTCGACACCGCGCTGGCCAAGCTGCGCGCGCTCGAGGCCGTCGGCCTGCCGGCCGAGGACCTGGCGGGCATCCGGTGGAAGAACGCGGCGAAGCTCTTCCGGCTGAGCCTCCGATGAACCTCATCGACCACAACGCGCTGGTGGGCGGCTACCCGTTCCGGCGCCTGCCCGACCCGACGCCCGGGCGGCTGGTGGCCGACATGGACCGGCTCGGCATCAGCGAGGCGTGGGTGGGCCACGTGCCGAGCATCTTCTACCGCGACGCGGCGGCCGGGAACGACGAACTGGCCGCGGCCCTGGCGCCGCACCGGGGCCGCCTGCGGCCGGTGCCGGCGGTCAACCCCGCGTTCCCGGGCTGGGAGCGCGAGGTGGCGCGCGCCGCGGAGCTGGGAGCGCCGTCGGTGCGCACCTATCCGTCGCACTACGGCGTCCCGGCCTCGGGCGCCGCCCTGCGCGAGCTGGCGGCGGCCTGCGCCGAGCGCGCCCTGGTGCTCACCCTCACCGCGCGGCTCGAGGACGGCCGCCAGCGGAGCCGGCTCGACGTCGCGGCCGACCTCATCGGCGCCGACGTGCGGGCCGTGGTGCGCGCCCACCCCGACGTGCAGGTGCTGGTCACCTGCGCCGACCGCGCCCTGGTTGAAGAGGTCCACTTCGGCTCCACGCCCGCCGAGGCGTTCCGGGTGCGCTGGGACATCTCCTGGATCTGGGGGCCGCCGGAGGATCACCTGGGCCTGCTGGCGCGCACCGTGGGGCGGGAGCGGTTCGTGTTCGGCACCCACTTCCCCTTCCGCCTGCCCGAGAACGCCGTCGTCAAGCGCGAGCTGCTCGGGTGACGACGCCGGGTTTCTGCAACAACTGCGGACACGCGGCGCCAGCGGAAGCGATCCGCTGTGCCGAGTGCGGCGCCATGCTCCCGCCCGGCGAGGGCTCGACGCATCCGCGCCGCATCGCGCGCGACCTGGCGGCGGCGCTCGGCCCGGGGTTCGAGGTCATGGCCGAGCTGGCCCGCGGCGGCTTCGCCCGGGTGTTCACCGTCCACGACGCCACGCTCGACCGCCTGCTCGCCGCCAAGGTCATCACCCCGGAGCTGACGTTCTCCGAGGTGGCCATGGAGCGGTTCCGCCGCGAGGCGGCCATGGTCTCGCGGCTGGTCCACCCCTCGATCGTGCAGGTGCTGTTCGTGGTGCAGGCGGGCGAGAGTCCCTGCATCGTGATGCCGTTCATCTCCGGGGAATCACTGCACCAGCGCATCGCGCGCGAGGGCGCCATGCCGCTGGCCGTCGCCGCCGGCATCGTGCAGGACGTGGCCGCCGCGCTCGACTTCGCTCACGGCGCCGGCATCGTCCACCGCGACGTCAAGCCCGACAACATCCTGCTCGAGTCGGCCACCGGCCGCGCCCTGCTGGCCGACTTCGGCATCGCGCGTTCCGGCGATCAGACCGGACGCCTCACCACCACCGGGCAGGTGCTCGGCACGCCGATGTACATCGCGCCGGAGCAGGCGGCCGGCGAACGCGACCTCGATGCCCGCACCGACGTGTACTCGCTGGGCGTGGTGGCGTTCGAGATGATCGCGGGCGTGCCCCCCTACACCTCGCCCAATCCGCAGGCGCTCTACTCGATGCACATCATCGCGCCGATCCCCGACGTGCGGGTCCACCGGCCGGACGCGCCGGCCGCGATGGCCGAGGCGCTCACGCGGGCGCTGGCCAAGAGCGCCGACGACCGTTTCCGCTCGGCCGGCGCGCTGGCCGACGCGCTGGTCTCGGGGCAGGGGCGCACCAGCCTGCGGACCTCGAAGGCCACCGTGGTCGGCGACCAGCCCACCAGCGACGTGCGCCTGTTCCAGACCAGCTCGCGCAACGTCGCCGACCCGCTGGCGGCGCTCGCGGCGGCCGAGGACCTCGGCGCGCTGCGGGACGCGATCGATGCGGCCCTCGCCGCCGTGGCCGTGGCCCGCGACGAGGGCGACGGCGGGCAGGTGGCCCGGCTGGTGAACGCCATCGCGGCCCGGCGCAGCAGCCCGCCGGCCCTGCGGCGCGCGGCCGAGGATGCCCTGGCGTCGCTGGCGACCCGTCCGCTGGTGGCGCTGCTGGCGAGAGGCTGGAGCGGCTCGGCGCAGGAGGTGCAGGCCACGCTGGAGTCGGCGCTCTCGGCGCTCATGCCGGCCGCCCAGGACCAGCTGCTCGACCTGGTGCGCGCGGAACGGCAGGCGGCCCTCGTCCTGCTCGCCGACCGCCTCGGCGCGCTCACCGACCACGCGGCGGAGGCGCTGGCGTCCGATGCCAGCCCGGCCGTCGCCGCCCTGCTGGTCGCGGCACTGCGCGAGTCGCAGCGCGGCGCGGCGGTGATCGAACGCCGACTCATGACCGCCCTGCGGCACCCGCACCCCGAAGTGCGCCGCCAGGCGCTCGACGCGGCGACCCAGCGCGGCGGCGTGATCGCCGAACATCTCGGCCGGCAGGCGCTGAGCGACCGCGACGCGGACGTGCGCGAGGCCGCGTTCACCGCGCTGGGCGCCTCGGGCCGCCGCGAGGTGGTGCCCGACCTGGCCCAGGTGCTCGAGCACGGCACCGAGGCGGATCAGCTCGGCGCGGTGCGGGCGCTCGCGGCGCTGCGCCGCGTCGAAGCGGAGGGGCCGCTGCGCAAGGCCGCGCAGAAGAGGAAACTCCTGGGGCCTTCGCGGGTCGCGGAAGCCGCTGCCGCGGCGCTTGCGTCGCCGGCCTCCTGATTGCCGAGCACGTTCGTCCTTCATGAAGGTGGCGTGATCTCGCGCACTCGTACCGCGCCAGCACGATCACGGAACTCCCGCTCCCGCTGGGACTATATTCGCGCTTCACCATGAACCTGGGAGAGGCGGAACATGCGCATCAAGAGACGGGTGGTTGCTGGCGCGCTGATGGCCCTCGGGGCCGTTGCGTGTGGAGATCCGACGAATCCCCTGACCGGGCGCGGCCAGAACGTGTCCCTGTCGTTCGCCGGGCGCACACCCGGCGCACCCCTGTCATCGACGGCCGGACTGTCGGCATCGGTGCTGGCGGCGGGCGATTCGCTGGTGCTGAACGACGGGACCAACACGCTGATCATCCGCAGCGTCGAGGTGCTGCTGCGCGAGATCGAACTCAAGCGGCTGAATACGCCGGACTGTGATTCGACGCTCAACAGCGACGCCTGCGAGAAGTTCGAGGTGGGCGCGACGCTCGTGAACGTGCCGCTCGGAGCCGGGACCGCGGTCGCCTTCACCGTGGCCATCGACTCGGGTACCTACACGGAGATCGAGTTCGACATCCACAAGCTGGGCGGTGACTCGGTGGACGCGGCGTTCGCCGCGGCGAACCCCACGTGGCCCGCCAACACCAGCATCCGGGTGACGGGCTCGTACAATGGCACGGCGTTCACCTTCACGACCTCGCTCGATGCCGAGGAGGAGATCGCGCTGGTTCCGCCGCTGGTCATCGACGCCAGCGGCTCGACGACCAACGTCACCATGCGCCTGGACGTGACGACCTGGTTCCGCAACGGCACGGCCGGCCCGTTCGTCAACCCGGCCACCGCCAACCAGGGCGGCGCCAACCAGAGCCTGGTGGAGAACAACATCAAGAACTCGATCAAGGCGTTCCGCGACCACGACCGGGACGGTGACGACAGCGACGGGTAGCGCCGCCGGCGTGGGGTGTCTAGCTTGCGACGCGCGTTCCATCCGGAGCGCGCGTTCGCATTCCCGGAGGCGCCATCGCGCCGCTGTTCGCCGAGCTGACCGTGCCCTGGTTCGACCCGGTCGCCATCCACCTCGGACCGATCGAACTGCGCTGGTACGGGTTGGCCTACCTGGCCGGCTTCCTGGTCGGCGGCTGGATCCTCGACCGCCTGTGCCGCGACGGCTTCCTGCCGCTCGACACGAACGCCGTCAGCGATCTCGTCGGCATCCTGGTGCTCGGCGTGCTGGTGGGCGGGCGGCTGGGCTACGCGCTCTTCTACGACCGCGCCATGCTGCTGCACCCCGCGGAACTGGTCCGCGTCTGGACCGGAGGCCTGTCGTTCCACGGCGGCCTCATCGGCTGTACCCTCGGCACGGTGTGGTTCGCCCGGCGGCGCAGGGTCCCGTGGTTCCGCCTGGCCGACGCGATGGTCCTGGCGGCGCCGTTCGGCATCTTCCTGGTGCGCTGTACCAACTTCATCAACGGCGAACTGTTCGGGCGCGTCGCGCCGGCGTGGCTGCCCTGGGGCGTGCGGTTCCCGACCGACCCGCTGGCCCGCGCGCTGTCGCCGGACCTGGCGCGCGGCGGCACGCTGGACTGGTACGAGCCGTGGGCGCGCCTGCGCGACCGCGGCGAATGGGAGGCGCTGGCGGGAAACCTGCCCCTGCGCCACCCCAGCCAGCTGTACGAGGCCCTGCTCGAGGGCCTGGTCATCGGCGTGGTGCTCTGGACCGTGTACCGCCGTCGCGGCGCCGCTCTCGCGCCGGGCACGCTGGGCGTCCTGTTCCTCGGCCTCTATGCGTTGGCGCGCTTCGCCGTGGAGTTCGTCCGCCAGCCCGATCCGCAGCTCGGGACGGTGCTGGGGCCGCTGTCGATGGGGCAGCTGCTGAGCCTCGGCGTGGCGGCCGCGGCCGCGGTCGCGTATCGGCTGGCCCGGCGCCGACCTGCGGCTCCGGCCGGTGCGCCGGCCGACGCGGCGGGAACGACCGCGGACGACGCGCGCTGAAGGGCCGGTATCCCGCCCCGGCCGCTCCCGATTCGTCCGGGCGGTCCTTGTGATTCTTTTCACCGGCGGGTAGACTTTGGGTTGCTTCCCAGGTCACTCATCGCACGACCAAACATCATCCCCAGGGATCGGATGAAGTTCACACGTGTGACAATCGCCGGCGGGATGGCGCTCGCACTCGGGGCGGTCCTGGCCGGCGTGTCGCTTGCGAAGGGGCAGGGACCGGCCGCGCCGGCCGATACGGCCGCGGCCCCGGCATGGGGGTTCCCGCTGCCGCCGGTGCGGGGCGCCGGATACTCCGACATCACGACGGCGGTGCCCGGCGGCCCCTGGCCGTCACTGCCCGACCGGCTGAAGGGACCGGAACAGCCGGTCTTCTACCGCCACGACATCCACGCCGGCCAGTACCGCATCCCCTGCCTCTATTGTCACAACAACGCGGCCAACTCCTGGACGGCGAACATCCCGGCCACCTCGGTGTGCATGGGCTGTCATCTCGTCATCTCCGCGCCGGACTCGGCCGGCAACCCGAACGCCGACATCACCCGGCTGCGGGCCTACGCCGACAGCGCCCAGTCCATTCCCTGGCAGCGGGTCTACAAGATCTCCGAGCACGCGCACTTCCCGCACATGCGGCACGTCAACGCCGCCATCCCGTGCCAGGAATGCCATGGCAACGTGCAGCAGCAGGCCCAGGTGTTCGCGGTCCGTGACATCAACAACATGGGCTGGTGCACCAACTGCCACATGCGGCGCGGCATCACCCGCGACTGCACGGCCTGCCACTTCTAGGACCACGATGGCTCCCACTTCCCGACGCATGACTCAGCGCGCGAGCGGCCATGAAGCGTAGGCGGTTCCTCCAGGTCGCCGGGGTCTCCGGCGCCGGCCTCGCGGCCGGCTGCGGCACCGGCACGCCCGACACGTGGATGCCCTACCTGGTGCCCAACGAGGACCTGGTCCCCGGCATCCCCACCTGGTACGCGAGCACCTGCCGGGAATGCCCCGCCGGCTGCGGCATCCTGGTGAAGACCCGGGAAGGCCGCCCGATCAAGATCGAGGGCAACCCCCGGCATCCGGTCAACCGCGGGCGGCTGTGCGCCCGCGGCCAGGCGGCGCTCCAGGGCCTGTATGATCCGGACCGCGTCACCCAGCCCATGCGCAAGGCCGACGGCCGCTGGACGCCCGTCGGCTGGGACGAGGCCGAGCAGCTGGTGGCGACGGCCCTGACGGCGGCGGCCGCCGCCGGCGCCGACCGGGTGGCCTACGTGAGCGGCGCGGCGAGCGGCGTGCTCGACGACTTCACCGGCCGCT
>CAZJZC010000034.1:0-18915 GCA_964550365.1 uncultured Gemmatimonadales bacterium | reverse complement strand
CGCGAGGTCCAGTGGCTGGGCCTGCTCAAGCCGCAGTTGAGCTGGCGCGTGTTCGCCATGGCCACGCTCGCCGCCGGTGTCTCGGCGGTGCTGTTCGGCCTGATCCCGGCCATCCGGATCGTCACCGGCGTGAACCTCGACGACCCCCTCAAGGACGACGCCGGCACCACCACGGGGCGGATCCGGCGCCGCCATGATCCGCTGGTCGTGGCCGAGGTGGCGCTGGCGCTGGTGCTGATGATGGGCGGAACGCTGCTGCTGCGCACCGTGTGGCAGCTGCAGCGTGAGGACCGCTACGGATTCGACACGCGCGCGCTCGTCACCGCCTGGATCGGCCTCCGGCAGGGCGCCGACAGCGCCGGGCCCGTCGTCCGGAGGCATGAACTGCTCGCCGCGGTCGCCGCGATCCCCGGTGTCCGCGACGTGGCGCTGGGTACGTCCGGCCCGGTGCCCGGGGGCGCCCTGACGGCCGAGTTGACGCAGGACTCGAACCGCACCATCACCATGCTCCAGTACCCGCTGGTGACGCCGAACTATGTCCGGGTGCTGGGCCTGCCGATCCTCAACGGGCGCGACTTCCAGGTGGGGGACGAACTGGGCACCGGCGTGGCGATCATCGATCCGATCGCGGCTCAGCGGCTCTATCCGGGCGAGGACCCGGTCGGCCGCATGATCAAGCTCGGTGGCCCGATGCACGACGCGCCCTGGGTGCCCATCATCGGGGTGATGCGCAGCCCGCGGGTGCTCGAGGCGGCGGGCCGGTTCGCGCCGAACCCGACGGTGCTCGTGGTCCGCGCCGACGACCGCGCCGCGGGCCGCCTCCTCGTCCGGACCGCCGGGCCGGACCCGCAGGCTCTGGCGCGGTTGCAGGGCATGATGCGGAGCCTGCCGGGCGTGGCGTGGTCGGGCGCGATGCCGTACGACTACGCCCGCGAGTCGGAGATCGTCTCGCGGGGCTTCCTGGCCCGGATGTTCGTGGCCATGGGCGCGGTCGCGCTGGGCCTGGCGGTGCTCGGTCTGTACGGGGTGCTGGCGTACGCTGTCAGCCGGCGGATGCGCGAGTTCGCGGTGCGCATCGCGCTGGGCGCCGAGCCGCGGAGCCTGGTGCGGACCGTCCTGTACGACGGCCTGGTGATGCTGCTGGGCGGGATCGGCATCGGCGCCTTCGCCGCGCTCATCGCGTCGCGCTGGCTCGACGCGGTGCTGATCGCCGTCCAGCCGTCGGACGTCACCAGCCTGGTCCTGTGCGAGCTGATCCTCGTCGCCGCCGGCCTCGCCGCCGCCCTCGGCCCGGCGCGGCGGGCAGCCGGTGCCAACCCCATGGAGATCATCCGTGCCACGTGACGCGCTCACCGTCGGCGTGATCGCCGCGCTCCTGGCCGCGTCCGCCCCGGCGGCGCAGGCCCAGGCCATCGCCTTCAGCCAGCAGGCCGAGGTGCGCCAGCGGGTGGCCGACACCTGGCTCACCGTCCGCTACAGCCGCCCCGTGGCCCGGGGACGGACGCTGTTCGGCGGCGTCGTGCGCTGGGGCCGGACGTGGAACCCCGGCGCCGACACCGCCACCAGCCTGAGCGTGACCACGCCGATCAGGATCGAGGGCCGGCCCCTGCCGGCCGGCGGCTACAGCATCTGGATGGTGCCCGACAGCACCGGCCCGTGGACCGTCATCCTGAGCCGCGCCCATCCGGTCCTGCATACGCCCTACCCCGGCGAGGCCCACGACCAGCTGCGCCTGCGGGTCAGCCCGGTGAGCGGCGCGCACATGGAGGCGCTGGCGTGGTACTTCCCGCTGGTGAACGGGCCGGAGGCCACGCTGGCGCTGCATTGGGGCACGACCATCGTCCCCTTGCGGGTGGAGGTCACGCCATGATCACCGCGCTCAACCTGCGCGAGGCCGCGGCACGCATCACCGAACACTGGCGCCCCAAGGTGGTCGGCGAGCTGAACGGACAGGACGTGAAGCTGGCGAAACTGCATGGCGCCTTCGTGTGGCACCGGCACGAGGACGTGGACGAGCTGTTCCTGGGAGTGGCGGGCCGGTTCCGGATCGAGTTCCGCGACGGCGCCGTCGAGGTCGGCCCCGGCGACGTCGTCATCGTGCCGCGCGGCGTGGAGCACCGCCCGGTGGCCGACGAGGAGGCGACGGTCCTGCTGTTCGAACCGGCGGGCACGCGCAACACCGGCGACGTGCGGCACCCGACGCTCACCGCGCCGGACGGCGAGCGGCTCTAGGCCTTGCCGGCCGCCGGCGCGGCGTCGGTCAGCTCGGCCGCGACGGGCATCCGCACCGAGCCGTCGAGCGGCGCGTACACCAGGTCGAACAGGTTCCTGAGGGGCGCACGCTCCATCGCCCAGACCATCACCGCCGTGAGGATGATGCTCAGCAGCACCACGGCGTAGGCCACGTCGCGCATCAGGGCGCCGTTGGCCAGGCCGTGCTCGAGCGGCAGGCCGGCGAGCACCGCCGCCGCCAGCCCCTTGGGGATCATCATGGCCAGGATGGCCGCGTCGCGGCGGGGCGTGTCGGCCGGCACGGCATAGCGGGTGACCAGGATCCGCGCCAGGTACACCGCCACCGTCGCCATGCCGGCCACCGCGAAGATGCGCACCTCGCTGAACCGGATGGACAGCCCGAGGAACACGAAGAAGACGGTCCGCACCAGGAAGACCACCTCGCCGAAGAAGGCCCGTTCGGGCGGGGTCAGCGTGGTGAGCTTGTCGAGCTTGAGGCGCGTCAGCCGGTCGAGGCCCAGCCGCTCGTGGTTGGTGAGGGTGATGCCGAAGGCCAGCGCCGCCACGCCGCCGCTGAAGCCGAGCAGTTCGGTGAGGCCATAGACCACGAAGACGAAGGCGAAGGTGACGAACATCGAGTTCGGCACCTCGCGCACCACCTCCAGCACCCGCAGCCACGCCACGCCGCCAAGGGTCCCGAGGACCACGGCGAAGAGCACCGTGGAGAGCACCGACCCGACCAGCCGCGGCGGGCTCACCGCGCCCGCCAGGGCGGCGGTGATGAGGCTGAACACCATGACGATGGCCAGCACCTCGGCCAGCGCCGATTCCAGGACCACGACCGTCGCGGCCTTCTCGGTCGCCCGCAGCGAGCGCACCAGGGGGATCACGACCGGGGGCGCGATGCCCGCCAGCGTGCAGCCCAGGATCAGGCTCGACAGCACCGGCAGGTCGAACGCCACCAGCCCCGCCGTGGCGACCACGGCCACCGTGGCCAGGAAGGTGCTCACGGTCAGACGCACGGTGGTCGTCAGCGACCGGCCCAGGACGCCGAGGTCGAGCATCGTGCCGCCCTCGAACAGGATGACGACGAGGGCGACCTCGCCGAGCACCTCGCCCACCCTGCCGAGGTCCTCGGACTGCACGATGCCCAGCACCGGCCCGAGCAGGATGCCGATGCTGATGAGCATCAGCACGTCGGGGATGCGCGTGCGCTGGAAGGCCGTGACGAGCAGGTGCGCCACGAAGACCAGCGCGCCG
Organism: uncultured Gemmatimonadales bacterium; assembly: GCA_964550365.1. GTDB lineage: Bacteria > Gemmatimonadota > Gemmatimonadetes > Gemmatimonadales > JACORV01 > DASXPG01. The sequence continues at coordinate 15,423 of CAZJZC010000034.1, read as the reverse complement.
ATGCCCAGGATGACGGTAGCCACTGCGGTATTCTACAGCAGGCGGACGATCCTCGCCCGCGGCGGGATGCCGGGCTCGGTCTCCATGATGGCCACGCTGACCGGCAGGTCGAAGCGCCGCGGCCCCGCCGAACCGGGATTCAGCGTCACCGAGAAGTCGGGGAAGTCGCGGATCAGGGGCTGGTGCGTGTGGCCGTAGACGATCACGTCGGCCTCGGGCCACGCGTCCTTCAGCGCCTCGGGACTGGGCGATCCGAGCTCGTCGCCATGGACCACCACGAACCGGAAGCCGTCGATCGCCACCTCGGCCACGGCACCCAGCCGCCGGCGCAGGGCCCAGCCGTCGGTGTTGCCGTACACCGCGGTCACGGGCGCCAGCAGCGCCAGCTCCTCGAGGATGGATTCGTCGCCCACGTCGCCGGCGTGGAGGATGCGGTCCACCGCCGAGAACACGTCGTGGACCTCCGGCCGCAGGAGACCGTGGGTGTCCGAGATGATGCCGAGCCTCACCGGCGCCGCGCCCTGCCGCCCCAGCGCGGCACCAGCTCGGCATCGACGTCGAGGTGGTCGAGGATGCGCTGGACGATGAAGTCCACCAGGGCCCCGACGTCCCGGGGGCGGTGATAGAACCCCGGCGAGGCCGGCAGGACGGTGGCGCCGGCCTCGGTGACCGCCACGATGTTCCGGGCGTGCACCAGCGAGAGCGGCGTCTCCCGCGGGACCAGGATGAGGCGCCGCCGCTCCTTCAGGGTGACGTCCGCGGCGCGCTCGACGAGCGAGCGGCTGGTGCCGTGCGCGATGGCCGACAGGGTGCCCATGGAGCAGGGACAGACGACCATGCCGGCCGTGGGCGCCGAGCCCGAGGCCGGGCGGGCGCCCCGGTCCTTGTCATCGAAGTGCGTCACGCCGGACCAGTCGCCGCCGGTCGCCTTGCGGAGGGCCGCCACGGTCCCGATGCCGCACTCCTCCTTGAGCAGGCGCCAGCCGTGGGCCGATACCAGCAGCCAGACCGGGATGCCCCCGCCGGCCAGGACTTCCAGCAGTCTGACCGAGTACGGTGCTCCCGATGCTCCCGTGATCGCGAGTACCACCGGAAGCTGCTTCACGAACCCCTCCGATCTGGTGCCGGCCGCCGGACCGGATGGGCCGGCGGCTTCGGTGGCGGCGGCCGCTTGACCTTTGGCCCGGGCGCCGTGCTCCCGGGCTTCGGGGGGCGGGTCCTAGAGGGCGGCATCGAGGATGGCCCCCACCATCACCACGGCCGAGATGACCCCGTTCATGGTGAAGAACGCCGTGTCCAGCCTGGAATAGTCCCCGGCCCGAACCAGTCGGTGCTCCCAGGCCAGCAGGATCCCTGCCACCGCGATGGAAGCCCCGAACACCCAGCCGAACCCCGAGTTCACCCAGAAGGCTGCCAGCAGGCCGAGGGCCGCCGCGTGCAGCGCCCTGGCCGCCAGGATGGCTCGTGATGCTCCGAGGAGCACGGGCACGGATCGGAGACCATGCTCCCGATCGAAGGCCTCATCCTGAAGGGCGTAGATGATGTCGAACCCGCCCACCCAGCATGCCACGGCACCGGCGATGAGCACCAGGAGCCACCAGGGCAGGCTCCACTCCCCGGCGATCGCGAGGTAGCCGCCGACCGGGGCGATGGCCAGCCCCCAGCCCAGCCACAGGTGCGAGAACGCCGTGAAGCGCTTGGTGAACGAGTAGCCCATGACCCAGGCGAGGGCCAGGGGCGAGAGCGCCAGGCACAGCGGGTTGAGGAGGCCGGCGCAGAGCACGAAGAGGGCGCCCGCCAGCAGGACCAGGACCCAGGCTTCCCGGCCGCTCATCCGTCCGCTGGGCAGCTCGCGGCCCGCGGTGCGCGGGTTGAGGGCGTCCCACCTGAGGTCGGCGATCCGGTTGAAGCCCATGCCGGCGAACCGGGCGGCGCCGAACGCGCTCACCGCGAGCGCCACGTCGAGCGCCCGGATCGGGTAGGTCCGCCCGGCGGTGACGATGCCGACCACCGTGAACGGGAGGGCGAAGACGGTGTGGGCGACCTTGACGAAGTTGGCATAGGCCGCCAGACGGCCTCCGCCGTGGAGCATCTGTCCGTCAACACCGCGGACGCCGGGAGCACTGGACGGCGGCAAAGTCATGTGCTCCCGAACTAAGCCTTTGTGCCCCATGTAATTGCCGCAATGCCGCCGGACAGGAGCCGATGCTCCGTGTCCCGGAAGCCGGCCTCGCCGAGGCGCCTCTCGAGCTCCCCCGGCTCCGGGAAATCCATGACCGAGTCCGGGAGGTAGGTGTACGCCGTGGGGTGTCCCGAGACCAGCCGGCCGACCAGCGGCAGGACCCGCCGGAAGTAGAACAGGTAGAGCGAGCGCAGCGGCGCGAACCGGGGGGTGGTGAAGTCCAGGATCACCAGCCGCGCCTGTGGGCGCAGCACGCGCGCCAGTTCCCGCAGGCCCAGGTCCAGGCCGGCCAGGTTCCGGACCCCGAAGCCGACCGTGGCCCCGTCGAAGGTGGCGTCGGCGACCGGCAGCTGCAGCGTGTCGGCCGCGGCCGCATGGACGGTGCCGGTCGGCGGCTTGCCGGCCCCGATGCGGAGCATGGGCAGGGCGAAGTCGGTGGCCACGACCCGCCCCCGGAACCCGGGCCGGCGGGCCAGCTCGGTGGCCAGGTCGAGGGTCCCGGCGCAGGCATCGAGGTAGCGGCCGGCGGGGCGGCGGTCCCAGGCGAGCCGGTCGACGGCGGCGCGGCGCCAGCGCCGGTCGATGCTGAACGACAGCATCCGGTTCAGCAGGTCGTACCGGGGCGCGATGTCGGAGAAGATGCCGCGGACGTATCGGCGCTTGTCCAGGGGCGGCGCGCCGGAACCGGCCGGCACCGGCGGAGCGGTCACCGGGACGCGTGATGAGGGCGGTGGGGCATGAGCATCGTAGATTACCCGCCCGATGCCCCTGGGGAAAGACCTCCAGACCCGCTCCGACCAGGAGATCGTCGCGCTCGCCCGCGAGGGCCGGGAGGCCGCCTACCGCGAACTCATCCGGCGCTACGAGCGCCCGGTGTTCGCGCTCATCTACCGCATGGTGCGCGACCGGGCGCTGGCCGAGGACCTGGCGCAGGACACCTTCGTCAAGGTGCTGAACGCGCTGGAGTCCTACCGGCCGGAATACAAGTTCAGCTCCTGGATCTTCAAGATCGCCAACAATGTCGCCATCGATCAGCTGCGCCGGCGGGAACTCGACACGCTCTCCCTCGACGGGGCGCCGGACGCCCGGACCCGGGACGAGGTCGAGGCGACGACCCTGCAGGCCGCCGACCGCTCCGAGACGCCGCTGGCCGAGCTGGAGTCGCGCGAACTCGGCCGCCTGATCGAGGCGGCCATCGGCCGGCTGCGCCCCGAGTACCGCTCCTGCATCCTGCTCCGTCATGTCGAAGGCCGGAGCTACGAGGAGATCGCCGAGGTGCTCGATCTGCCGCTCGGTACCGTGAAGACCTATATCCACCGCGCCCGGCTGGAACTCCGGGAACTCCTGGAGCCCTTCCGCTGATGAAACCGCCGACCCCGGGGGGCCGTAGGGTCACATGGAGGCCACTTTGTGACGCGTAAGCCGCTGTCCGACAACGAGATGGATGCTCTGGTCCTGCGGGCGCTCGCGCGCCTGGAAGACCGAGGTCCCAGCCGCGCGTTCGCCGGCAAGGTGATGAACCGCGTCCAGCTGGCCCCGGCCCGCCCGCTGGTGCAGTACCGCCGCGCCACGCGCTGGCTGACCCAGCCGAGCCGCGCGCTGGCCCTGGCCGGCGGCTACGCGGTGGCGGCGAGTATCGCGCTGTTCGTGCTGTTCTCGCTGGTGCTGGCGAACGGTCCTTCGGTCATCCCCGGGCTCGACTGGCTCCTGGCCGGCGCCGGCGCGCTGGTGCGTGACGTCGGGATCGCGCTCGCGGGCTGGGCGGTCTCGTCCGGCATCGTGTCGCTCGCGCGCGAGATCCCGCTCTCCGGCGCCCGGCTGTGGCTCGGCGCCGGCCTGCTCGCCGCGCTGTACGCCGGCTGTGCCTTCGGCCTCCACGTCCTGCTGCGCCCTCCGAGGGGGAACGATGCGGTCAAGCTTCCGGCGTAGCCTCGCGTTCCTCGCGGCGGCGGCCCTGACCCTGCCCGCGTCGGGCCAGGCCTCGGGCCTCGACGACCTGGGCCTGCGCGACGACGCCCAGGCGGCCCTGAGCAGCAGCATCGCGTACCTGCGGCGGGTCCTGCGGACCTTCGGTCAGGACGAGATCGTCTCGCACGCCATCGCGGTCAGCGCCCGGGAGGCCACGCTGGAGCTCGGCTCGGCGGGCGGCCGGACGCACACCATGTCCCTGCGCGGGGGTCGGATCCTCATCGACGGCGCCGAGGCGGGCCGCTACGCGCCGGGGGGCCGTCTGGAGCGTTCGTGGCGCCGGCTGCTGGCCGACGGCGCCGACCTGGAGACGCGGGCCCTGCTGGTCGCCCTGCGGGACTGGCGCCTGAGCGGCCTCGACGGGTCCGAGGCCGACGGCAAGGCGCGGCTCGACGACGCCGTGCGCGGTCTCGGCATCGCGGGACAGCGCGCCCCGGGTGCGGCGGCGGCGGATTCCGTCCGCGTGCTGATCGACGGCGGCCCGCCGGGCGTCGTCCTGCGGCTGCGTGACCTCGAGGCGCTCGACGACATGAACCGCCAGCTCGAGGCGCTCCACGACGTGGGGCCCGAGGTGGCCGAGGCGGTGCGCTCGAGCGAGTTGAGGCTGGGGTCGGTGCGCGTGGCCGCGGGCGAGCGGGTGGAGGGCGACCTGGTGGTCTACCGGGGCGATGCCGACGTCTACGGGCACGTGAGCGGCAGTGTCGTGGCCCTGTTCGGCGACGTGCGGTACCATCGCGGCGCGCTCATCGAGCGGAGCGCCGTGTCGATCGGCGGGCGGGTGCTCGACGAGGGCGGCACGGTGCGCGGCGACATCAAGACCATCGCGCCCGCCGAACTGCGGCGCGCGGCCGAAGCCGACGCGGCGCCGCGGCGCCGCGAGGTGCGCGAGTCGCCGGCGGCGACGGCGTTCGACCGGCTGTTCCGCGACGTCCGCAACGTGCTGGCGCTGTTCGTCGCCTTCGCGATGCTCGGCTTCGGCACCGTCTTCTTCGGGCGCCGCTACCTGGAGGTGGTGGCCGACACCGCCCGGCACTCCTTCGGCCGCTCGATGGTCGCGGGCCTGCTCGGTCAGCTGCTGCTGCTGCCGACCTTCGCCATGCTGTGCGTGGGGCTCATCTTCACCCTGGTGGGCATCCTGCTGCTGCCGTTCGCCGCGGTGGCCTACGTGGTGGCCGCGATCCTCGCGTTCGTGGGCGGCTACCTGGCCGTGGCGCACGCGGTGGGCGAGACCTTCGCGCGCCGGCGCATGGCCAACGGCGCCTTCGTGCGGGCGCCCAACGCCTACGGCTACCTGTTCACCGGCCTGATCGGCCTGCTGGGCCTGTGGGCCGCCGCGGCGCTGACCGGCTGGATGGGGCCGGTGGTCCTGGTCTTCAAGGTGGCCGCCGCGATCGTGACCTGGCTGGCCGCGACGGTGGGCTTCGGCGCCGTGCTGCTCTCGCGCGCCGGACTGCGCGAGGCCTTCGCCGGCCGGCACTTCGGCGAGATGTCCGACGAGTATCTCTGGGCCACGCCGCCGGCGACGCCGACGGCGTCCCGGATGCAGCAGCAGTGAACCTGGCCGGGGGCGCCGGCGGCCTGGCGCTGGCGGGCATCGCCGTGCTGGCGTCCGCCGCTCCGGCGTCGGCGCAGACCTGGCGCGATCTCACGTCCGCGCGCCAGGCGCACGGCGAACGGGAACTCAACGTCAGTGTGCAGTACGGCGTGGGCCGATTCCGCCTGGCGACGGCCGGCACCGGCCAGCTCTACCGGATGGCCATGCGCTACGACGAGGAGCGCTTCAGCCCGGTGCGGGAGTACGACCCGGCGACGGCGTCGCTGCGGCTCGGGGTGCGGGGGCGTGAGAACATCAACGTCTCGCTGGGCGGCCGGCGCAACGAGCAGGCCGGCATGCTGGACCTCGGCCTGAGCGGCGACGTGCCGCTCCGCCTCACCATGGAGCTGGGCGCCGTGGAGTCGGACGTCGACCTCGGCGGCCTGGCCATCCGGCGCGCCGTCTATCGGACGGGCGCGTCGCAGACGCGGATGCGGTGGAGCCGGGCCAACCCGATCGCCTGCGAGGAACTGACGATGGCGGCCGGCGCCGCCGAATTCTCGGCGACGGGCCTGGGGAACTCCAACTGCGAGCGGGTGCGGTTCGACGGCGGCCTGGGCGAGGTCACGCTGGACTTCACCGGCGCCTGGCGCACCTCGATGGCGGCCGAGATCGCCGTCGGGATCGGCGCCGTGCACCTGCGCCTGCCGCGCGACCTGGGCGTCGCCGTGACCGTGAACCGGTTCCTCGCCTCGTTCGACGCCGCCGGGTTCACCAAGCGCGGCAACACCTACTACTCGGCCAACTACCAGTCCACCCGGCCGCGGCTCACCCTGAACGTCACCGCATCGATCGGCGGGATCGACGTCGTCTGGGTCGACTGAGTCGGCTCAACCCGACCGGCTCTCCCGCGCCAGCGGTCCCTCGCGCTTCCGCGCCGTGGCGCGGACCTCGGCACCCCGTGTCAATCCCAGCAGCTCGTCGGCCCGTCCATCGCGGACGGCGATCTCGAGCGTGCGCGCCGAACCGATGAACGCCACCGGGGCCCCCGGCGGCACGTCGGCGAAGGTCTGCCGCACGGGCAGGTCGTAGACACCCAGCCGCGCGTGCGCGTCGCCCGCCAGCCGGTCGGCCGGCAGGTTGGTCACCAGGGTGCCGAAGCGGTCGACGTGGACCACCTGTCCGACGACGTTGACGCCCCGGCGCTGGAGCGGCGGACGCGGCAGGCGCACCGGATCGGCCAGGCGGACGCCGAGCGTGGCGAGCTGGCCGCCGCGGGCCAGCTTGGCCGCCGCCGGCGCGAACACGTCCCGGGCGTGGAAGGTCGGCGCGGCCGTCGGGACGGAGCGGAGCGCCACCACCGCGTGGCCGCGTTCGTCGAACACGTCGGTGAGCAGTCCGTTGTCGGGCCCCACGAAGTACTGGCCGCCCGCCGACACGGCCAGGGCCCGCCGGGAGGTGCCGACGCCGGGGTCCACGACCGTGAGGTGCACGGTGCCCGCCGGGAACCGGCGCCAGGCCCGCGCCACGGCCCAGGCGGCCGCCGCCACGTCGCCGGGGGCGATGTCGTGGGCCAGGTCCACCAGCTGGATGCCGGGCGCCTGGCTCAGCAGGATGCCCTTCACCTGGGCCACGTAGCCGTCGGCGGTGCCGAAGTCGGTCAGCAGGGTGATGACGCTCACAGCCGCACCCGCTCCCAGCGGCCGTCGCGCCACAACAGCGCCATGGCGACGCCGCGCGCCACGGCGGTGGCGCCGATGGCCAGCCAGACGCCGCCCACGCCCATGGTGCCCGCCAGCCAGGCCGCCAGCGGGATGCGCGCGAGGGTGAAGAGCCCGTTCCAGAGCATGGGCATCACGGTGTAGCCGGCGCCGCCGAGCGCCGACTCCAGCACGATCTCGAGGCCCATGGTAATCTGCGCGAGCGCCATGGCGCGAAGGTACAACGCGCCGTCCGCGATGACGAGCGGGTCGTCGGTGAAGACGCCGACCATGAGGTCGGGGAAGGCCAGGAACGCCAGCCCCACGAGCGCGCCCACGCTGCAGGCGTAGCCGGCCGTGATCCAGCCGGCGCGGCGGGCCCGGTCGGCCCGGCCGGCGCCCAGGTTCTGGCCGACGACGGCCGCGGCGGCCAGGCCGAAGCCCATCGCCACCATGTAGGACAGGCCCTCCAGCTTGTGGCCGATGCCGAGGGCCGCGAGCGCCGGCGTGCCGAAGCGGGTCGTGATGCGCGCCAGCCCGATGTAGACCAGGCTGAAGAACACGCCGGTGGCCGCGGTCGGCATGCCCAGGCGCAGGGCGGTGAAGGCCGACGGCCAGTCCATGACGCTCAGCCGCACCAGCCGCCGCCGCACCAGGATGACGAACCCCAGGGCCAGCGCCGCGCCGCGCGTCAGGATGGCGGCGACCGCGGCGCCGGCGATGCCGAGGGCCGGGAACGGGCCGAACCCGGTGATGAGCAGCGGGTCGAGCACCACGTTGAGCAGGACCGAGGCGCCCAGCAGCAGCAGCGGGGTCCGGGTGTCGCCCGAGGCCCGGAAGGTCGCCTCGGAGGCCAGGAAGCCGAAGACCAGCGGGGTGCCCAGCAGGTACGTCGTGAGATAGAGCCGCCCCAGGTCGGTGACGTCCTGCGGCGTCCGCATGGCGTCGAACAGCGCCGGCACCAGGGCCCAGCCGAAGGCCGCCACGGCCAGGCCGAGCCCCAGGGCCAGCACCATGGTGGTGCCGGCCACCACGGCCGCCAGGCCGTGCGCGCCCTCGCCGTGCCGGCGCGCGGCCACGGCCGTGAGCCCGACGGCGATCATCTCGCCGAGCGCCGCGATGATCCAGACGGCGAAGCCGGCGGTGGCCACCGCGGCCAGGGCCGACGCGCCGAGGATGCGGCCGACCCAGAAGGTGTCGATGAGCAGGAAGACCAGCTGGAGCAGCGTGGTCGCCACGGCCGGCAGGGCGAGCCGGATGACGGTGGGCGCGATGGGCCCGCTGATGAGCGTGGTGCGGCGGGCGGTCGGCCCGCTCACGGTGTCGGGACGCCCGTCCCGGCGGCGCGGCGGAACACCGGGTTCTCCGGGAACTGCTGGGCCAGAGCGCCGATGATCCGCAGGCCCTCCTCGCGCAGGGCCTGGTCGCGCGACCCCTCGCGCAGCAGCGAGTTGGCGTAGACCCAGCGGGCCTCGGAACGGAAGTAGCGCCCCGATTCGCTCGCCAGCCGCATGCGCTCGAGTCCCCGCTGGGCGTCGCTGCCGCCCCCGAGGCCCACGATGCGCGCCACCAGCCGGGCCACGGCGCCGGCGCGCGCCAGCGAGTACTCGTAGGCGCCGAGCCCGAGGACGCAGTCCACGCAGGCCGAATCGAGTTCCAGTGCCCGCGCCAGGAGGTCGCGCATGGTCCTGGCCTCGCGCGCGGCGCGCCAGAGATTCCCGAGCAGTTCGGCCTGCCGGGCGCGGTAGCCGTGGGCCGTCCCCAGCCACAGCAGGGCCTCGGCGCGGGCCGCGTCGTCGGCGGCGCTGTCGACGGCGGCCTGGCCGCGCCGGACCGCCTCGGTGAGCAGGCTGTCGACGGTCACGGCCTGGTAGGTCTCTTCGTCGCGCGCCTCGCCCCACCAGATGAGCGCCGACGCCTCGAGCGTCGGGCCGGCCGTCTCGCGGGGATGCTCGGCCGAGAGGCGCGAGAAATACAGCTGGGCCGCGCCGAACCGGCCGCGGTAGATGAGCTCCTGGCCGGCCACGATCGCGGCGGCGGTGAGCGGGTCGGCGGCCTGCGCGTGCGCCGCGGCGGGCGCGAGCGCGAGCAGGGCCAGGACGGCGCGGAGCGCGGCTACTCCGAGATGACCGGCAGGTCCACGGTCAGCGCGCCGGCTGTCCGTTCGACGGTCTCGGCCAGGCCGCCGAGGGCCCGGCCGGCCGCCGAATCGGGGGCGCGCAGGACCACCGGCGTGCCCGCCTCGCCGAACTCCTGCACCCGCTGGTCGAGCGGCACCTCGGCGAGCAGGGGCACGCCGAGCTCCTCGGCCAGCCGCCGGCCGCCGCCCTGGCCGAAGATGTGCGTCCGGGTGCCGTCGGGCAGGGCGAACCACGACATGTTCTCCACGATGCCCAGGAGCGGGACGCCGACCTTCTCGAACATCTTCGCCCCGCGCAGGGCGTCGCCCACGGCGACCTCCTGCGGCGTGGTGACGATGATCCCGGCCGCGACCTGGACGTTCTGGACCAGCGAGAGCTGGGCGTCGCCGGTGCCGGGGGGCAGGTCCACGATGAACCAGTCGAGCTGGCCCCACTCCACGTCGGCCAGGAACTGCTGGATGATCTTGGTGATGATGGGCCCGCGCCAGATGGTGGCGACGTCGCGCGCCACCAGGCTCCCGAGCGAGATGAGCTTGACCCCGTGCGCCTCGAGCGGCCGGATCCGCCGCTCGACGACCGGCGGCTCCTGGCCGACGACGCCGAACATGCGCGGCATGTTGGGGCCGTAGATGTCGCCGTCCATGACGCCCACCCGGTGCCCGCGGGCGGCGAGCCCGGCCGCCAGGTTGACCGAGACGGTGCTCTTGCCGACGCCGCCCTTGCCGCTGGAGACCGCGATCACGCGCCCCAGGTGGGGCAGTTCGCGCGGCGTCGGCGCGGGCGAGGGCTTCGGCACGCGATCGCCGGGGGCGGCGGCGGGCGTCCGGACATCGACCTTCACCGACCGGACGCCGGGCACGGCCTCCACCGCCTTGCGCGTCTCGCGGACCAGCCCGGCCGGATCGTCGGCGCCGAGGAGGAAGGTGATCCGGACGTCGCCGCCCTCGTCGGCGCCGATCTCGCTGACGAGGCCGGCCGAGATGACGTCCTTGCCGGTGCGCGGATGCACCACGGCGGTCAGCGCCGCCCCGATACGCGCCTTCAGTTCCTGACTCATGCCCGAAAGCTAGCCGGTCGGCCGGCCGGCGGAGAGTGCGGCGCGCGCCGCGTCCAGCACCCGGGCACGGACCTCCTCGAGCGACCCGGCGATCGCGGCGCCGGACGCCTTGGCGTGGCCGCCGCCGCCGAACTGGTGCGCGAACTGGGAGACGTCGAAGTCGCCGACGGAGCGGAAGCTGACCTTCACCCGGCCGCTGGCCAGCACCCGGAACAGCATCGCCAGCCGGGTGCCCTGGATCGAGCGGGCGTGCTCGACCAGGCCGTCCAGGTCATCGGCGCTCACGCCGTGGCGCTCGAGCGCGCCCGTCGGCACCGTGACCCACGACAGGCCGATCGCGGGCTCGACCTCGAGCGTGTCGAGCACCTCGGCCGTCAGGCGGATGCGCCCCGCCGGGGCCGTGGCGTAGACGCTCTCGTAGACCCGCTCGGGGCTGACGCCGGTCTCCAGCAGGGACGCGGCGACGCGCAGGACCCGCGGCGTCGTGTTGCCGAAGCGGAACCCCCCGGTATCGGTCAGCAGGCCGACGTACAGCGCCCGCGCCGTCTCGGTCTCGATGGGCCAGCCGCTGGCCACGGCGAGGTCGTAGACCAGCTCGGCGGTCGCGGCGGCCGCCGGATCGACGAGCCGGGGGCCGGCCGGCAGGGTACCGGGCGACACATGGTGGTCCACGCATCCGGTGACGATGGCGCGGGCGCGGATGGCCTCGGCCAGCGCCCCGAGCCGTCCCAGGTCGGCGATGTCGAGCACCAGGAACAGGTCCGCGGCCTTGAGGGCCGGCCCCGGCTCGGCGGTGCGGTCGTGGACCGCCACCGGATCGACCAGGAACCGGTAGCGGTCGGGGACCGGCGTCGGGTTGGCGATGACGACGTCCTTGCCGAGCCCGCGCAGGAGGTGAACCAGCGCGACCTCGCTGCCCATGCCGTCGCCGTCGGCGTTGACGTGCGTGGTCAGCACGACGCGCCGGGCGGCGCCGACCGCCTCGGCGACGGCGCGGGCGCCGGCCAGGCGGCCGTCAGGGACGGGTTCGAGATGCGACGGGCGGCTCATCGGCGCTGAAAGCAACCGACGAGCCGCCCGCCGGGCAAGGGATGGAGCGCTACGCCTTCCGGTTCAGCGCGCTGTGGCTCCGCCCGTAGAGGAAGTAGATGGCGATGCCCAGCGCCATCCAGACCAGCAGGCGCAGCCAGGTGTCCAGCGGGAGTCCCCACATCATGTAGCCGCAGATGAGGATGCCCAGCACCGGCACCACGGGCACGAACGGCGTGCGGAACGGCCGCGGCAGGTCGGGCTGGATGTAGCGCAGGACCAGGATGCCGGCGCACACGATCACGAAGGCCAGCAGGGTGCCGATGGACACCAGTTCGCCCAGCAGGCCGATGGGGAACAGGCCGGCGATGAGGGCGGCCGTGGTCCCGGTGATGATGGTCGCCACCCACGGCGTGCGGAACTTCGGGTGCACCCTGCCGAAGATCGGGGGCAGCAGGCCGTCGCGCGACATGGAGTAGAAGATTCGCGGCTGGCCCATGAGCATCACGAGCACCACGGACGCAAGGCCGGCGATGGCCCCGATGTTGATGAAGTAGCCGAGCCACGCCAGCCCCGGGCCCGCCTTCTGGATCGCCACGAACACCGGGTGCGGCACATCGAGGTCGCTGTAGTGCGCGATGCCGGTCATCACGGCGGCCATGGCGATGTACAGCAGGGTACAGACGGCCAGGCTGCCGAGGATGCCGATGGGCAGGTCGCGCTTGGGGTTCTTGGCCTCCTGGGCGGCCGTGGAGACCGCGTCGAACCCGATGTAGGCGAAGAAGATCACCCCGGCGCCGCGCAGGACGCCGCTCCAGCCGAAGTGGCCGAACTCGCCGGTGTTCGGCGGGATGAACGGCTGCCAGTTGGCGGTGTTGACGTACTTGAAGCCGAAGCCGATCACCGCCAGGACGATGGCGACCTTCACCACCACGATGACGTTGTTGAACCGGGCCGACTCCTTGATGCCGATGACCAGCAGGATGGTCAGCAGCACGACCAGCAGCATGGCCGGCACGTTCAGGATGCCGTGGCCCAGCGTGAAGCCCCCGGCGACGCAGTCGGCGATGGCGACCGGCGTGCGGCTCACCTCGTTGACGGCGATGCCGCCGGTGGCCGGGTCGACGCACAGCTGGGAGCGCACCAGCGTGTGGGTGCCCTCGACCGCGAACGGCGCGCCGACCAGCGACGGCGGGAGCCGGACGCCGAGTTCCGACATGAGGGCGGTGAAGTAGCCGGACCAGCCGACCGCCACGGTGGACGCGGCGAACAGGTACTCGAGGATCAGGTCCCAGCCGATGATCCACGCCATCAGCTCGCCGAGCGTGGCGTAGCCGTAGGTATAGGCGCTGCCGGCCACCGGGATCATCGAGGCGAACTCGGCGTAGCACAGGCCGGCGAACAGGCAGCCCGCGCCGGCCAGCACGAACGAGAGCACGATGGCCGGGCCGGCGTACTGGGCGGCGGCCGTGCCGGTCAGGACGAAGATGCCGGCGCCGATGATGGCCCCGATGCCGAGGAACACCAGGTTGGTGGCCGAGAGGGCCCGCTTGAGACTGTGCTCGTCCTCCTCGGGCATCAGCTCGGCGAGCGACTTGCGTCGGAACAGGCTCATGGTTCCCCTGCGCGTTGAGGTACTCGGCCGCGCCGCCCCGGGGGCGGCGGCCTAGAGGGAGGTGCCCGGCGGCGGCACCTTCTCCTTCGACGGGTCCACCTTCACCAGCCTCGCGAAGCACCAGGTCGTCAGACCCAGCACGCAGATCCAGGCGCTGAGCATGAACACCAGCGGCAGCGTGTTCACCAGGGCCTCCCTTCCGCGGCCCGGCGCCGGAACGCGGCGCGGATGAGCCACAGCTGGAACAGCAGGATGCCGACCATCACGGCCCGGGACGCCCAGCGCACGGGGTGCTCGATCTCGGCCTTGCCCCGCAGCAGCAGGGTCGGGATGGCGTCCTGCACCGTCCACCAGCCCATGAGCACCAGCAGGAAGGCCGGCGTGACGTACGTCAGCACGAACTTGAACACGATCGGGATGCGCATCTGCGCGCCCTGGTTGATCTCCCGCCAGGCGTTGTCGGGCCCGAAGACCCAGACGAACAGCACCACCTCGAACATGGCGCAGACCACCAGCCCGAAGGTGCCGGCCCAGTAGTCCCACTCGTCCAGGAAGCCGCGCTGGTACCAGATGATGTGCGCCAGACCGAGCGAGAGCGCAATGGCGGCCACCATGGCGACCGATTTGCGGCGCTTCCAGCCGAAGTTCTCCTCCATGAACGACAGCATGGGCGTCGCCATGGACACCGACGAGGTGATGCCGGCGAAGAACAGCAGGCCGAACCACATGATCCCGGCGGCCGCGGCGACCATCGGGCCGCCGGGCAGGCGGTTGAAGACCAGCGGCATGGAGATGAACCCGAGGTCGAATCCGCCGGCGTTGGCGATGGTGATGGCCGACGACACCCCGAAGAAGGTCACCACCGCCGGGATCGCCAGCGAGCCGCCGAGCACCACCTCGGCCGTCTCGTTGGTGGCCGCGGTGGCCAGGCCCGACAGGGCGATGTCGTCGTCCTTCTTGAGGTACGAGGCATAGGCCGACAGCGAGCCCATGCCCACCGAGAGGGTGAAGAAGATCTGGCCCGCCGCGGCCAGCCAGACGGCCGGGCGCGCCAGCGCGGCCCAGTCGGGCGTGTACATGAAGTTGAGGCCGTCCCACGGCGAGGCCTCGGCGGCCGGCAGGGTCAGCACCCGGATGACCAGGATGGCGGCGAACACGAACAGGATGGGCATGCCGATCTTGGCCAGCTTCTCGATCCCGGCCGAGATGCCCTTGCCGACGATCCAGAAGTTCACCAGCAGGGTCACGGCGAAGAACGCGAAGGGCGTCCAGGTGGCGTGGACGCTCGGGTCGCTCAGGTTCTGGTACGAGTAGAGGAAGTTCTTCATCCCCTCCTCGGTGAGCCCCTGCATGTCGCCGCGGATCGAGAAGAAGGTCCAGGCCAGCGTCCACGACTCGATGTAGCAGTAGTAGATCAGCACCACCATGGTGTTGAACAGGCCGCAGACGCCGAGGTACTTGGCGACCGGGTGCTTCCACAGGCTGTGGAACATGCCGGGGAGCGAGCCGTGACCGTGCTGGCCGCCCTTCCGGCCGACGCCCCACTCGATCCACATGAGCGGGATGCCCACCAGCACGAAGGCGATGAAGTACGGGATCATGAAGGTCCCGCCGCCGTTGTCGACCACCTGGCGCGGGAACCGCAGGAAGTTGCCGAGGCCGACGGCGTTGCCCGCCATGGCGAGGATGAGACCGATGCGCGAACCCCACTGTTCGCGCGCTGGCGCGTTGTCGCTCAAGGCCCTGCTCTCTCTTTGGGTCGGGTGTCTGAATCTACGCGTCGCGCGGCCTAGGCGCTGTAATTGGGCGCTTCGCGCGTGATGGTGACGTCGTGCGGGTGCGATTCGCGCAGGCCCGCGGCGGTCATGCGCACCATCTCGGTGTCGGCGTGGAGCGCGGCGATGGTGGCCGCCCCGCAGTAGCCCATGCCGCTCCGCAGGCCGCCCACCAGCTGGTACACCACGTCGGCCACCGGGCCCTTGTAGGGCACGCGTCCCTCGATGCCCTCGGGGACCATCTTGCGGGCGGACATCTCGCCTTCCTGGAAGTAGCGGTCGGCGGAGCCTTCCTGCATGGCGGCCAGCGAGCCCATCCCCCGGATGACCTTGAAGCGGCGTCCTTCGGCCAGGATGGACTCGCCGGGGCTCTCCTCGGTGCCGGCGAGCATCGAGCCCATCATCACGCTGGCGGCGCCGGC